>CALWZL010000017.1 GCA_944385995.1 uncultured Faecalibacterium sp.
GCATGTGTTAGGCGCGCCGCCAGCGTTCGTCCTGAGCCAGGATCAAACTCTTTATAAAATGATATTTAATCACTTATTCAGTGTTTAAATCCAATCCTCAGCACGCAATCGCTTGCGTCCTGTATGAATTACTTTTGGAATTTTAAGTGTTTCCAACACTTTAAAGGTTCCGTTACAAGTATTCGATATTGTTCAATTTTCAAGGTCCTGTGCGTCTCGGCCTCTCGGCCGGCGACCTGCTTATTTTATCACGTCCGGTCCGGTTTGTCAAGCACTTTTTTCATCTTTTTTCAAGTGATTTTGAAGTGCTCTCATTTCTCGGACTCTCGCGGAAGTCCGTTCCACAGGGCGCCTGAGTATAATACTACAAAGTCCGACTTCTGTCAAGCATTTTCTGGAAATTTCTTACGCAAAAAATGAAATTCTTTTTTCTTTATCGTTCCACCGTCTTTTTTGTTAGGGCTTTCTTCCCCATGACAGGAAAAACCAGGACCCAAGGCCCTGGTTCTCGCTTTCCTATTAAAAATAACTTCTGATCTGGAATTTGTCCCCGCTGTCCTTCTTTTCCTCCACCACAATGTGCTCATGGTTGAAGTCAAAGTGGACCGGCAGGCACAGATCGGTGTTGCGGGTCATTCGCAGCAGCTCATCCACCCGCTTTTTCTCGTCCGGCATATAGAACAAATAGCTGACGCCCTCCTTTTTGGCGCGGCCGGTGCGGCCAATCCGGTGGGTGTAATGTTCATTGTCCGAGGGAACGTCATAGTTGATGACCGCGTCCACATCCGACACGTCAATGCCCCGGGCGGCCACATCGGTGGCCACCAGCACCGACACCTTCCCATCCCGGAAGCTCTGCATAATCCGGTTGCGGTCCTTCTGGGAGAGGTCGCCGTGGAGGCAGTCCACCGAGAAGCCCAGCCGGGCCAGCTGATTGGCCAGGGTGGCGGTGGCGAACTTGGTGTCACAGAACACCATCACCCGCTTGTACCCCTCCCCAATGATGAGCTGGGCCAGGTCGGACAGTTTGTTGCGGCCGGAGGTCTCCAGCTTGTACTGGGTGATCTTGGGCTGGCTCTCCTCTTTGGGCTGGACGGTGATCTCCTCGGCGTCCCGCTGGTAGAGCCAGCCGATATCCATCACCTCCCGGCTGATGGTGGCCGAGAACATGGACAGGGACTTCCGGTTCTTCATCAGGTCGATGATGTGCCGCACATCCTTATAGAACCCCATATTCAGCATCTCGTCCGCTTCGTCCAGGACAATCTGGGTCACATGGCTCAGGTCGATGCTGCGGTGCTTGTAGTGGTCCATCAGGCGGCCCGGGGTGGCCACCACGATCTGACAGCCCTCCGCCAGGCGGCGGGCCTGCTTTTCCATGTTGGCGCCGCCATAGACGCAGGCCACCTTGACCCCCGGCATGAAATAGGTCAGATCCTCCAGATCCCCTGCAATCTGCTGGGCCAGTTCCCGGGTGGGGGCCAGAATCACTGCCTGGGGCCAGGTTTTTTCGGGGTCGATCTGTTCGGCCACCGGAATGCCAAAGGCACAGGTCTTGCCGGTGCCAGTGGGGGCTTTGGCGATCACGTCCCGTCCTGCCATCATCAGGGGGATCACCTTTTCCTGAATTTCGGTCATCTCCTCGAAGCCCATCCGCTCTACCGCCTGGTGGATGGCTTCGCTGCACTGTAATTCACTGTAACGCATGATTTTCTCCGTTCCTCTTGGGTCTGCGCATTTTGTCAAATCATTGTTAGTATAGCACGCCGCGCGGCTTCTGAAAAGCCTTCTTTCCCTGCTGCGGCATACAAAAAGGCCGGAACGCCCCTTGACGCCCGGCCTTTCATCTATGGAATTGTTACGCCGTCTCTTCCAGAGCCTTGTTTTCGGCTGCTGCGGCTGCACGGGCAGCCTCCAGCTTCTGTTTGAAGCGGCCGCTTGCCTTGAAGCCGGGAATCGAAGTGGACTCCAGGCGGCTGGACACCTTGGTCTTGGGGTTGGTGTAAGCCTTGGGCTTGCGGGGACGCATTTCAAACCGGCCAAACCCGGCGATGGTCACCTTTTCGTCCGAACGCAGGCACTCTGCGATCTGGTCAAACATAGCGTCCATCGTCATTTCGACCTGGCTCTCGGGGAAGCCGGTCTTGCGGGCAACGGTCTCGATCATCTGGGAACGGGTCATGTATCAATATCCTCCTGGAACAGCTTGTTATATCCAGAGTTTTCCACTGCGGTTGCGTTGAGCAGGAAACTCATAAAAGTAACGTATTTTTGTAAAATTTTCGTCGTAGAGTATAGCAAACGACACCTGGCAAAGCGATACTCTGCGCACGAAACAGGCTCTTTTGCACACGAAGCCTTATTTTTCCTTATACAGCGTTGCAATGTCCACCAGCGGCACATTTTTCAGGCTGTGCTCGCTGCGCAGGCAGTTGACCAGAGCGTTGGCGGTATCCACTGCCGTAATGCAGGGGATGCTCAGTTCCACGGCCTTGCGGCGCAGGCGGACCGAGTCACGCCGGGGGTCACGCCCCTTGGCACTGGTCGAGAAGACATAGTCCACCAGCCCGCTCTGGAGCAGGTCGACAATATTGGGCGATTCGCCCGACATATTCCGCACCTCGTTGCAGGGAACCATGTGCTTGTTCAGCCAGGCACAGGTGCCGGAGGTGCCGTACAGTTTATAGCCCATGCTCTTGAGCTTCCAGGCGATGTCCACAAATTCGGGCTTGTCGCTGTCCTTGACGGTGAAGATGCAGCAGCTGGCGGGGCCGGGGGTCTTGAAGGTATAGCCCGCGCCAATCAGGCCCTTGAGCAGGGCGTCATGGTAGTTGGGGGCAATGCCCAGCACCTCGCCGGTGGACTTCATCTCGGGGCCAAACTGGGTATCCACGCCGTGGAGCTTTTCAAAGCTGAAGACAGGCACCTTGACGGCCACATAGGGCGCATTGGGGTGCAGGCCGGTGCCGTAACCCATATCGGCCAGCTTTTCACCCAGGCAGCAGCGGACCGCCAGGTCCACCATGGGCACGCCGGTGACCTTGGAGATATAGGGGACGGTACGGGACGAACGGGGGTTCACCTCGATGACGTAGACCTTGCCGTCCGAAACGGCGTACTGAACGTTGACCAGACCCACCACTTTCAGCTCACGGGCAAAGCGGCCGGTGTAGTCCACCATGGTATCAATGACGCTCTGGGACAGGTGCTGTGCCGGATAGACACAGATGGAGTCGCCGGAGTGAACGCCAGTCCGCTCCACCTGCTCCATGATGCCGGGAATCAGGAAATCGGTGCCGTCGCAGATGGCGTCCACCTCGCACTCGGTGCCCTGGATATACTTGTCCAGCAGGACCGGGTGATCCATATCCACATGCTCGGTGATGACGCCCATATACTCGATGACATCAGCCTGGGTGTAGGCCACGATCATATTCTGACCGCCCAGGACGTAGGAGGGGCGCATCAGGACCGGCAGGCCGATCTCGTCGGCTGCGGCCAGGGCTTCCTCCAGGGTAAAGACGGTGCGGCCGGGGGCGCGGGGAATCTTGCACCGCTCCAGCAGCTCATCGAACCGCTCCCGGTCCTCGGCCTCGTCGATGGCGTCGGCGGGGGTGCCCAGGATGGGCAGGCCCACTTCGTCCATGTGCTTGGCCAGCTTGATGGCGGTCTGGCCGCCGAACTGGACCACGCAGCCGTCCGGCTTCTCGGTGGCGATGATGTTGTCCACGCTCTCGGGGGTCAGGGGGTCAAAGTACAGGCGGTCGCCGGTATCGAAGTCGGTGGAGACGGTCTCGGGGTTGTTGTTGACCAGGATGGCCTCGCAGCCGTGCTTTTTCAGGGTCCAGACACAGTGCACCGAGCAGTAGTCGAACTCGATGCCCTGACCGATCCGAATGGGCCCCGAACCAAAGACCAGAATCCGCTTTTTGTGGGGCTTGCCCGCCTCTTTTTCCGCGATGAATTCGGCGGCCTCGTTGTCGCCGTCATAAGTGGAATAGAAATAGGGGGTGTTGGCCGAGAACTCGGCGGCGCAGGTGTCAACCATCTTAAAGCCGGCCCGGTAATTCTCAACCGGCAGCTGTTCCACCTGAGCCAGGCGGCGGATGGTCTTATCCTGGAAGCCGTACTTCTTGGCCTCCTTGTACTGTTCCACGCTCAGGACGCCGTTGCAGCGGGCCAGACCGTTTTCCAGGTTGGCCAGGTGCTGCATCTTGTCCAGGAACCACCAGTCGATCTTGGTAATATTGTAGATGGTCTGGTGGTCGATGCCACGCTTCAGGGCCTCGTAGACGCAGAACACCCGCTCGGAATCCTGCACATGCAGGTGGGCGATGACTTCCTGGTCGTCCATCTCCACAAAGGGCTTGTGGGTCAGGGTGTCCATGCCCAGCTCGATGGAGGAGACAGCCTTCATCATGGCGGCCTCGAAGCTGTTGCCGATGGACATGACTTCGCCGGTGGCCATCATCTGGGTGCCCAGGGACTTGTCCGCATAGACAAACTTGTCAAAGGGCCACTTCGGGTATTTGACGACAATATAGTCCAGCGCGGGCTCGAAGCAGGCGCAGGTCTTGCCGGTGACATCGTTGGTGATCTCGTCCAGGGTGTAGCCGATGGCGATCTTGGTGGCCACCTTGGCAATGGGATAACCGGTGGCCTTGGAGGCCAGGGCCGACGAGCGGGACACACGGGGGTTGACCTCGATGACCGCATAGTCAAAGCTGTCGGGCTTCAGGGCAAACTGGCAGTTGCAGCCGCCCTCGATGCCCAGCTCGGTGATGATATCCAGGGCCGCGGTGCGGAGCATCTGGTATTCGTGGTCGCTCAGGGTCTGGGAGGGAGCCACAACCACCGAGTCGCCGGTGTGGATGCCCACGGGGTCCAGGTTCTCCATGTTGCAGACGGTGATGACGTTGCCCTTGTGGTCCCGCATCACCTCATATTCGATCTCTTTCCAGCCGGCGATGCACTTTTCCACCAAAATCTGGTGGATGGGGGAAAGCCGCAGGCCGTTGGTGCCGATCTCGATCAGCTTGGCCTTGTCCTCGCAGATGCCGCCGCCGGTGCCGCCCATGGTAAAGGCGGGCCGGACGATGACCGGGTAGCCGATCCGGTCGGCGCAGGCCAGCGCGTCCTCCAGCGTCTCCACCACCTCGGAGGGGATGATGGGCTGGTGCAGCTTTTCCATCGTCTCCTTGAACAGCTCGCGGTCCTCGGCGCGGTCGATGGTCTCGGGCTTGCAGGCCAGCAGCCGGATGCCGGTGCGGTCCAGATAGCCGCTGCGGGCCAGCTCCATGGACAGGTTCAGGCCCATCTGGCCGCCCAGGTTGGGCAGCACCGAGTCGGGCTTTTCGATGTCCAGGATGCGCTCCACCACCTCCAGGGTCATGGGCTCGATGTAGACGTGGTCGGCCACGTCGGGGTCGGTCATGATGGTGGCAGGGTTGGAGTTCAGCAGAACCGTCTCGATGCCTTCCGCTTTCAGGGCGCGGCAGGCCTGGGTGCCCGAGTAGTCAAACTCGGCAGCCTGTCCGATGATGATGGGGCCGGAGCCAATGACCAGCACCTTTTTGATTCTGGGGTCCTTGGGCATATCAGCGAGCCTCCTTTGCGTTCTTTACATTGGTCAGGAAACGGTCGAAGAGGAACTCTGTATCCTTGGGGCCGCCGTTTGCTTCCGGGTGGAACTGGACGGTAAAGCAGTTCCATTTCTTGTACTGGATGCCTTCACAGGTACCGTCGTTGGCATTGACCTGGGCCACTGTGCCCATCTCGGGGGGCAGCTGGTCCCCCACCACCGCATAGCCGTGGTTCTGGCTGGTGATGAAGGTGCGGCCGCTGGCAAAGTCGGTCACAGGCTGGTTGGCGCCGCGGTGGCCGTACTTGAGCTTGGTGGTCTTGGCGCCGGCGGCCAGGGCCGACAGCTGATGGCCCAGGCAGATGCCGAAGGTGGGGATGTTCAGCGCAAAAATTTCGCGCAGATTCTGGATGGCCTCCACCGGCTCGGCGGGGTCGCCGGGGCCGTTGGACAGCATGATGCCGTCCGGGTTCAGGGCGGCCACCTGCTGGGCCGTGGAGAAGGCGGGCATCACCGTGACCTTGCAGCCGCGGCGGACCAGGCAGCGGACAATGTTCCGCTTGCAGCCGTAGTCCATCAGGACAATATGGGGCGCGCCGGCAGGGTTGTGAACTTCAGGCGCAGCACAGGTGACGCTCTTGACGGCGTCGGTGACGGCATAGGCCTTCACCTGGGCCAGCAGGGCGTCGGTCTGCTCTTTGTTGGCGGGGTCGGCGGGATCAAAGGTGGTGAGGATGGCGCCGTTCATGACGCCGCTCTCCCGGATCACCCGGGTCAGATGACGGGTGTCGATCCCCTCGATGCCGATGATGTTGTTTTTCTTCAAAAAGCTGTCCAGCGTCTCTTCCGAGCGCCAGTTGGACGGGGTCTTACAGGCCTCGCGGACAATGTAGCCCCGGGCCCAGACTTTGCCCGACTCCATATCCCAGTGATTCATGCCGTAATTGCCGATCAGGGGGTAGGTCTGGGTGATGATCTGGCCATAGTAGCTGGGGTCGGTGAGGGTCTCTTCAAAACCCACCATGCCGGTGGCAAAGACCACCTCGCCCACCGTGACGCCTTCAGCGCCCACCGACTGGCCCGCAAAAACCATTCCGTTTGCCAAAAGAAGATATGCGTTCATTGCGTTCCCTCGTTCTATCTCGTTGCAGGACTTACAGGGTCTGCTTGGCCTGCTGGTTCATCTTGCGGCTGCCCAGGTGCACCAGGGGCAGCTTGCCCTCCTTGCACAGGGGGCACTCATCGGGGGCATAGTTGGGCAGATCCAGCTTGAGGGCGCAGGCCAGGATGGGGATGGGAGACGGAGCCTCGGGCTTGGTGCGGTCCACCACGCAGGTGATGCCCAGGCAGATGCCGCCGGCCTCTTCGATGGCCCGCTTGGTCTCCAGGGAGGAGATGCCGGTGGTGACCACGTCCTCGGCGATGATGCACTTCTCACCCGGATGGATCACAAACCGCTTGAGGGTCATGACGTTGTCCACACGCTCGGTGAAGATGGCGCGCAGGCCGGTCTGACGGGCCAGCTCGTAAGCGTAGACGATGCCGCCCATGGCGGGTCCGACGATGACATCGGCGCCCAGCTCCTTGATCTTGGCGGCCACAGGAGCCATCACCTCGGCGCACCGGTCGGGGTACTGCTGCAGGAATGCCATCTGGCAATAGGCGCTGGAATGGCGGCCCGACGACAGCAGGAAATGGCCCTCCAGGAACGCGTCACAGCTCTTCAAAATCTCAATCGCTTCACTCATTGTTTTTACTCCCTTCCTCTTTCCACAGAATCTGTCTCACGGTATTGTAACACGCGAGATAGGAAAATGCAAATTTATTCGATATATTCTTAAAATAATGTATATATGTCAATTTTAGAGCATATTCACCGGGCGCAGCCGCGGATTTCCTCCAGGCTGGCGACGCCGTGGGCATCCATCCAGGCGGCCATCTCGTCGGCGATGGTCTCCATGGCCCGGGGATTGGCGAAGTTGGCCGCGCCCACCTGGACTGCGGCGGCGCCCGCCATGATGAACTCCAGGGCATCCCGGCCGGTCGCGATGCCGCCCAGGCCCACCACGGGGATCTGGACCGCACCCACCGCCTGCCAGACCATCCGCAGGGCAATGGGCCGCACCGCCGGGCCGGACAGACCGGCAAAGATGTTGTCAAAGACGGGGCGGCGCTTTTCCAGGTCGATGGCGCAGGCCTGGAAGGTATTGGTCAGGCTGATGGCGTCGGCGCCGGCGGCTTCCACCGCCTTGCACATCTCGGGGATGTTCTCAGCCTGGGGGCTGAGCTTGACCATCAGGGGCTTTTTGCAGACGGCACGGACCATCCGCACCACCTCGCCGGCGGCGTCGGCCTTGACGCCGTAGGCCATGCCGCCCTGTTTGACGTTGGGACAGCTGATGTTCAGCTCGATGATGTCCACCGCGCTGTCATTCAGCAGGGCCGCCCCTTCCACATATTCTTCCTCGCTGTGGCCCCCCAGATTCGCGATCACCACCGTGCCGTACTGCTGCTTCAGGGTGAGCATCTCATGGAGTTCCACATCGATGAAGTGCTGCACGCCGGGGTTCTGGAGGCCGATGCTGTTGATGAGGCCCGAAGGGGTCTCCCACAGCCGCTCGCCCTTGTTGCCGAACTGGCCGTGAAGGGTCAGTCCCTTGCCCGAAATGCCGCCGATCTTGCTGAAATCGGCCAGGTCCTCATACTCGACCCCATAGCCCACCGTACCGGACGCGCCGATGATGGGACTGTTCATCTGGAAGCCGAGGAGGTTTGTAGTCAGGTCTGCCATCCGAACACCTCCGTTCCCGCAAAGACAGGGCCGTCCTTACAGACGCTCCTGGCGCCCGAGGCGGTCTCGATGGTGCAGCCCAGGCATGCGCCGATGCCGCAGGCCATCTTCTTTTCCAGACTGACCAGGCAGGGGGTGCCCTTTTCGGCGCAGAGGCGGGCTGCATTTTTCATCATGGGCGTGGGCCCGCAGATCAAAACAACATCGTAGTCGGCCGGGTCATACAGCTGGGTCACAAACCCATGGAAGCCGAACCGGCCGCTGTCGGTGGAAATTTTGACGATGCCGGCCAGAGAGCGGTACTGCTCCATGCAGTAGGGCTCATCCCGGAACCCGAAGAACACGTCGGGGGTGCGGCCGCAGGCGGCCAGTTCCCGGGCCAGCTGGTACATGGGAGCAGTGCCGATGCCGCCGCCCACCAGGGCGATCTTCTGGTATTTTTGGGCGATGGCGGGCACATCGAAGCCATTGCCCATGGGGCCGGTGAGCTGGATGATGTCCCCTTCGGCCAGAGCGGCCAGCTTTTCGGTGCCCTTGCCCACAATCTGGTACAGGAACGAGACGGTCAGAGTCTCAGGCTCCCACTTGTGGACGCTAATGGGGCGGGACAGGAAGGGTGCCTCCCCTGCGCCCCAGCTGCGCAGGGTGAAGAACTGCCCCGCATGGGGGGCGTGGCCGGGATTGGGCCAGAGAACCCGCAGCAGCCGGATATCCGACGCCACGACGCTGTGACCCAGGACGGTGGCCTCACAGCAGGCTGCACGCATGGGCAATGGCCTCCTTCATGTTGACGCACTCGTTGTAGGCGGCCTCATCGAAGGCCACGCCGGGCTGTTTCTTGTAGGCCAGCAGGATGCCGCGGCTGGAATTGACGGTGCCGCCGTTGCCCTGGTTCAGATACTGGGCAATGTCTTCGGCCTTGCCGCCCTGGGCGCCGTAGCCGGGAATCAGGAAGAAGCTGTCTTTGTACCGTGCGCGGATCTCGGCAGCCTCCTCGATGTGGGTGCCGCCGATGACCAGACCGATCGAGGAGTAGCCGTGCTCGCCCATATAGTTCTTGCCCAGCTCGTTCAGCTTGTCGCCCACCAGGTCATAGACGTGGCGGCCGTCGGCCAGCTTCTCATACTCGAAGTCCTTGGCGCCGCCGTTGGAGGTGCGGCAGAGGACAAACATGCCCTTGCCGGCCTTTTCGGCGTAGGGCAGATAGGGGCTGATGGAATCCAGACCCATGTAGGGGGCCAGGGTCACAAAGTCGGCCTCAAAGTCCCCGGTGAAGTGGCCCATGGCGTACATCTCGGCGGTCTTGGCGATGTCGCCCCGCTTGATGTCGGCAATGACCGGCACGCCGGCTTCCCGGACCGCCCGGAGGGTCTCGGCATAAGCCCGCAGGCCGTCCAGGCCCAGGGCCTCATAGTAAGCGATCTGCACCTTGTAGCAGCCGGCCACCGCCTTGGTGGCGGCAATCAGCGCCTTGTTGAACCGGACAATATTTTCGCCCTTGCTCAGGGTTTCATCCACAAAGTCCCCGGGCAGATAGGAAAAATCGGTATCCAGGCCGACGCAGACCGGGCCACGGGCCTCGACTGCCTCATACAGCTTATCCATGTTGGTCATCATAACATCATTCCCTTTCATTGTGATCCTTACTCAGCCTGATAGGTAATCCGGCCGCCCTTGATGGTGGCGCAGACCCGGCCATACAGCGAAGCCCCGTGATAGGGGCAGTTCTTGGATTTGGAGTGGAGCTTTTCCCGGTCCACCGTGTAGGGGGTGTTCAGGTCCACCAGCACCAGGTCGGCGTCGTAGCCGGGCTCCAGGCGGCCCTTGTTCAGACCCAGAATTTCGGCCGGCCGGCCGCTCATCAGCTCGCTCAGCAGCTCCAGAGGCAGACCCTCACCGCGGCAGAGCTTGGTGTAGCAGACGCCGAAGGCGGTCTCGCTGCCCACCATGCCGGCGGCGCCTGCCGCCTTATCCTCCTCCGAATGGGGGGCGTGGTCGGTGGAAATGGCATCCACGGTGCCGTCCCGGATGGCATCCACCAGGGCCGCCACATCGTCGGCGGTGCGGATGGGAGGATTCACCCGATAATCGCACAGGTCCTCGGTGAACCACAGGTGATGGGGCGTCACCTCACAGGTGACGGGGGCACCCCGCAGCTTGGCGATGCGGATGGCCTCGATGGCCCCCCGGGTGGAGACATGGCACATGTGGAGCCTGGTCTGGTAGTACTCGCTGAGCCAGCAGTTGCGGAGGGTTTCCACATCCTCGGCCAGCCGGTAATCCCAGGGGCTGATCTCCATGTCCTCGGCGTGGCTCATGATGGTGATCCCCTTCTGGTGGCAGATGGCAAAAGCCTTGGCCATGACGCTGGCGCTCTGGACCCCGTGGCCGTCCTCGGTCACAAAGTGGACCGACGTGGGCAGGGTTTTCAGATGGTCCAGGGTGTGGCCGTCAAAGTTCTGGGTGATGGAGACGGTCTGGTTGGCGTCGCACAGCCCCACCCGGGCGGCCTCGTCCTCGATCATGGCCGCCTGGGCCACCGAAGAACAGACCGGCTTGGTGTTGGGCATCAGATTGACGAAGGTGTAGCCGCCGGCGGCTGCCGCACGGCTGCCGGTGGTGATGTCCTCCTTGTATTCAAAACCAGGGGTGCGCCAGTGGACGTGCAGGTCCACAAAGGCGGGCAGGACGGCCAGACCGCCCGCGTCCACCACAGGCTCATCCGGGCCGGCCAGAGCTGCCAGACCCCGGCCCACCGCCTGGATTTTTCCGCCGCTGAGGTAAAGTTCGATTTCTTCTCCATGGATGTCCACTGCATGTTGAATCAGCATGACCGCTTCCTCCTTTTTGAAGCCGCACCGGGACGGCGCGGGCAAAAAAAAACTTTTCCCGAACGGGAAAAGTTCAAATTTTGAAAACGGGGAACAAACCGGCTGCGAAAAAACCGGCTGCGAAGCACATCTCAAGCTTTTCAGCGCCGTAGATGGACATCATGGCATAGTTCCCCTTTCTGCGATTGTCTTTCGGTTTATTTTATCATAGAAACGCAAAAAGTGTCAATAAGATATCCCCATTTTGTTTGTGAGAAGTCGCACGGTCATGCCCGGAAATTTTTAGTAAAGCTTACAAAAATTCTGCATAGGCGGTCCCATTTGCCTTTCTTCCGTCCAAAAAGGGCCTTTCCGGCGCCCCCTGCGCTGTACTTTGGCGGCCGGCTGTGCTACAATAAAAACAAAGTCATTTCTTGAAATTGCTTTCGGATAGAAGGAGGTTCTCCATGGGTCTGCTCGACGACGCGCGCAATATTCAGCGCAAAGACCCGGCAGCACGCAACGTGATCGAAGTCATCCTGTTGTACCCGGGTTTTCACATTTTGGTCTATCACAAGGTCGCCCACTGGCTGTATCAGCGGGGGCATTTTTTCCTGGCACGCTGGGTCAGCCAGCGGGGCCGGCATAAGACCGGCATCGAGATTCATCCCGGCGCCACCATCGGCAAAAACCTGTTCATCGACCACGGCATGGGGATCGTCTTTGGCGAGACCACCGAGATCGGCGATAACTGCACCATCTACCACGGGGTGACCCTGGGCGGCACCGGCAAAGACACCGGCAAGCGTCACCCCACCCTGGGCAACAATGTCCTGGTGGGCGCCGGCGCCAAGGTGCTGGGCCCGGTCTACATCGGGGACAATGCCCGTGTGGGCGCCGGCAGCGTGGTGCTCCACAATCTCCCGGCCAACTGCACCGCCGTGGGCGTGCCGGCCGAAGTGGTCCGCATCAACAACAAGTCGGTGAACCCCGCCGACGACCTGGACCAGCAGGATCTGCCCGACATCGTCGCCCAGCGGATCACCGCTCTGGACCAGCGGATCAGCCATTTGGAAAAGGCCGCTCAGGGGGACATCCCGCCCACCCAGGAACAGGTGGCGGCCCGGTCCAATCCCGATGTCAAACCGTAATCCCAAACAAAGGGCGAAGCCGTGCGGCTTCGCCCTTTGTTGTTTGGAAATTTATTCGTACAGGGGGAACTGCTTGGTCAGAGCCAGCACACGGGCTGCAATGTCGTCCTTCTTTTCGTCGAAGTTCCAGATGCAGTCGGCGATGCAGTCGGCAATGATCTTCATTTCCTCGGGGCCCATGCCGCGGGTGGTGACCGCCGGGGTGCCCAGACGGACGCCGGAGGTCACGAAGGGGCTGCGGGTCTCGCCGGGAACGGTGTTCTTGTTGGCGGTGATATGGACGGCGTCCAGACGGGCTTCCAGCTCCTTGCCGGTGCACTCCTCCTGGCGCAGGTCCACCAGCATCAGGTGGTTGTCGGTGCCGCCCGAAACCAGCTGGACGCCCCGGGCCTGGAGCTGGGCTGCCATCACCTGGGCGTTCTCCACAATCTTGCGGGCGTACTCCTTGAATGCAGGCTTGAGGGCCTCGCCAAAGCAGACGGCCTTGCCGGCGATGACGTGCTCCAGCGGGCCGCCCTGGGTGCCGGGGAACACGGCCGAGTTGATCCGCTTGGCCAGGACGGCGTTGTTGGTCAGAATCAGGCCGCCGCGGGGGCCACGGAGGGTTTTGTGGGTGGTGGTGGTCACCACGTCGGCATAGGGCACCGGGCTCTGATGGACCCCGCCCGCCACCAGGCCGGCAATGTGGGCCATGTCCACCATCAGGTAAGCGCCGTAGCCGTGGGCAATCTCGGCCAGCTTTTCAAAGTCGATGGCCCGGGGATAAGCCGAAGCGCCGGCCACCAGCATCTTGGGACGGGTCTTTTTGACGGCCTTTTCCACTTCGGCATAGTCAATCCGGCCGTCCTCCCCCACGCCGTAAGAGACAAAGTGGTAATTCTTGCCCGACATATTCACCGGCGAACCGTGGGTCAGATGGCCGCCCTGGGACAGATCCATGCCCATGACGGTGTCGCCCAGGTCCAGCAGGGCAAAGTAGACAGCCAGATTGGCCTGGGCGCCCGAGTGGGGCTGCACATTGGCGTACTTGGCGCCGAACAGCTCACAGGCCCGGCGGATGGCGATGTTCTCCACCTCATCCACATAGACACAGCCGCCGTAATACCGCTTGCCGGGCAGGCCCTCGGCGTACTTGTTGGTCAGCACGCTGCCCATGGCCGCCATCACCGCCGGAGAGACAATGTTCTCGCTGGCGATCAGCTCGATGTTTTCCCGCTGGCGTTCCAGCTCCCGGCCCATGGCCGCGCCGACTTCCGGGTCGACGCTGTTGACCAGTCCGATGGTGTCCATCATTTCTTTGTACATGGTGATACCCCTCTCTCTTTTCAAAAATAAACCCGCCGCTGCACCGATACAGCAGCTGCCTTTATAATAGCAAAAAAGCGCCGTCTCCACAAGATGCAGGGAAGCCAAGTTGGCACAATCGGAACAACTTCCGCCAAAATTTCTGCATATACCACAAAAACAGCCCTTCCAAAGTGAATGAAGGCACGCTTTTTATCTTTTGCCCCTTCAAAGGCACTGCTTACATTTTGAATCCGGACGCTTTATGTCAATTCACACGGCAATCAAATCAGATTTACTAACACCGCTCTGTTGCTTTTTACAGCTAAAAGTGTATACTGTAAAGATGCACACCATAAAATCAGTATTTCGACAAAAGGATATACTTATATGTTAAAACGCAAGTATCTACGTACCGTTCCATTGCCGGAAGATCTTACAAACAATGATATCTTTACGGCCTTACAAGACACACAAGACTTTTTCACTGCGATTCGTGAAAATGCTGGTATTAATTTGCCCGCGATTATTCAAGCAAACAACTTTAGTGGCATCGTATCGAATGTTTTTACAAAAAAACTAAGTAACGTGAGTATATATCACTCCTATCATGACCAGCGCTACCCTGATTTGATGCACGCTACCAAAGGAATCGGATTAGAAGTTAAAGCTGCGAACAAGCCCTTAAAAGGCGGCGAAGGGCACAATGGACACAGTGGTTGGCATATCGTTGTATGCTATCAAATTTTAGAGACTGGTGACATTGAATTCATTCAAGTGGAGATCGCCGATTTGATAGGATACGAATGCGATGGCGCTGATTGGAAATACCAAGGAAGCCGCCGAAATAGCAACAATTCGCAACGTACAGAAACCTATGTTACGACTAAAGTTGGTACTGCCAAATTGCGTGATGGCACAGTGTACCTTAATCCTCACTTTGTCCAGATCACGCCGGCTCTTTTGGGCAAACGAAAGAAAATCTCCGGAAATCTGCCTATTCCGCCTTTTTCCCCTTTTGCTGAATAAAGGACAATTGCATCGGATATAATTCCGCCAGCCTTGGTATCGAATTCGCAGCCATCAGGTAAAATTCTCTGTCTTTCTCAACGCCAATGCTATCAAGATTGCAAAATTCTGCTGCTGCTAAAGTAGATCCACTTCCGGCAAATGGATCTAAAATAACACCTTCCCCCAATGGTAATGAGGCAAATACCAGTTTTCTTAAAAAAGACTGGGGCTTGATGCTGGGATGTGGAGCAATTTCTCGTTCAATTTTGGGCGTTTTCTGACTGACAATCAAATCGCAAAATGGAGAATCTGCACTCTCTCGTCTAAGTGCCCCTGCATGCCATTTCCTTAAATTTTCCGCTACTGTTTTTTCTGAAATCGGTTTTCTATATAGTCCCCACGGTTCCCACATTCCTTTTGGAATAACTGAAACATCCGAAAACTCCGTTTCAGATCCTTTGGGCCGATCTCCTCCTCTTAATGTAGATACAGTTCGTATTATTTCTCCACGGCGCTCAAACCCGGCTTTACGCATAGCACTACTCAATATATCAGAAAGCAGTGGAGTGGATGCAATAAACATATGGCCCCCTGGGACAAGTATACGCAGCGCCTCCTTCCCCCAGTTATAAAAAAAGGTATATACATTTTCTCTTTCTTTAGGATCATCATTAATAACAGAAAATCGTGGCAGTGCCTGCCGTGTGTGGCCATCAAAAGAAGGCGGCAATCTCCATATTCCTCCTTTTCCCTGCCGCTGTTTTTCAATTTCAATTTCTGTGTATTCTTTTACGCCGTAAGGTGGATCAGTAACAATAGCCGTAATGGAATTTTCCTCTTGCATTGCCATCCAAGTAAAACAATCCTGATTTATTAACTTATATGACATGTCGTTCCCCCACAAAATCAACTACATCAGAAATGTTACACTGGAGATGACCACAAATTCGGTCTAACACTTCCATTGAAACATACTCTCCTCGATTCATTTTGTCTATCGTTGATTTTGATATACCAGTTAATTCCATAAATGCTTTTTTCGACATATCCTTATCGATCAACAATTTCCAAAGCGGTTTGTATGAAAAAGGCATCTCATTTTCCTCCATTGTTTTTGTCCTATTATAAGCCACAAAGTATTGAGATGTCAACACTTTATGGCTTATAATAGCTTACTTTTTCGGATCAATCTTATGATTGCCTTGTGTATTTCTTAAAAGACAATCACAAACACTTCGGTACACTTGTTTGCAAAAGAACACATAGCAGTCAATCCAGTCGAAACATAAAAGCTTTCTGGAATCGGTTCTGGCTAATAATTCATGTTACCCCGGTTTTGACTGTCGTCCAATCAATAGCTACTTATCACTTAGCAAATTGCAAATTAGGTGATTATAAAAACCGCTCCTTCCCGTTCGGGAAGGAGCGGTCTGTTTTATCTCAGAATCCCATCAGGACTCTTTGTTCTGATTGTGCTTGCGGGCCTCCAGCGCGATGATGGCATCGCGGCGGGACAGGTTGATCCGGCCCTGCTGGTCAATGTCGGTGACCTTGACCACGATGGCGTCGCCCACGGCCACCACATCCTCCACCCGCTCGACACGCTTGGTGTCCAGCTTGGAGATGTGGACCAGGCCCTCCTTGCCCGGGGCAATTTCCACGAATGCGCCGAAGTTCATCAGGCGGGTGACCTTGCCCTTGTAGATGGCGCCGATC
This sequence comes from uncultured Faecalibacterium sp., assembly GCA_944385995.1. Taxonomy (GTDB): domain Bacteria; phylum Bacillota; class Clostridia; order Oscillospirales; family Ruminococcaceae; genus Faecalibacterium. The sequence continues at coordinate 16,345 of CALWZL010000017.1, forward strand.
TCGGGGTCCTCCACAATGGTCTTGATGGTGAAGATGGCCCGCTTGGCGTCCTCCTGGTCGATGGCCGAGACAAAGACGTGGCCGTCCTCCTGCACGTCGATCTTGCAGTTGCAGTTGGCGCAGATCTCCTGGATCACCTTGCCGCCCTTGCCGATGACGTCCTTGATCTTGTCGGTGGGGATGACGATGCTGAACATCTTGGGGGCCCAGCGGCTCAGCTCATGGCGGGGCTCGGCGATGACCGGCTTGATGATCTCATCCAGGATATACAGCCGGCCCTTGCGGCACTTCTCAAAGGCGTCCGCGATGATGTCGTAGGTCAGGCCGTCGATCTTGATGTCCATCTGGATGGCGGTGATGCCCTTGCGGGTGCCGCCCACCTTGAAGTCCATGTCGCCGTGGAAGTCCTCGACGCCCTGGATGTCCAGCATGGTCATCCAGCGGTCGCCCTCGGTGATGAGGCCGCAGGAAATGCCGGCGACCGGGGCCTTGATGGGGACACCTGCGTCCATCAGAGCCAGGGTGGAGCCGCAGATGGAAGCCTGGGAGGTGGAGCCGTTGGAGCTCAGGACCTCCGAGACGCAGCGGATGGTGTAGGGGAAGTCCTCCATCGAGGGCAGCACCGGCACCAGAGCCCGCTCGGCCAGAGCGCCGTGGCCGATCTCGCGGCGGCCGGGGCTGCGGGGAGAACGGGCCTCGCCCACCGAGTAGGGCGGGAAGTTATAGTGATGGATGTAACGCTTGGTCTGCTCGTCGGTCAGGTCGTCCATCAACTGGCTGTCCTTGGTGCCGCCCAGGGTGCAGGTGGTCAGGACCTGGGTCTGGCCGCGGGTGAACATGCCCGAGCCATGGACACGGGGCAGGATGCCCACTTCGGCGGCCAGCGGACGGATCTCGTTGATGCCGCGGCCGTCCACACGCTTGCCCTCGTCCAGCAGCCAGCGGCGGACCACCTGTTTCTGCATCTTGTAGCTGATGAGATCCAGATCGGCGGCGGTCAGGTCGGGGTACTCGGCGGCAATGTCGTCCAGAATGGGCAGCAGGGCTGCATCCCGGACGTTCTTGTCGTCGGTGTCCATGGCGGCCTTGAACCGGTCGAGGTACTTGTCGTGGACCGCATGGAAGATGTTCATGTCGATGCCGGCGGTCTGGAACTGGACCTTGTCCTTGCCCCGCTCGGCCACGATGCCGTTGATGAAGGCGATGACCTTCTTGATCTCCACGTGGGCCGCCTTGATGGCGTTCAGCATGGTGTCCTCGTCCACCTCGTTGGCGCCGGCCTCAATCATGACAATCTTGTCCATGGTGCCGGCCACCGTCAGGGCCAGGTCGCTGACCCGGCGCTGCTCATAGGTGGGGTTGATAACGATTTCGCCGTCCACCAGGCCCACCTGGACGCCGCCGATGGGGCCGTTCCAGGGAATCTCAGACACGGCCGTCACCAGGGAGGCGCCGATCATGCCGGCAATCTCGGGGCTGCAATCGGGGTCCAGGCTCATGACGGTCATGGTGATGCAGACATCGTTCCGCATCTCCTTGGGGAACAGGGGCCGCATGGGGCGGTCCACCACCCGGCTGGTCAGGATGGCGCGCTCGCCGGGACGGCCCTCACGGCGCATGAAACTGCCGGGAATCCGGCCCGCCGCGTAGAGCTTTTCCTCGTACTCAACGCTCAGAGGGAAGAAATCGACCCCTTCCCGGGGCTTGGGGCTCATCGTGACGTTGCACAGCACAACGGTCTCGCCGTAGCGAATCAGCGCACTGGCACTGGACAGCCCGCACATCTTGCCCATCTCAGCTTTAAAGGGGCGCCCTGCCAGTTCCATCTCGTAGACCTTGTAGTTGGGGAAGGTCTCTTTGCGGGAGCCGAATTCGATTGCCATCTAGTTACCTCCTTGTTTGTCCGGGCGCCGAGACGCCCGGCAATATCATCAGGCCGGCCGCCGCGGGCTATAGCAATAAATCCGACGCCCCAGGAATGCCCCTCGGGCGCCCGATTTACTGCTGCAACACGCAGCGGCGGGCCCGGCTTACCAATACCCGGCCAAAATTCCACCCTAAGCAAAAAGGCAGGCACCTTTGCATGGCGCCTGCCTTTTTCTCATTGAAATTACTTGCGCAGACCCAGCGTAGCGATCAGGGCGCGGTAGCGCTCCACATCCTTCTTCTGCAGGTAAGCCAGCAGATTGCGGCGGCGGCCAACCATCTTCAGCAGACCGCGGCGGCTGTGGTGATCGTTGGGGTTCTTCTTGAGGTGCTCGTTCAGCTCATTGATGTGAGCGGTCAGCAGAGCAACCTGAACCTCGGGGGAACCGGTGTCCTTCTCGTTGAGGGCAACCTTGGCCATAACTTCCTGTTTGTTCATGGGAATATACCTCTTTCTCAAATTTCTGCCGTGACAGGGCGGTGGGAAACGGTCTTCCCTTTCAAACGGGCATACTCCCATCGCTGCGCCGCGGTAACGCTGATAGTATACCAAAAAAATTCACAAAAAGCAAGCGCAAAACCTCCGAATTGTTGAAACAATTTTCAGCCAAAGCGCCGGATATTCTGCCACGGAATTTTCACTTGCTTCCGGGGTGGATTTCGCTATACTGGTAGGGAGTGCAACCGAAAGGAAGTGGAATCTCTATGAATCTTTCACGGCGCGGCTTTCTGAAAGCCGGAGCCCTGACGGCGGCGGGTCTGGCCGGCGGTCTGCCGGCCGGGGCCAGCCAGGCGGACACCTCGGCCTCTCCCCTGCGTGGCGCCCTCCGGCCCACCGCCGGCGGCCCGGTCCAGGGCAAGGAGCTGGAGGAAGGCTGCCTGGTCTGGTACGGGGTACCCTACGGCGCCGCACCGGCGGGAGCGCTGCGGTGGCAGCCTCCCCAGGACCCTGCATCCTGGTCTGATCCCCTGGACTGCACCGCACCGGCTCCCATGGCGCTCCAGCCCTGCAATGGAATGGCCGCCGGCACCGAGGACTGCCTCAAACTGGACATCTGGGCCCCCGACGGCGCCGCCGGTCTGCCGGTGGTGGTCTATTTTCACGGCGGCGGCAACCGCACCGGTTCCCCTGAGGAACTGCCGGGCACCCGCCTGGCCTCCCGAGCCGGATGCGTCTTTGTATCGGTGGGTTACCGGCTGGGGCTGCTGGGCTTCAACAGCCTGCCCGCTCTCCAGAACGGTCCCGACAGTACCGGCAACTATGCCCTGCTGGACGCCGCCAGGGCCTTCGACTGGGTCCAGGAAAACATTGCCTCCTTCGGCGGCGATCCCCGCAACGTCACCGCCATGGGCTTTTCGGCGGGCGGCCGGGATGTGCTGGCCATGCTGGCCAGCCCCTATTTTGCCGGGCGGTTCCAAAAGGCGGTGTCCCTGTCCGGCGGTCTGACCATGGCCGACCCCGATGCCAGCGCCCGCCAGACCGCCGCAGCCTTTGCGCCCCTGGCGGTGGAGGACGGGCTGTTCTCCGACGAGGCCGAGGCCGCCGCCTGGCTTCTCACCAACGGCGAGGATGTCTCCCGCTGGCTCTACGATCTGGACCCGGCCCGGGTTTGCCTGTTGATGCCCGACGGGGGCGGCATTCGGATGAGCAGCTTCCCCCACCTGTTTGCGGACGGGGTTCTCCTGCCCGAAAATGGTTTTGACGCTCCCCTGGCAAACCCAGTTCCTCTGATGCTGGTGACCGGCACCACCGAATTCAGCCTCTTCAACCCGCTGGAAGTCCAGTACCAGACCAACGGTCTGAGCGCCCCGGATGCTTCGGCGGCCCGGGCCTTTGCCACCCGGTACGGCTCCGATCTCTACCGCATCTTCAACGGCGCGGCCAGCGCCGCCGCTTTGACTGCCGGTTCCAATGCCCCCGTCTGGGTCTGTGAAATCGCCTATGGCAGCCCGGACAGCGCCAGTCCCATCCGGGCCATGGGCCTGGGGTCCTATCACGGCATCAGCCTGCCCCTCCTGTCGGGTGAAAACAACCTGAAAGGCATTGCAGATCTGGGCAGCGCCGGATTTGCCGCCCTGTCCGACCAGTTTGTGGGCGCGCTCCAGTCCTTCCTCCAGACAGGCAATCCCGCCTGTTCCGGTCTGGACTGGCAGCCCTGGACCCAGGCGTCGCCCCGGGCCCTGGTATTGGATGCAGGGGCTGAAGCCGGTTCTGCATCCGCTGTCATGAAGGACGCCCCTGCGGACGACGCAGCCGTTCTCGACCAGTTGGACGCCGACCATTCGGTTTCGGACGACGTGAAAAATCTGGTGATCCGCCAGGTGCTGAACGGGCGGATTTTCAGCGCCGCACTGGACCAGCGCTATCAAAACGAATCCCTCTGGATCTGACCAAATCCATCAACAAAAAGACCTGCCGTCGAGGCAGGTCTTTTTTGGTTCACTGGAAATAGGCCACAGCCCGGCGGGCAGCATTTTGGATGCAGGCCCGCAGCTCGTCCAGCGTGTCGAATTTCTTGCTGGGGCTGAGGTAGGTGTGGAATTCCACCACCGGGTCCGCGCCGTACAGGTCCCCCGAGAAACCAGGGATAAAGGTCTCGCAGGTCACCTTTTCGGGGTCGTTGTTGACGGTGGGCCGGCTGCCCAGGCCGGTGGCCGAGGGATACGCCCTGCCGCCGATCCAGGTGCGGGTGATGTAGATGCCGTACCGGGGCAGCTGATAGCCGTCAGGGTAGATCTGGTTGATGGTGGGCACCCCCAGGGTGTGGCCCAGGCCCTTGCCGTGCTGCACCGGGAAGCGGATTGCATAGGGCGCGCCCAGCATCCCGTTGGCGGCGGGGATGTCGCCGCCTTCCAGCGCCGCGCGGATGCGGCTGGAGGAGACCGGCTTGCCCTCATACTGGGCCATGGGCAGGACGTGCACCTCGACGCCCAACGGCTGGCAGATTTCCCGCAGAAGGGCGGGATTTCCGGCGGCTCTGGCGCCAAAGGTGAAATTTTCCCCGCAGAAGAAGGCCCGGGCCTGACAGTCTGCGATCAGACCCCGGACGAACTGGCTGGGGGACATCGCCTGAATGTCCTCAAAGGCAGGGACCAGGTAGTGTTCGACGCCCAGGTCGGCCACCATCCGATGCTTGTCCTCGGCGGAAAAGAGGCGGCGGCCCTTCATCTTGCTGCCGGCGGGCAGCTTGAAGGTGAACACCGCCGGGGCTGCGCCGTGGGCCCTGGCCCAATCGACCGCCCCGCCGATCACCGACCGGTGCCCGATGTGGATGCCGTCGAAATAGCCCAGCGCCACCGCGCTGCCCTGCTTGTCCCCCAGATCAAAGGGGGACATGGTTGGATAAATCTGCATAGTTTCTGATTCCCAAAATCTTGATGTGGTGTCACCCGCGCTCTACAAAGAGTTTTTCCACCCGCAGCACGCCGCCGGTGACGTTGGCCAGTCCCAGAAATTGCCCTTCCCGGTTTCGGACCCGGTAACGGCCATCCGGGGCCGGGTAATGGCTGGTGGGACAGCCGTTGTAGAGGTGCTGGGCGGTGCCGGCGTCCACTTCCAGCAGGGGCAGAGGTTCAAACACCCGCTCCACCGGCAGCATCAGCCCTTCCAGCGCGTCGGGCCCGGCCTCTTTGGCGGCCAGAATCTCCTCCAGCGTGTGGGCGTCGGCCTCGGTGAAAAGGCCCGCCCGGGTCCGGCGCAGGGCGCTCATGGCGCCCAGCTGCCCCATTCCCTGGGCGATCTCCTCCAGCAGGGTGCGGATATAGGTGCCCTTGGAACAGCGGACGGTCAGGGTGTATTCCCCCGGCACCGGGCTGCCCTCGTAGGCGATGTCGTAGACTTCGATGGGGCGGGCCTTCCGTTCCACCGTCAGACCCTGACGGGCGGCCTTATAGAGGGGCTGGCCGTTGACCTTGACCGCCGAGTACATGGGCGGCACCTGCATTTGCGGCCCCACAAACCGGGGCAAAATCTCCTTCAGTTCCGCCTCGCCGGCGGTGACGGGACGGGTTTCCAGCACCGTGCCGGTGATGTCGCCGGTATCGGTCCGGCTGCCCAGCCGGAGGGTGGCCCGATAGGTCTTGTCGTGGTTGAGCTGGAGATCCACTGCCTTGCTGGCCCCGCCGCAGAACACCGGCAAAACCCCGGTGGCCATGGGGTCCAGGGTACCGCTGTGGCCCAGCTTCCGGGTGCCCAGCACCCCCCGCATCTTGGCGATGACATCAAAACTGGTCCAGCCGGCGGGTTTGTCGACAATCAGGATTCCCTGCATGATGTGTCCTCCAGAACCGCTTTGGCCTCGGCCAGGACGGCGCTCTTGGCGTTGTCCAGGGTGCCCAGCAGTTCACAGCCTGCCGCCCGCAGATGTCCGCCGCCGCCCAGGCGCCGGGCCACCGCCACCGCATCCACTCCCTTGACGGTGCGGATGCTGACCCGCCAGCTGCCGCTGGGCTGCTGGCGGAAGGTGAGGCCGATTTTGACCCCCTCAATCCCGATGGGCAGCGCCGTCAATTCCTCCAGATCGGAGGGATCGGCCTGGCTGGCCTCGATCTCATCCCGGTCCAGCCAGATGATGGCACAGCTGCCATCCAGTGCATATTCCAAATGACTGCGGGCCATCCGCTCGGCCTCCATCTGTCCGCGGGTCTTGGTGGCGAACAGGATGGTATTCAGCTCCTCCACCCGGGCCCCCGCCTCGATCAGACGGGCGGCAATCCGGTGGGTTTTGGCGGTGGTGTTGGCAAACCGGAAACAGCCGGTGTCGGTGGCGAGGCCGGTATACAGGCAGTCTGCCATGTGGGGGTCAATCTCCACCCCCATGGCCTCGATCACCTCACACAGCAGCTCGGCGGTGGCAGCGGCCCCCGCATCCAGCAGGGTGTACTGGGCATAGCCGTTGTTGCCGGCGTGGTGGTCGATGCACAGGTCCACCCGGCGGCTGTAGGCCGGCATCAGGCCGGTGTCGCCGAAAAGCTGTAACCCTGCCACATCCACGGCCACCACCAGGGAGGGCTCAAATTCTCCCCGGAACAGCCGGGGCTGGGTGTAACGGAAGCGGCGCGGAATGGGGTCCGCGCACAGGACGGCCGCCGTCTTGCCCAGGGAAGCCAGGGCGTCATACAGGGCGCTGCCGCATCCGATGGTATCGCCGTCGGGGTTCTTGTGGCAGAGGATCAGAATGTTGTCGGCATCCCGCAGCTTGGCGGCCGCCTGTTCCACATGCAGCGGTTCGGTCATAAGGTCTTCGTCCTTTCCAGGGGCGGCGGTTTTACTCTCCGTCGTTCTCGCTCGGGGCGGCCTCCTGGCCGTCCACATTCAGCTCTTTGAGCAGTTCATTGATGTGGGCCGCATAGGCTGCGCCGTCGTCCTCCACAAAGACCAGACGGGGCGCCTTGCGGATGTGCATCTTGCGGCTGATCTCGGTGCGGACATGACCGGAAGCCCGGTTCAGCGCCTCGATCACCGGCGCGGGGCCGTCGGGATTGCCCAGCACGCTCACATAGACCTTTGCCACATCCAGGTCGGGGGTGACATCCAGACGGGTGACGGTCAGCAGACCGCCGGCCAGCCGCGGGTCCTTCAGGCGCGAAATGATCGCGATGATCTCCCGCTTCATGTCCTGCGCCAGACGGCCCATGTTTTTCTCAGACATGGTGTGCTCCTTTCTCACGGATGGTGAAAAAAGCGTATTTTAACATTCCCCCCGGGGGAAAGCATTACTCACGGTACTCTTCCATTCGGAAGGCCTCGTAGACATCGCCTTCCTTGACATCGGAGAACTTTGCCAGGGTGACGCCGCACTCGTAGCCTTCGGCCACTTCCTTCACGTCGTCCTTGAAGCGGCGGAGGGAGGCAATCTCGTCCTCCACGATGACGATGCCGTCGCGGACCACACGGATCTTGCTGTCACGGGTGATCTTGCCCGAAGTGACGCGGCAGCCGGCGACGGTGCCGACGCTGCTGATCTTGTAGACCTGGCGGACCTGCAGCTCGCCCAGAGCCACCTCGCGGAACTTGGGTGCCAGCATGCCCTTCATAGCGTCGGACACATCGTTGATGGCGTCATAGATGACCCGGTACATCCGCATCTCCACCTTGGTGGCGGCGGCCTCTTCCTTGGCGATGTTGTCGGGGCGGACATTGAAGCCGATGATGATGGCGTTGGAAGCATCCGCCAGGTCCACATCCGACTTGCTGATGGCGCCGACGCCGGCATGGATGACCCGGACCCGGACCTCGTCGTTGGACAGCTTCTCCAGGGACTGCTTGACAGCCTCGGCGGAGCCCTGAACGTCGGCCTTGACCACAATGGCCAGCTCCTTCATGTCGTTCTGGGCCATCTGGGTGAACAGGTTATCCAGGGTGACCTTCTGGAAGGAGGAGAACTGCTTTTCGCGGGCAGCGGCGGCGCGCTTTTCGGCCAGTTCACGGGCCAGGCGCTCATCCTCGACGGCCTCGAACAGGTCGCCGGCCTCAGGCACAGCGGTCAGACCGGTGATCTCCACAGGGGTGGAGGGGCCGGCGGTGGTGATGGAACGGCCCTTGTCGTCCCGCATGGTGCGGACACGGCCCACGGCGGTGCCGGCAATCAGGACATCGCCTGCATGCAGGGTGCCATTCTGGACCAGCAGGGTGGCGATGGGGCCCTGGCCTTTGTCCAGGCGGGCCTCCACCACGGCGCCCTTGGCGCGGCGGTTGGGGTTGGCCTTCAGCTCCATGACCTCAGCCTCCAGGACGATCCGCTCCAACAGGTCGCTGATGCCCTGGCCGGTGAGGGCCGAGACGGGGATGCAGGCGGTATCGCCGCCCCACTCCTCAGCGATCAGGCCGTACTTGGTCAGATCTTCCATGACGCGCTCGGGGTTGGCGGTGGGTTTATCCATCTTGTTGATGGCCACAATCACCTTGACGTTGGCGGCCTTGGCGTGGTTGATGGACTCGATGGTCTGGGGCATGATGCCGTCATCGGCAGCCACCACCAGGACCGCAATATCGGTCATGTTGGCGCCGCGGGCACGCATCGAGGTGAAAGCCTCGTGGCCCGGGGTATCCAGGAAGGTAATGAGGTCGTCCCCCACCTTGACCTGGTAAGCGCCGATGGCCTGGGTGATGCCGCCGGCCTCACCGGCGGTGACGTTGGTCTTGCGGATGGCGTCCAGAATGCTGGTCTTGCCGTGGTCGACGTGGCCCATGACGCAGACAACCGGCGGACGGGACACCAGATCGGCCTCGTTGTCCTCTTCCTGGACGAACAGCCGCTCCTCGATGGTGACGTGGACCTCGTGCTCCACCTTGGCGTGGAATTCCTCGGCGATCAGGGCGGCGGTATCAAAATCGATCACGTCGTTGATGGCGTGCATCTCGCCCATCTGCATGCACTTGGCGATGACCTTGGTGGCCTGCTGCTTGAGGCGGGCGGCCAGCTCGGCGATGGTGATCTCATCGGGGATGGACACCTTCAGCTGGGCATTGCGGGCCTTCTCCAGCTGAATCCGCTGCATCCGCTCGGCCTCGGTCTCCCGCTTGCCCTTCTGGAACTGCTGGCGCTGCCGCTGGGTCCGCTGGGAGAATTTTTGCTTGTTGCCCTGGGGGGTGGGCTTGCGGCGGTTCTCGGTGTTCTTGGTGGAGGCCAGGTCGTCATAGCGGGCGTCGAACCGGTCGACGTTGACATCCACGGTGCGGGTGTCCACCGTCACCTGGTTGCTCTCGCGCTTGACCTCCACGGCCTCGGCTGCCGATGCCTTGGTGCCGGTCTCCCGGGCCAGCTCGCTGAAGGAGACGGTCTTTTCGTCCCGCTTCTTGTGGGGCTGGTTCTGGTTCTTCCGGGGGTTATTGCTGCTGCCGCCCTTGCCGGCATTGCCGGCCTGGGGCGCCTGGGCCTGCTGCTTGCCGGCGTTGTCGGCGTTCTGGGCGCTGCCGCCCTTGCCGGCCCTGGGCTGGCTGGCTGCCTTGGGGGCATTCTTGGGCGCGGCAGCCTTGGGAGCCTCCTTGACGGGCTCGGGCTTGGCGCTGTTCAGGAAGGCCGACAGGTCCGCCTCGCTGTTGTCCCGGCTCAGGCGGTCCAGCAGGGCGTTCAGGTCCTTTTCCTCCAGCACCGAGCTGTTCTTCTTGCCCTCGATGCCGATGGCAGACAGCGTATCGAGGATCTTCCTGACGGGCAGGCCGGTGTCCTTTGCAAAATCGGTCACTTTATATTTTACGATCATTCAGTCATTTCCTCCTCGTGTTTGATGGTGCCGCACGCATCCAGGCGGTCGTAGCACAGCCGGGCCAGATTGCGGTCTGTCACGGCAAAGACGGCCACCGGACGGCGGCCCAGCGGGGCCAGGCGGTCCATGGTCAGCGGGGTGGGCAGTACGTCCACCAGATCGCCGACATTCCGGGCCATGCGCTGCACCGTCTTGGGGCTGGCATCCGCTGCGGTGAGAATCAGCCAGGCGGTGCCCTTGACGGCGGCGTCCTCCACCGCGTCAAAGCCCATCACCAGCTTGCCGGCCTTGCGGCAGAGGCTCAGGGCCTGGAACAATCCGTCCTCAGGGGGCAGCGTCGGTTTCCGGGGCTCGGTGTTATGCTTTGGCATGGGTTCCCTCCTCCCGGGCGGCGGCCAGCTGGGCAGCCAGCGCCTCATAGACTTCAGCGGGCACCGGCTGCTCAAAGCTGCGCTCCAGCGCCTTTTTCTTCTGCGCCTTGGCCAGGCATGCAGGGTCGGGGCAGAGATACGCTCCCCGGCCCGGCTTTTTGCCTACGGTGTCAATGCTGATGGTCCCGTCGGGACCCCGCACCACCCGCACCAGTTCCTTTTTGGGACGGCTGGTCTGGCAGCCAATGCACTGACGCATGGGAATTTTTTTCTGCGGCATCCGTTTCCCTCCCCTGTTTATTCAGCGGCCTCATCCGGCTGGGCAGCCGTCTCGGCTGCGGGGCTTTCTGCAGGGGCCTCGGCGGGCTTGTCTTCTTCCTCGCCGTAGTAGCCGCTCTCGGGCCGGATGTCGATGTTGTAGCCGGTCAGACGTGCGCACAGGCGGGCGTTCTGGCCCTTGTTGCCGATGGCCAGGCTCAGCTGGCCATCCGGCACGGTGACGCGGCAGGAGCGGGTCTCGCCGGGCAGCAGTTCCACCTTCAGAACCTTGGCCGGGCTGAGGGCCGACGCGATGAAGGCGGCGGGGTCCTCGCTCCACTGGACGATGTCAATCTTCTCGCCGTGCAGGTGCTCCACCACAGCGGCCACACGGTCGCCGCGGGGGCCGATGCAGGCCGACACGGGGTTGACGTTGGGGTCGCGGGAGGCAACCGCCATCTTGGTGCGGGTGCCGGCCTCCCGGCTGATGGCCTTGACCTCGACGGTGCCGTCGAAGATCTCGGGGACCTCCAGCTCAAACAGCCGCTTGACCAGGCCGGGGTGGGTCCGGCTAATCATGACCCGGGGACCCCGCTCGGTGCTGACCACGTCGATGATATACACCTGCAGCTGCTGGCCCTCGGTGTAGGTCTCGCCGGGCACCTGCTCGCTGCGGGGCAGGATGGCCTCGCCGCCCTTGCCCATATCCACTGCCACAATCCCGCGCTCGTGGTCCACCCGGGTGACGGTGGCCATCACGATGTCATGGCTCTTGGACTGGATTTCGCTGAGCTGCTGGCTCCGCTCGGCCTCCCGGATGCCCTGACGGATCACGTGCTTGGCGGTCTGGGCGGCGATGCGGCCGAACTCCTTGGTCTTGAGCGGGGTGATGACACGGTCCCCCGGCTGGTAAGTCCGGCGGAGGGTCTGGGCCTTGCTGAGGGGGATCTGGGTGTGCTCGTTCTCCCAGTCCTCATCGGCCACCACTTCCTGCACCAGGGCCACATTGAAGTTGCCCGAGGCGGGGTCGATCTCCACCACTACGTTCTCGTCCTCAACGTCGTAATTTTTCTTGACCGCGATGACAATCGCCGCACGGATCTTTTCGATCAGGTATTCAGCGGTGATGCCGCGCTCATGTTCCAGCATGGTAAGCGCTTCAAAAAATTCGTTGTTGCCTGCCATTTTTAAGTCTTCCTCCCGGTATGTTCTCATTCAATCAGGCTGATCTATGGTTTCGTCCGGCCCGGACGCCCTGGGCACAGGCCGGACGCCGGCGCCAAAACTGCAGCGTTTTGGGCCGGGGAAAATCCCGCCCCCGCAAAAGGCGGCGGGTTCAGAACAGGTCCTCGTCATCGCACAGGCGGGCCATGCTGATGGCACTCAGGGCCAGCTGGGCCGGGCCTGCATCGGTCTCAAGGGTAATGATATCCCCATCCCGCGCTGTCAGGATGCCGGCCAATTCCCGCCGGCCTGCCGGATCGGGGCGGTACAGACGCACCCGGATTTTCTGGTGCATCATGGCATCGTAGTGCTCGGGGCGGGTCAGGCGGCGGCCCAGACCCGGGGAACCCACCTCCAGATAATAGCTCTGGGGAATCGGGTCGGCCTCATCCAGGATCGGGTCCAGCGCATGGGAAACCTCTGCGCAGGTATCGGTATCCATGGTGCCGTCGCGGTCGATCAGGACCCGCAGATACCAGTCGGGGCCCTCCTTCTCAAAGACCACATCCCAAAGCCGCAGGCCCATGCCCTCCACAATGGGGCGCACCAGGGCCTCGACACGCCGTGCGGTGTTGCCGCCAGCTTGTTTCGCCATGCTCAAACCTCCATATCAAACAAGAAAAGCGGACCTTGCGGCCCACTTTTCATTCAATCGTGTATTCGTACTATCAGAATATACCACACATCGGCGGAATATGCAAGTATTTTGGAAGAAAAGGAGCTGCTGCCTGCCAAAACGCCCGCTCCCCGCCCCCAAACAAAGGGGATGAAAGGGAGCGTTTCCCTCGCATCCGCCGGGGCGGAATCGGATTAAGCCAGGACCCACTCGCCCCCTTCAAACAGGGGGACGGTGCGGCCGTCCCGGGTCAGGCCGGTGATGCGGGTGTCGGCGGCGCCGATCATCACATCTTCGTGGATGAGGGACTGATTCATGCCGCGGGCGGTCAGCTCTGCCTCGGACAGGCTGTTGCCGCCCCTGGTGGTGCCGGGATAGCTGGCGCCGAAGGCAATGTGGCAGGAGGCATTCTCATCGAACAGGGTGCTGTAGAAAATCACGCCGCTGCGGTTGATGGGGCTGGAGGCGGGCACCAGGGCCACCTCGCCGATGTGGCGGGCGCCCTCATCGGTGTCCAGCACCTCGCCCAGCAGGGCCTCGTTTTCCTCGGCGCCGTACTCCACAATCTTGCCGTCCTTGAAGGTCACATGGAAGCCCTTGATGGCCTGGCCGCCGTGGATATAGGGCTTAGTGCCGTAGACCACGCCGTTGACCCTGTCCTTGTGGGGCGCGGTGAAGATTTCCTCGGTGGGGATGTTGGGCAGGAATACATAGCCCTTTTCGCTGACGCTGGAAGCGCTCTCCCAGACGGCGCCGTCGGCCAGCCCCACCGTCAGGTCGGTGCCGTTGGCGCTCTCAAAATGGACCGACTCCAGATCCAGGGCGTTCATCTTGTCCTGGAGGGTCTTGAGGCGTTCCAGATGGGCCTGCCAGGCGTGGACCGGGTCGCCGCCGGTCACCCGGCAGGTGTCAAAGATCAGCTGCCAGAGTTTTTCGACGGCCTCGTCCTCGGGCAGATCGGGGAACAGCTTTTTGGCCCAGGCCGGGGAGGGCATGGCCGCAATAGACCACTGGACCCGGTCGTTCATGGTGTAGTCCCGCCAGGGGCGGAGGGCCTTCCGGCGGGCCGCCGACACCCGGCTGACCTTGCCGGCATCCAGGCCGGCCATGGCCTCGGGGTCATTGGCCAGAATGCTCAGGACGCAGACGCTCCCCTCGCTCTCGGCGTAGTCCAGATAGCTGCGGAGCACATAGGGCTTGACATCGCAGAGGGCCTCCTCGCTGCCCAGCTCCATCCGGGTGCGGGTGACCTCGTCGTCGCTCCAGTCCACCCGGACATCCCGGGCGCCGGCCTCGAAGGCGCTGCGGACGCACAGGCGGGCCAGGGGGGCCGCTGCCAGGGGTGCGCTGATAATCAAAGTCTGGCCCGGCTGGACGTTGCAGCCCACCCGGACGATGAAATCGGCGTATTGTTTCAGCAGATGTGCAAAGTTTTCCATGGTTGTAAATCCTTTCCCGGCCGCAGGGCCGGATCTCGTTGATGATCTGGTACCAGTATAGCCCAATCGGCCGCCCTTGTCCACCGCCGGCCCAAAAAGCGGCCCGGGCCCTTGTCATTTTGGGCGGAACATGGTAAAGTAGAGGGGTACTGCGCCCGGGGCTGGCCCGGGCCGAGACAACGACACGGCAAACCAGCCGCGGACGGAAAGGATGTATTGTTATGGAACACAGCGAAAAGACCCTTGATATGATTGTCGCCCTGTGCAAGAACCGCGGGTATATCTTCCCCGGCTCCGAGATTTACGGCGGCCTGGCCAACAGCTGGGACTACGGCCCCCTGGGCGTGGAATTTAAGAACAACGTCAAGAAGGCGTGGCTGAAGAAGTTCGTCCAGGAGAGCCCCTACAACGTGGGCCTGGATGCAGCCATCCTGATGAACCCCCAGACCTGGGTGACCACCGGCCATGTGGCCAGCTTCTCGGACCCCCTGCTGGACTGCCGTGCCTGCAAGGCCCGCCACCGGGCCGACAAGCTGATCGCGGACGAGTTCCCCGACGTCAACGTGGACGCCATGAGCTTTGACGAGATGGACCAGTTCATCGCCGAGCACGAGCAGGTGGTCTGCCCGGTGTGCGGCAAGCACGACTTCACCCCCATCCGCAAGTTCAACCTGATGTTCAAGACCGCCATCGGCGTCACCGAGGACAGCTCCTCGGTCTGCTACCTGCGGCCCGAGACCGCCCAGGGCATCTTTGTCAACTTCGCCAACATCCAGCGCACCACCCGCCGCAAGCTGCCCTTCGGCGTCTGCCAGGTGGGCAAGGCCTTCCGCAACGAGATCACCCCGGGCAACTTCACCTTCCGCACCCGCGAGTTCGAGCAGATGGAGTGCGAGTTCTTCTGCAAGCCGGACACCGACCTGGAGTGGTTCGCCTACTGGAAGGACTACTGCAAGAACTGGCTGCTCAGCCTGGGCATCAAAGAAGAGCACCTGCGCCTGCGCGACCACGAGCCCGCCGAGCTGGCCTTCTACAGCCGCGCCACCACCGACATCGAGTACGCCTTCCCCTTCACCGACTGGGGCGAGCTGTGGGGCATTGCCGACCGCACCAACTACGACCTGAGCCGCCATCAGGAGGCCTCGGGCAAGAGCCTGGAGTACTTCGACCCCGAGACCGGCGAGCACTATATCCCCTACGTCATCGAGCCCTCCCTGGGCTGCGACCGCGTGGCCCTGGCCTTCCTGTGCGAGGCCTACGACGAGGAGCGCCTGGTGGACGCCAAGGGCAAGGAGGACGTGCGCACCGTGCTGCACCTGCACCCGGCCCTGGCCCCCTTCAAGTGCGCCGTGCTGCCCCTGAGCAAGAAGCTGGGCCCCAAGGCCATGGAGATCCGCAACGAGCTGTCCAAGTACTTCATGGTGGACTACGACGAGACCGGTTCCATCGGCAAGCGCTACCGCCGCGAGGACGAGATCGGCACCCCCTACTGCATCACGGTGGACTTTGACACCGTGGGCGACGAGGCCAAGGGCATTGCCGCCGACAACTGCGTCACCGTCCGCGACCGCGACACCATGGAGCAGGTCCGCATGCCCATTTCTGAGCTGCGCGGCTGGCTGGAAGAGAAGGTCGCCTTCTAATAATCCAACCCCATCCTGAACCCATAGCACAAAACGCGCCCCTGTCTTTCCCGTATGGGAGAGGCAGGGGCGCGTTTTTATTGTCGTTTATTTGTGGTACTTCATGCCGGCGTTGATGGTGCAGGCCCGGTAGAGCTGTTCGGTCAGCACCAGCCGGGCCAGCTGATGGGGCAGGGTGATTCGTCCCAGGCTGATCCGGGCCGAGGCGGCCCGCTTGACCTCATCCGAAAGCCCGTGGGAGGAGCCAATCACAAAGGCGATGTCCCCGGCGCCGCTGCCGGCCTTCTGGGACAGCAGGTCGGCCAGCTCCTCGCTGGAAATCTGCTTTCCCTCCACACAGAGGGCCACCAGATTTTCGCCCCGGCGGACGTTGGCCAGGATGGCCCGGCCTTCCTTTTCCAGAGCCCGGGCCACCAGGGTCGGGGAAGCGTTTTTCTCCTCGATTTTTTCCTCCGGCAGCTCGATGATTCTGAAATGCACAAAGGCCGACAGACGCTTGGCGTATTCCGCCACCCCTTCGGCATAGTATTTGGCATTCAGCTTGCCCAGACAGATCAGGTCAATATTCTGCATCGAAAACTCCTTTCCGGCCGGCGCGCCTCACAACAGGCTGGTCTGCTCGGCGATGTCCTCGCCCCGCAGCAGAGCGCCCATGGCCGGCAGGGTCCGAACCCGGTACCGGTGGGGGTCGGCCAGGTCCAGCCCTTCCGCCGGGCGGACCGAGGTGATGGACTGATTCTTTTTCAGGGTCACCACCGCCACGCCCTGGCTGTCCCGGGTGGCCTTTTCGGCAATCTGGGCCGAACCCACCAGCAGCAGACGCCCGGCACTGGTGCGGATGGCAATTTCGGTCTCCTCCGGCAGGAACAGCAGGGCGGAAAGGGGTTCCTTGTCGCTGTAGGCCCGCAGCAATTTGCGGCGGTTCTGCTTGGTGGCGTAGGCCGACAGGGGAATCTTGGCGCACTTGCCGCTGGCAAAGAAGAAGAGCATCCAGCCAGAGTAATCCCCGGTCAGGACCATCGAGAGGATGTTCTCCCCTTCCTCCATCCCCAGCCGGGTGGGCAGATAAATGCCCATCTGGCCCACCTTGCCGTCCTCAAACTCGGCCAGACGGGCCTTGTAGACCTGGTGCCGGTCGGTGAAAAAGAGGGCTTCCAGATTGTTCCGGGCCTCGGCCTGGACGATGATCTCGTCCCCCTCCTTGAGCTTGTGGGCGCCGGCCGTCCGCAGGCTCTGGGGGGTGATCTTCTTCAGATAGCCTTCCCGGGTAAAGAACACCGTCACCGGATAGTCGGGCACCGTCTCCTCGGCGGTGGCGGTTTCCTCCTCGGGCAGGTCGTAGAGGATTTCGCTGCGGCGGGGCTGGCCGTATTTCTTGGACACCGCCGTCAGTTCCTGGATGATGATTTTGCGGATGCGGGCGGGCTTGGCCAGGATATCGTTCAGGTCGTCGATCTCCTTTTTCAACTGGTCGATCTCCCCGGTCCGCTTGAGGATATATTCCCGGTTCAGGTGGCGGAGCTTGATCTCGGCCACATAGTCGGCCTGCACCTCATCGATGCCGAAACCGATCATCAGGTTGGGGACCACCTCGTCCTCCTCCTCGGTCTCCCGGATGATGCGGATGGCCTTGTCGATGTCCAGCAGGATGGCCGCCAGACCTTCCAGCAGGTGGAGGCGTTTTTCTTTCCCGTGCAAATCGTAGTAGGTGCGGCGGCGGACGCATTCGGTGCGGAAGGCCGTCCACTCCTGCAAAATCTCCCGGACTCCCATCACCCGGGGCTGACCCGACACCAGGATATTGAAGTTGCAGCTGAAGCTGTCCTCCAGAGGGGTCAGCTTGAACAGCCGGGTCATCACCTTGCTGGGGTCGGCGCCCCGCTTGAGGTCCAGGGTCAATTTGAGACCGTTCAGGTCGGTCTCGTCCCGCATGTCGCTGAGTTCCTTCAGCTTGCCGGTCTTGGCCAGCTCCGAGATTTTGTCCATGATGGCTTCCACCGTGGTGGTGGGCGGGATCTGGGTGATCTCGATCATGTTTTCACCGGGAACGGTCCGCCAGCGGGCCCGGACCCGGACACTGCCCCGGCCGGTCTCGAAGATGTCCCGCATCTGGGCGGCGTCATAGAGAATCTGGCCGCCTCCCACAAAGTCGGGGGCCGGCATGGTGGTCCCGATGTCGTGCTGGGGGTCCTTGATGAGGGCGATGGTGGTGGCGCACAGCTCGGACAGGTTGAAGGAGCAGATGTTGCAGGCCATGCCCACCGCGATGCCCAGGGTGTTGTTGGCCAGAATGGTGGGGAAGGTCACCGGCAGAAGGGTGGGCTCGGTGGTGGTGCCGTCGTAGTTGGGCACAAAGTCCACCGTCTCTTTGTCGATGTCCCGGAACAGTTCCTCACACACCGGCTCCAGCCGGGCCTCGGTGTAGCGGGCCGCCGCACAGGACATATCCCGGCTGTAGGCCTTGCCGAAGTTGCCCTTGCTGTCCACAAAGGGAACCAGCAGGCTCTCGTTGCCCCGGCCCATGCGGACCATGGTGTCGTAGATGGCGGCGTCGCCGTGGGGGTTCAGGTGCATGGTGGCGCCCACAATGTTGGCCGACTTGGTCCGGGCCCCTTTCAGCAGGCCCATCCCGTACATGGTGTAGAGCAGCTTCCGATGGGCCGGCTTGAAGCCGTCAATCTCGGGCAGGGCGCGGCTGACGATGACGCTCATCGCATAGGGCATATAGTTGGTTTCCAGGGTGCGGGTGATGGGGTCCTCCAAAACGCTGCCCGCGTTCAGAATCTCCACCCCTTCCCCCAGCTGGGGCCGCACCGGTTTGGGTTGCTTTTTGGTTGCTTTTTTCGCCATAGTTCTATCGTTTCATCTCCCGGTTTTTCCGGTCTGTCAGGACAGATCCAGTTCGTCCAGATATTCCGCCCCGTGGGCGGCAATGTGGTCCTTGCGCCCTGCCAGATTGTCTCCCAACAGCACGTCAAATACCCGGGCCGTCTCGGCCGCATCGGTGGGCATCACCTTAATCAGCCGGCGGCTCTCGGGGTTCATGGTGGTCAGCCACATCATCTCGGGGTCGTTTTCGCCCAGACCTTTGGAGCGCTGAATGGTGTACTTTTTGTTCCCGATCTTCTTGAGGAAGGCCGCCTTCTCCGCCTCGGTGTAGGCAAAGCAGGTCTGGTCCTTGGTATTGATTTCATACAGCGGCGATTCGGCGATATACACATATCCCTTTTCAATCAGGGTGGGCGTCAGCCGGTAGAGCATGGTCAAAACCAGGGTCCGAATCTGGTAGCCGTCCACGTCGGCGTCGGTACAGATGACAATTTTGTTGAACCGCAGGTTGTCCAGGCTGAAGGTGGCCAGCTCCTTGTTGTACTTGCCTCCCAGCTCGATGCCGCAGCCCATCACCTTGATGAGGTCCACAATGACATCCGACTTGAAAATCCGGGCGTAGTCGGCCTTGAGGCAGTTCAGAATTTTGCCCCGGATGGGCATGATGGCCTGGAACTCACTGTCCCGGCTGGTCTTGACGGCGCCCATGGCCGAATCGCCCTCCACGATATACAGTTCCCGGCGGGCGGGGTCCTTGGTGCGGCAGTCCACAAATTTCTGGACCCGGTTGGCCAAGTCGATCTGGGTGGCCAGGGTCTTTTTGATGCTCTGGCGGGTCTTTTCGGCGTGTTCCCGGCTCTGCTTGTTCACCAGGACCTGCTGACAGATCTTCTGGGCCTCGTCCGGCTTTTCCAGGAAGTAGACTTCCAGATAGTGCTTGAGGAAGTCGGTCATGGCCTGGGAGATAAACTTGTTGGTGATGGCCTTTTTGGTCTGGTTTTCGTAGCTGGTGCGGGTGGAGAAGCTGGAGGAGACATACACCAGGCAATCCTGAATGTCCTGAAAGCTGATGCTGCTCTCGCCCTTCTTGTACATCCCCTTTTCTTTCAGATACTTGTTGATCTGGTAGACAAAGGCGGTGCGGACGGCGTGCTCGGGGCTGCCGCCGTGTTCCAGCCAGGAGGAGTTGTGGTAAAACTCCAGCATCTGGACTTTATTGGAAAAGCAGAAGGCGGCGCTCATCCGCACCTTGTAGTCGGGCTGGTCCTCCCGGTCCCGGCCGGTGGCCTCCGACTCGCAGCTGTAGACCGGGGTCAGGGGTTCTTCCCCTGCCACCTCCTGGACATAGTCCGAAATGCCGTTCTGATAGCAATAGCTCTCCTGCCAGGCCTTGCCGGTGGCGGGGTCGGGCTCCTTTTCGTCGGTGAAGGTCAGGGTCAGGCCGGCATTGACCACTGCCTGACGGCGGAGCACATCTTTGAAATAGCTGGCCGGCACGTCGATGTCGGTAAAGACCTCGTCATCCGGTTTCCAGTGGATGATGCTGCCGGTCCGGCGGCCCTTGTAGGGCTCCTTTTTCAGGCCGCCCACGTTCTCGCCCCTGGCGAAGTCCAGATGGTAGTGGAAACCGTCCCGATAGATGTCGGCCGTCATCCAGGCCGAGGCGTACTGGGTGGCGCACAGGCCCAGGCCGTTGAGGCCCAGACTGAACTCGTAGTTGTCCTCCCCTTCGCCGTACTTGCCGCCGGCGTACATCTCGCAGAACAGCAGCTCCCAGTTGTAGCGGTTCTCGCCGCTGTTCCAGTCCACTGGAATGCCCCGGGCAAAGTCCTCCACCCGGATGCTCCCATCTTTGCAGCGGGTGACGTTGATGATCTTGCCGTAGCCGTCCCGGGCCTCGTCGATGGAATTGGAAATGATCTCAAAGATGGAGTGGGCGCACCCCTCCACCCCGTCTGAACCAAAGATGACCGCCGGGCGCTTGCGGACCCGGTCGGCCCCCTTTAAGGAAGTAATGCTTTCATTGCCGTATTCCTGTTTTTTTGCCATGTTGTTCCTCCGGCAAATTGCTGATGGATTCTTTTCAAATGTTCATTTAACCATATTCACCGGCCAAAAGTCAAATATACGCCCCGGCCGCTCCCAAGAAGCAGCGATGCAGCGTCAGTTTGCAAATTCTTTGAAAAAATTTGCAATTTCCTCTTTACAAATCTGGATTTTGCGGTATAATAATCAACGTCCGGTGCGCCTCTGTAGCTCAGTTGGTAGAGCAGGGGACTGAAAATCCCCGTGTCATTGGTTCGATTCCGATCGGAGGCACCATATGCGGCCGTAGCTCATCTGGTAGAGCGCCACCTTGCCAAGGTGGAGGTAGCGAGTTCGAGCCTCGTCGGCCGCTCCATGGGAGTGACAAGCATCACTCCTTTTTTTGGCCCGGTAGCTCAGTTGGTTAGAGCACCAGCCTGTCACGCTGGGGGTCGTCGGTTCGAGCCCGATCCGGGTCGCCAACAAATCCTACTCCGGTAACACGGAGCGCCCTTCGCCGGGCGGACGCAGGGACAAATGCGTCAAACATGCGGCCGTAGCTCATCTGGTAGAGCGCCACCTTGCCAAGGTGGAGGTAGCGAGTTCGAGCCTCGTCGGCCGCTCCAGAACGGAGCAGATTTTCTGCTCTCTATGGTGGCGTGGCCAAGTGGTAAGGCAAAGGTCTGCAAAACCTTCATTCACCAGTTCAAATCTGGTCGCCACCTCC
>CALWZL010000018.1 GCA_944385995.1 uncultured Faecalibacterium sp.
GTGTCCTCGTGATGGCCCATATAATAGACGCCGTTGGTGCCGATCATGCCCACCTTGCGGCCTGCCGCCTCCAAAACACTGCGGATCATGTGGGCGGTGGTGGTCTTGCCCTTGGTGCCGGTGACGCCGATCATGGTCATCTTCCGGGAGGGATTGCCGAACAGGTTGGCGCTCATCAGGGCCATGGCGTGACGGCTGTTGTCCACCTTCAGGACCGTCACCCCCT
The DNA here is from genome assembly GCA_944385995.1 of uncultured Faecalibacterium sp. Taxonomy (GTDB): domain Bacteria; phylum Bacillota; class Clostridia; order Oscillospirales; family Ruminococcaceae; genus Faecalibacterium. The sequence continues at coordinate 227 of CALWZL010000018.1, forward strand.
CCATCCCAGCCAGGTCGATGTCGTGCTGAATGACGATGGCCGCCGCCCCTTTGGCCGCGCAGTCGGCGGCAAAGTCGTGGCTGTCCCGCTGGGTGCCCACAATGCAGACAAACAGGGTCCCGGGCCCGGCCTTCCGGCTGTCATAGACGATATCGGTGATCTCGGTGTCCATGCTGCCCTGTACCAGGGTATAGGCCACTCCTTCGGTCAACGCAGATAATTTCATCACTGATTCACTCCTCATCTGTCTGCCCCTCGGCCGGGGCGTCTGCGGCCTGTTCATCGGCCTGGTTTTCCGCGGCAGGCTCTGCTGTCCCGGTGTCTGTGGTTTGGCCGGCAAGATCTGTCTCACCGGCCGGATCGGCGGGCGTTTCCTCTTCCTGCTGGTCCGCCGCCGTGCCGTCCGTCTGGGCCAGATCGGTTTGGCCAGTCTCCTCCTCTGCCCCGGAGACTTTTTCAGGCGCAACGTATCCCGACGGCAATTCCGGCACGCCCTGGGCAAAGATGGCCTGCAAGGTGCCGTCGGACTTGACGTGACTGCAATCCAGCTGGCCGGTATCCGTCTCGGCACAGCCTTTGCCCTCCTTGTTCAGGAGCATGTATTCGGCATAGTCCAGCTTGTAATCCAGTTCGTTCAGGGTGCCCAGCAAAACGCTGATCCGGTCCTGATAGAGGAAGGCAATCTGTTCCACATCGGCGTACTCGATGCGGGTCACGTCCTCCATCAATCCCCGGCTCTCCAGGGCATCCAGCAGGGTTTGCAGGGCTTCCACCCGGCCATCCTGGGCCACCACCGTTTCACTGCCGGAAGCCGTCGAATCCGCACCGTTCAGGGCCGGATCGGCCAGCTTGTAGGCCAGCTGATCGCCGGGAACCACGCTGACCGGGTCCCCGCCGTAGAGGACGGGCAGATCGGGCTGTTCGGTCTCGGCCGTCAGAATCTTGAGACTGGCCGACAGGCTGATCCAGCCGGTGCGGGTCTTTATGGCATAGGCCGGCTCAGCGGGCGTCACCCGCACCACCACGGTACTGGGATACACCCGTTTGACCTCAATCTGTTCCAGCAGCGGGAACGTCTTTTCCAGCATGGCGGCTTTTTCGGCGGGGTCAAAGCTGAAGATGTTTTCCTCCAGCTGAATCCCCAAAGCATCCAGAATTTCGGTGCTGGTATAGGGTCCCGCCTCGTTGACGGTGACCCCGTCGGGCCCTGACACCCGGATGGCGTTGATTTTGAACAGCATGGTGACCGTCAGGTAGATGCCTGCCGCCGCCACGCACAGCACCAGAAACACCGCCGTCAGGCGGCGCATCATCCGGCGCCGGCGGAGCATCCGGCGGGTCACACGGCGGCGCCGGCGGCTTTCCCGCCGCGGCACCGACTGGACCGGGCGCACCTGTGCGGGACGCCGGGTCCCGCCCTGCTGCCGGGCCGTCGATTGGGTCCGGGGGCGGCCCTGGGGACGCTGTCCCCCCTGCCGCTGGGACGGACGGGTCCGCCCCGACGGAAATTCCACCAAATTATCCTCCCGGCGAACCCGCGGGGGATGCTCATAAAAGACGCTGTCCTCTACCCGCTGACTGCTGCCAGCCGGCACTGTGGGGCGCTGTCTGGCCTGCCCCTGCGTCGAACGCTGCGGGGCGGCCTGCCCGGCCGGCCTGCGCCTGCGCTTTTTGGAAGGCATACCGCTCCGCCTCCTTTCTCTTTGTTCCAGGCTCATCCCCTCACGCCATCGAGCCTCTGCACAGGCCCCGGCGCTCAAAGAGAGAGGGCCGTCCCGCCCTTTTGGCCGGGAAGCTCTCTCTTCGGATGCGCAGTGTTATCTTACGGTTCCCGCACCAGGTGCTGCAGCTGTGCCACAATCCGGTCCAGGCTGTCATCCACCGACAAGGTCCGGGCATTGCGCCCCATTCGGGCCAGCTTTCCTTCCTCGTCCAGCAGCTGTTCGACTTCGGCCACCAGTTTTTCACCGGTCAGGTCTTTTTCTTCGATGACCACGGCGGCGTCCACCTTGGCCAGCTCCAGGGCATTGTAATACTGATGATTCTCGGCCACGTTGGGACTGGGAATCAGGATGGCCGCCCGTCCGGCGGCCTCCAGCTCGGCCAGGGTCAAAGCGCCGGCCCGGCTGATGACCAGGTCTGCCGCCGCCAGCAGTTCAGGCATATTGTCGATGTACTCCCGCACAATCAGGTTTTCCCCGCGGGAAAAGCCCTTTTCCTTTTCCAGGTCCTTGAACAGCTGAACGCCGTACTGGCCGGTGGCGTGGAGATGGAGAATGCTGCGGTGGTTTTTCTGTTCCCAGGCGCACAGGTCGGACACCACCTCATTGATCCGGCGGGCCCCCAGGCTGCCGCCAAAGGAGAGGATCACGGTGCGGTCCCCCGCCTTCAGTTTGGCCCGGGCCTCCTCCCGGCGCCCGGCCCAGTCAAAGACCTCGGGCCGCACCGGGTTGCCCACCACAACGGTTTTGCCGGGAGCGCCCAGACGGTCGGCGCCGGCCTGCACCGCCGCAAAGACCAGGTCCACCTCGGGGGCCAGCAGTTTGTTGGTGACCCCGGGGAAGGCGTTCTGTTCATGGATGGCGGTCTTGATGCCCCGCTTGGCGGCGGCCCGGACCACCGGGCCCGACACATAGCCGCCGCAGCCGATCACCAGATCGGGCTGCACCTCGTTCAGGATGGCCTTGCAGCGGGGTCCCGAGCGGGCCAGATTCCAGACGGTGATGAGATTGCGCCGCAGATTTTCGAGGGACGGCCGCCGCTGGAAGCCGGTCACCTCGATGTGATGGAAGGGATAGCCGGCCTGGGTCACCAGACGGTATTCCATTCCCTCTTTCCGCCCCGCAAAGTGGATTTCGGCGGAAGGGTCCGCCGCCCGCAATGCCCCCGCAATCGCGAGAGCCGGATTGATATGGCCGGCGGTGCCGCCGGCTGCGATCAGTACGCGCATACCAGATTCCTCCTGTCCGGACCAGCCGGACTCTTTCCCAACAAAATCCCATCCGCCGGTCTGACGGACGGGAAAGACAGCAGGATGTTCTGCCGGGCCTCACAGCCCGGCCTGGGGACCAGTGGGGGTCCGGCGCACACGGTTGAGAACAATGGGCGTCCGGGCCGTCTCCTTCCGCATTTTTTCCGCCTGGGCGGCGTGGCGGGCTTCCGCAGCCCGGGCGCCGTTGCGGCCGATGTGGATGATAACCCCCATCTCCGCCATCAGGAGCAGCAGACTGGTGCCGCCCGAGGAGAAGAAGGGCAGGCTGATGCCGGTGTTGGGCAGGGTGTTGGTGACAACGGCCACATTGCAGAAAACCTGCCACCCAACCTGAGCCATGATGCCCACACCCACCAGGGTGCTGAACCGGTCGGCGGCCTGGAATGCAATCAGGAATCCCTGGACCAGCAGGAGCACAAAGAGCAGGATGACCACCACGGCCCCCACAAAGCCCAGTTCCTCACAGACCACGCTGAAGATGAAGTCGTTGGTGCACTCGGGCAGCCACAGCTGTTTTTCCACGCTGTTGCCCAGACCCAGGCCGGTGAGGCCGCCCGAACCGATGGCATACAGACTCTGCAAAGTCTGATCGGTCATCTTGCTCAGGTCCTGGGTCCAGCCATCCAGACGGTCCTGCAGGTAGGGGATGGCGTCGATGTGGGACAGGACGGTTTTCAGCAGCAGGATGGCCGCCGCGGCGCCGCCGTAGGTAATGACGCCGCCGCTGCCGTTGAGCAGAAGAATGCTGCCCACAATGGCGCACATCAGGACGATGCCGGACATATGGGGTTCCAGGGCCAGCAGCGCCACCACCGGCACCAGGGGCAGCAGGGGGACCATCAGTTCCCGCACCACCTTTTGGAACAGCCAGCGGCCGAAATTGCCGGCGGTCCGGCGGGCGCCGGGCTCTCCCTCCAGCACCAGATGGGGGGTACGGCTGGCCAGATGGGCGGTCAGCAGAATCATCTCAAACTTGACCAGCTCGGAAGCCTGCAGGGTGGGCAGACCGCGGATGTTGATCCAGCGTCGGCAGCCGTTGAGGGGTTCGCAGAACAGGACTGCCACCAGCAGCAGCAGGCTGACGATGTAGCCGGCCCAGACGAATTTGCGGATGAACCGCAAATCGAAATAGGAGAAGAGGAACATCACCCCCACCCCCATCAGGGCGTAGATGGTCTGGGACTTGATGTAATAGTAACTGTCCCCCATCCGCAGGTAGCCGGTGGTATAGCTGGCACTGAACAGCATCACCAGTCCAAAAATCACGATCAGTGCAAGGGTTGCGAGCCAGCTGATGGTCAGCGGCGTCCACGGCCCCGGGTTGCGCTGAAACACCACCACCGGCCCGTTGGGGTCGGGGCGTCTCCTTCTAGCAACGGCCATATGAGCACCTTTCTTTCCTTGGTAACATTTCAAAGCTGCGCGGTGCGCAGGGCGGCCAATGTTCCCGCCAGCGCCAGCGCGCAGAAGATATAAAACACCGCCACCGGGCCTCCTTTTTTCCGCAGCCAGGCGTCGAAGTTTCCCTGCCGGAACAGGGGCCGGCCCCGGACCCGGCGCCAGAGGCCCTGCAGCAGGGCGGCCAGCCCTTCCACCCAAAAGGGCAGGGCCAGAGCCAAAGCGATGTCAGCCCGGCCGATGGAGAGCGGAATGCCTCCCACCGCCCCGGCCAAAAACATACTTCCCACCGATCCGGGCAGCAGCCGGGCCGGGTAGAAATTCCACAGCAGGAAGGCCATCAGCGCCCCGGCCAAAGCCGCCGGCAGGACTGCCAGCGGGAAAAAGCCCAGGATGGTTTCGGCCCCCATCAGGCCCAGCATGGCCACAAAGGCCGCACCGGCCACTGCGCCGTCGGAGGGACCGGACAGCCGGGCCGATTCGCTGAGGGCCACCAGCATGACGGCCCACAGCGGCGCCGCGGCAGCGCCCAGCTCCCAATAGCCGGTTCCGGGCAGGGTCAGCCCGGTGGGCATGGAGCCATTCAGGAAGAGGGCGGCCACCGTTATCAGGGCGGCGGCGCCCTCCAGCACCAGACGGGCGCCGATCCGCAGGCCCAGCACCTGCCGGGGCCGCAGCCGGGCCAGGTCGTCGGCCAGACCCGCCGCGCCGAACAGAAATCCGGCGCCCAGACCCAGCATCAGGCGGCCGGTCAGTCCGCCGCCCAGCAGTTCGGGCTGCACCAGGCAGACCACCACCCAGCCGACCCCCACTGCGGCCAGGGTTCCGATGATGAAACACAGTCCGCCCATGGTGGGCAGGCCCCGGGGCTCCGAGGGCTGGCGCTCCGGCTGCTGCCGGCCCGGCCTGCGTTCGGCCTCCTTTTCGGGGGGGACAAGGGTCCGCAGCAGCGGGACCAGCAGATTCCCGACCGCGGTCGTCAGCGCAAATCCCAGTACCGACGCCACGATCAAGGCAAAACGTATCATGATCTCTATCTCCGATCCGTTGGTTTTCAGTCGCCGCTCTCGGTCTCAGCCTTGGCCGCGGCGTCCTGCAATGCACACAGTTTGTCGATGGCATGTTCCAGCGCCATCCCGCGGCTGCCCTTAAAGAGGATTGCATCCCCCGGGCTGGCAGCCTTGGCCAGCAGGCCGGCGATCTCGTCGTAATTGTTGGCGTGGACGGTCCGCACGCCCTTGGCCGCGGCCACCGTCGCGGTGCGGTGGGCCAGTTCGCCGTAGGTCACCAGCACATCGATGCCGCTCTGGGCCACCAGACGGCCCAGATCCTCATGGGCGGCCCGGCCCTGGTCCCCCAGCTCCAGCATGTCGGCCAGCACCGCAAACCGGCGCTTGCAGGGATATTCCTGGAACATCTCCAGCGCGGCTTTCATGCTGTTGGGGTTGGCGTTGTAGCAGTCCTTGATGATCTTGATCCCGTGGCTGTCCAGAATCTGCTGGCGCATCCCGGTCTGACGGAATTCCTTCATCTGCCTCAGGGCATCCCGGGGCTCCAGGCCGGCCTGGATGGCGGCACAGTAAGCGGCCAGGGCGTTGGCCACATTGTGGCGGCCCAAAGCGCCGATATGGACCATAAAGCACCCATTCTCGGCGTCATCCAGCAAAAAGCTCATCCCGTCGTCTTCCTGCCGGATGGCCGAGGCGTACACATCGGCTTCCTGGCTGGCCATGCTGAACCACACCGGCCGGACATGGTCCGGGAGCGCGGCTTTCCGCAGGAACGGGTCGTCGTAGTTCAGAATCAGGGGCGCGCCCTCGGGCATTCCCTCACAGATTTCCAGTTTGGCCTTGCAGATGTTCTCCTGGCTGCCCAGGTTGCCGATGTGGGACATCCCGATGCAGGTGATGATGCCGATATCCGGCCTGGCGCAGCGGGAAAGACGGCTGATCTCGCCGGCGTGGTTCATCCCCATCTCGATCACCGCATATTCGGTGCCGGCATCGATCTGAAACAGGGTCCGGGGCAGGCCCAGCTCGTTGTTCTGGTTGCCCTCGGTCTTGATGGTATTGCCCAGCGCCTGCAGGGCGGTGGCACAGAATTCCTTGGTGGTGGTCTTGCCCACACTGCCGGTGACACCGATCACCTTGGGTGAGAACTGGGCCCGGTAGTTGGCGCCCATCTGCATCATGGCCTGGTAGCTGTCGGGACAGAGGATGGTCTTTTCCTCGGGGACGCCCTCTACCGGGTGGTTCAGCACCACCCAGGCGGCGCCGTCCTCCAGCGCCTTGGCTGCAAACTGATGCCCGTCAAAGTGCTCGCCCGGGAATGCCACAAAGACGCATCCCGGCACCACCTCGCGGCTGTCGGTGGTCACCAGCGTGATGGCCTGTTCACCGGTCCGCTCTGCAGGTGCCAGACCTGCCAGGAGGATATTCGCTGCGATGTGTTCCATATCGTTCTAATCCCCTTTCCTATTTTCTATCTGTATTATAAATATAGCGTACTGCAAATGGCAAGTAAAGCCTGTTTCTTTTCGCTTCGTTTTCACTTCCGGGGCCCCTGCGGCCCCCGGGCGGATCATTCGCAGACGATATTCACAATGGTACCCAGCTGAACCTGACTGCCCGCCGCAGCGCTCTGGCTCTGGACCAGGCCGGCGGCGTTCCCCTCCACCGTGCAGTTCAGGCCGGCCGCCAGCAGCATCTGCCGGGCAAAATCGGCGCTCTTGCCGGTCAGGTCGGGCACCTCGGTGGTCTTGCCGCTGGAACCGTCGGTGTAGAGATAGACGGTGGTGCCGCTGGGCACACTGGTCCCGGCCGTGGGATACTGCCAGGTCACCGGGGCGGCGGTGTTGTCGGTGCCGCTCTCCACCAGCTGGTGCTGGAGGCCGCGGATGTTCAGGGAGACCTGGGCGTTGCTCCACTCGGTGCCGATCAGGTTGGGCACCTTGACGGTGGTGCCGCTGCGGTCGATGCCGTCGGTGGCCAGACCCAGATAGGGGGCGATCTCGCTGATGATGTTGCCCACCACCGGGGCCGCCAGAATGGACGAGTAGTCACTGTTGGCGTTGTTGGGGTCGTCCAGCATCACATAGACCAGAATCTCAGGGTCGTCGGCGGGAAGGACCGCCACAAAGGAAGCGGCCTTCTTGTAGTCGCCGTCGGCGCGGCGGTCCATGTTCAGCAGCTCAGAGGTGCCCGACTTGCCGCCGATCCGATAGCCTGCCACATAGGCGCGGTAACCGCCGGTCTGGATGGTACCGCCGCCCACCTCGTATTCCATGATCTGGCGGATGGTCTCGCTGGCGCTCTCGCTGATGACCTGACGGCGGACGTTGGCGCCGATCTGCTCCACCACGTTGCCGTTGGGGTCCACAATCTGGTCCACCACATGGGGGGTCACCAGATAGCCGCCGTTGACAGCGGCTGCAATGGCGGTGCAGACCTGCAGGGGGGTGACGGCCATCGACTGGCCGAAGGCCGAGGAGGCCAGCTCCACTTCGCCCATGTTTTTGTCGGTGTAGTACTGCATGTAGGAGGTCTCGTTGGGCAGGTCCACGCCAGTCTGTTCGGTGAAGCCGAAGGCCTTGAAATACTCATAGAAGGTCTGGACGCCGATCCGCTGGCCCAGCTGGATAAAGTAGATGTTGCAGCTGTTCCGCAGCGCGTCGGCCAGATTCTGCACGCCGTGGCTGTGACGGCCGGCGCAGTGGTAGGTCTCCTTGGCGACGCCATAGGCGCCCGAACAGCTGAAGGTGGTGTTGTAGGTGGCGTTGCCCGAGTCCAGGCCCATGGCCGCCGTGATGACCTTAAAGACGCTTCCGGGGTAGTACAGCTCGGTGATGGTCTTGTTTTTCCACATAATATCACGGAAATAGCCCGAGTAGTCGGCATCGGGATCGAGGACCTTGTTGCCCTCCTCGTCGGTGACGAAGGTGCCGTCCTCGTTTTTCAGGTAGATGCCGTACAGCTCAGGCTCAGCCCGGACCAGTTCCTCCAGATAGGCCTGGTTGGCGGAATAATCGTTGGGATTGTTGGGGTCAAAGTCAGGCTTGGAAGCCATGGCCAGAATGCCCCCGGTTTTGACATCCATCACAATGGCACAGCCGCGGTTTTCAACGGTATTGGCGGCGATGGCCTCGTTCAGATACCTTTCCACCACCTCCTGAATGGTGCTGTCCAGGGTCAGAATCAGGCTGTTGCCGTCTTTGGCGTCGTAGGTGACGGCGCTGTTGTCGGCAATCGCATTGCCCCGGGCGTTGCGGATGGTGACGGTGCGGCCGTCGGTGCCCGACAGGACATCGTCATAGGACTTTTCCAGGCCGTAGAAACCCTCTCCGTCGGCGTTGGTGAAGCCCAGCACCGCCGACGCAAACGCCCCGTAGGGATAGTTGCGCTGGTAGGTGCGGGAAGAGGACAGGGAGAGCAGGCCGGTGCCCTTCTGGGCGTTGCGGTCGGAGACGTACTTCTCGATGGATTCCTTGACCGCATTGTTGACCTTTTCGGCCACCACCTGATAGGAGGAATCAATGCTGCTGAGGGCCTTGTAAATCTTGTCGTACTGGGTGGTGTAGGCCTCGGAGGCGGTGTCGACGCTGTCCAGGCTGACGCCGTCCCCCGACACCAGACGGAGCGCCAGCTCCCGGCTGATCTCGGCACAGGCCGCCGCGTCCACGGTACGGACGGTGGATTCCACCTCTTCCCCGGTCTCGGGGTCGGTGGAGGTGACGGTCTGGCTGTCATAGAGGGCGCTGGAATAGCTGGGGTCGCACCAGAGATCCCACACCACACTGGTGGAGGCCAGCACCTTGCCGGTGGCGTCGTAGATTTCGCCCCGGGTGGCCTGGATGGTGGTATCCAGCAGCTGCTGATTGCTGGCGTAGCGGCTGTACATCTCGCCGTTGCGGATCTGAATATTGTAAAGGCTGCCCACCACAATCACGGTGGCCAGGGCCACCGCGCCGATGGAAACCCCCAGACCCACCATCCGGGTTTTGCGGGGGATGGGTGCTCCGTCGGGCTCCCGGTGGAGCGAGGAACCCCGCCTGCGCCTGTTGTTGTCCTGATACATTTGCTTCTCCTGACGGCGCCCGGTCTGTCATGGGCGCCAAAAACCGAAAAAGCGTGCGCTGCCGCACGCTTCTCCGGGTAGTTTTGTTATGGGTCCGGCACGGCCGGATTTTGCTCACTGTCCACCGTCTGCCGAAGCCTGGTCCGGCGGATCAATGGTCCGCAGCAGGGACGAAACGCCGGCCTGCAGGGTATCGGTCCACTTTTCCACCGCGGTTTCGCGGCGGGTCAAAACGCTCTCGTCATCCAGACGGATATAGGTGATTTGGCTTTCGTCGATCTTCATCAGACCCAGCCGGCCCGCCACATCCTCCACGTTGCCGATGCTGGACTGAACATTCAGGGTGGTGTTGTAGTAATCGTTCTGGCTCTGGGCCGAGACCAGCTCCGCCTTTGCCTGACGGATATCGCCGCTCAGCTCCACGATGCGGGCCTCGCTGAACAACAGGGCCACCGAGAGTCCCGCCAGAACCCCCAGCGCCAGGATTTGCATCCCGTGCTGCATCATCGCGCGGACAGGCGAAAGTTTTTCCTTGCCTCCCTGCTCGACCCGCAGTTTGACCCGCCGCTCGGGCTGGGGAGCCGGGCGGCGGCCTGTCTGTGCAAAAGCAGTCCCCTTGTACTTGTAATCGTATGCAGGCTGACCCATGATCTATCTCTCCTTCTACGCACCAAACACAGCGCGCTTACAATTTTTCGAGGACCCGCAGATGGGCCGAGCGGCTGCGCCGGTTGTCGGCCAGCTCGTCCGGTTTTGCCTCGATGGGCTTGCGGGTGATGAGTTTTGCCTTTGCCTTGCCGCCGCAGACACAGACCGGAAATTCCGGCGGGCAGGTACAGGCAGTGGCCCAGCGGCGGAACTTGTTTTTCACCAGCCTGTCCTCCAGAGAGTGGAAGGTGATGACACACAGCCGTCCGCCGGGCGCCAGGGCGCCAAAGATGGCGTCCAGCCCTTCTTCCAGGGCGTCCAGCTCATGATTGACCGCAATGCGCAGAGCCTGGAAGCTGCGGCGCGCCGGATTTTTGTCCTTGCGCCGCACAGCCGGGGGGACCGCTGAAGCGATCAGCCCGGCCAGCTGCAGCGTGGTTTCAATGGGCGTTTCCTCCCGCGCCTCCACAATCCGCCCGGCAATCTGCCAGGCGTAGGGTTCCTCGCCGTAGTCGCGGAGGATGCGGGTCAGTTCTTCCCGGTCCAGGGTGTTGACCAGGTCGGCGGCGCTTGTCCCCTCCTGGCTCATCCGCATATCCAGCGGCGCATCCGCTCGGTAGGAAAATCCCCGCTCGGCGTCGTCCAGCTGGTGGCTGGAGACGCCCAGATCCAGCAGGGCGCCGTTGATCTGAGAAATCCCCAGACCGGCCAGCGCATCCGCCGCATAGCGGAAATTGATCTGTACCACGGTGGCGGGCAATCCGGCCAGCCGCTGCCGCGCTGTCTGGACCGCGTCGGGGTCCTGGTCCAGCGCAATCAGCCGTCCGCCTGCCGCAGCGTCCAGCCGGCTGGCAATCGCGCGGGAATGTCCCGCACCCCCGGCCGTGCCGTCGAGGTAGATTCCGTCGGGGCGGATTGCCAGCCCTTCCAGGCACTCCTCCAGCAGCACCGGCACATGCTCAAACGAGGCCGGGTCAAATGCCTGCTGTCCCTGTTCTGTTTCCATTGGGCCCGCCTCCTTTCTCTCCTGTCCATGGGATAGACCCGGCCCCCGTCAAATGTGCAGTTCCCGCAGACGGGCGGCCCGCTGTTCGTTGGTGATGGCGGCCCGGCGGGCATCCCAGCGCGCGGCGTCCCAGATTTCAGCGTGGTTGCGGTTGCCGATGACGGCCACCGTCTTTCCCAGACCCGCATACTGGCGCAGGCTGGCCGGCAGGAGAATCCTCCCCTGCTTGTCCGGCGTCACCTCGCAGGCGGTGCTGAACAGGTCGCCGGTGATTTCCCAGCTGTCCATCAGCTCGTCCGCCCCCAGCCGCTCGGAGATTCGTTCCACCTCCGGCATGGGCAGCGCGAACAGGCACTGATCCAGCCATTCCATCACCACAAAGCTTTCGCCCATCCCATCCCGGAACTTTGCCGGGAAATTAAGGCGGCCCTTGGCGTCGATGGTACAGTCATACCGTCCAAAGAACACCCTGACCGCCTCCTTTGGGGGAGCAGCGTGGGGCGTACTCCCCACTTCTCTCTACTTTACCCCACTGATATGGTTTTATTGTAACAAAATGGACCCCTGATTGCAATAGTTTTCTCCCGACTTTTTCCATCAAATTTCCGCAGTTTGTCTAAAACATCGACCCGCTTTCTCCGAAACTTTATGATTCTTTGCAACAGCGCCCCAGCAAAAAGCCTCCCCCGTCCGGCTGACGGGGGAGGCTATGTACAGGATTCGCTTACTGCTGCTGTTTTTTGGGGGATTGGCGGAGGCTGGCCCGGACGTTTTTGATCTGGGAGGCATTGGAAAGCATGGTCTCCTCGGTGGTCTTGAGCATGTTGTCGCAGTAGTCCGCGGTGGTCTGGCGGAGGGTGCGGCTTTCGGCCTGGGCCTGGGCCATGATTTCAGAGGCGCGCTGCTGTGCCGTTTTGACAATTTCCGACTCGCTGACCAAAACTCTGGCCCGCTCCTCTGCCTTGCGGACGATGGCCTGGGCCTGGGCGTTGGCCGAGTCCACAATCTGGGCGCGGTCATTCACAATGGCCTGGGCCTGCCGCAGCTCGCCGGGCAGGTTGGCCCGGACCTCATCCAAATAATCCCGAATCTGGTCCACATCCACAATCCGTTTGCCCCCCGACAGCGGCATATTGGCGCTCTCTTCCAGGGCATCCTCGATGGTGTCCAGCAATTCATTGATGTTCATACGGTTTCTCTCCCTTCCGGTTCGCTGGCGCGGGGCTTGGTGTACCGCCACAGCAGCACACGGCCATAGCGGTACTGCTTGCGCAGGGTCAGGCCGCCCACCTCAGCGGGCAGCACCAGATTTGCCTCGCTCTCGCACAGGACGATGCCGCCGGGCGCAACCACCTTGTCCACTGCCGGCAGGATCTCCGCGAGGGTTCCCTGACGGAAGGGCGGGTCGAGCAGGACGAGATCAAACTGCTCATGGCAAGCCGACAGCCAGCGGGCGGCATCTCCTACGCTGACCCGGCTGCGGTCAAACAGGCCGCAGGCCTTGCAGTTGCGCATCACGACGGCGGCTGCATCCCGGTTCTGGTCCAGAAAAACGCACCTCGACGCGCCGCGGGACAGCGCTTCAATGCCCAGCTGGCCGCTGCCCGCAAAAAGGTCCAGGACCCGGGCGCCCGGCAGATCAAACTGGACGATGCTGAACATCGCCTCCTTGACCTGGTCCAGGGTGGGACGGGTCACATCTGTGCCGGGCAGTGCCTCCAGCCGGCGGCCCCGGGCTTCCCCTGCGATCACACGCATCTGCATCCGCTCCTTTCAGTGGTACGTTGTTCCCTTCATTATTGCAGAGCGGGCCGGACTTGTCAAGCCTTGGACGAACGGCGGGGGCCATTGTCCCCATTTTCGCCAAAAAATCTTGCCGCCGGGGTTTTACATTCTTTATTCGTTCATAACTTTGTGCTATCATAAAATCGAATTTTTATGTTGAATCCGGTCTTTCCCGACCCGTAAGGAGCCTGCAACAGATGGAACGTATGGAACATTACGACTGGAATGACGGCTGGCTGTTCACGCCGCATTACGACCCGGCCCTGTTGGGGCCGGACTGCGGCAGCCTGGATCTGGAGCCGGTACGGCTGCCCCACACCGTCAAAGTGCTGCCCTTCAATTACTGCAACGAAAACGACTACCAGCTGGTCAGCGGGTACCGCCGTGTTTTTACCGCGCCCAAAAGCTGGGAGGGCCGCACCCTGTTCTTGACCTTCGGCGCCGCGGCCCACGATGCCACCGTCTATTGCAACGGCCAGCGGGTGGGACATCACGCCTGCGGTTATACCGCCTTCACGGTCAACCTGACCGGCGCGGTCCGGCTGGGCGAGGAAAACATCCTGGCGGTCCGGTGCGACAGCCGGGAAACGCTGGACATTCCGCCTTTCGGCGGCCAGACCGAGACCCTGACCTATGGCGGACTCTACCGCGGGGTCTCCCTGGAAGTCAAGGAAAACGCCTGGCTGCGGGACGTTTTTATCCAGGCAGCGGCCGACGGGTCCTTTCGGATTTATTCGGCCGCCGACGGCGAGACGGTGGGCTGCACCCTGGAAGCCGAGATCCGCTCCCCTTCCGGCCGGCGGGCCGCCTATAGGGGGGAACTCTCCCTGCCCATCAACGGCACCCTGAACGGGGTCCAGCCCTGGAGCTGCGATCATCCCACCCGCTATACCCTGACCGTCCGCCTGATTCGGCCCGGCACCAACGGCCTGCCCGACCGGGTCCTGGATCAAAAGGTACTGCGGTTCGGATTCCGCACCATCCAGTTTGTGGCCGGCGGCCTCTATCTGAACGGCGCCCGCACCGAATTGCGGGGCCTGGTCCGGGATCAGAGCTACCCCTACCAGGGTTACGCCATGCCCGACAGCATCCAGCGTCTGGACGCCCAGATTCTCCGCAAGGAGCTGGGCTGCAACGCCGTCCGGTGCTGCTGTCCCCCCAGCCCCGCCTTTCTGGATGCCTGCGACGAGCTGGGCCTGCTGGCCTTTGTGGAAATGCCGGGCCAACAGTATCTCGGCAGTCCGGCCTGGAAGGCCCAGGCCCTCCAGAACTGCCGGGAAATGGTAGCCCAGTACCGCAACCATCCCAGCGTCTTTCTGTGGGGGGTGCGGGTGCCCGGCAGCGCCGACGACGAATCCTTCTACAAAAAGACCAACGAGGCGGCCCGCCGTCTCGATCCCACCCGCCCCACCGCCGGCTCCCGCCGGATCAAAAAGAGCCAGCTGCTGGAAGATGTCTATGCCTACGACGACTTTTCCTTTGCGGGGTCGGGCCCGGGCTGCCTGCCCCGGCCGTCGGTCACGCCCGACCTGCGCCGCGGCTATCTCATCAGCGGATACGGCGGGATGATGTACCCCACCAAGAGCTTTGACGGCACAGCCCAGCGGCTGAGCCAGGCCCTGCGGTATGGCGCCGTCCTCAACGACGCCTCGGCCCAGCAGGGGGTGGCGGGCAGCTTCGGCTGGTGCATGACCGACTACAACACCCATCCCGCCTATGGCAGTGGAGACCGGGTCAGCTATCAGGGCGTTCTGGACCTGTTCCGAAATCCCAAGCTGGCCGCCGCGGTCTTTGCCAGCCAAAAAACGCCCCGGGTTCCCTCCGACGTGGTTCTGGAAGTCTCCCCGGCGGCCGCCTTTGGCGATATGCCCGCCGGCTACCCCGGCGGATGCTGGGCCTTCACCAATGCCGACGCAGTGCGGATGTATCGGGACGGGGATTTCATCGCCGAGTTCACCCCCGACCGGCAGGGCCGCTTTGCGGCGCTGCCCCACCCTCCCATCCAGATTGACGACTTTGTGGGGCCCCTGCTGGAAAAATACGAGGGGATCGCCCACAATGAGGCCGTCCAGCTGGCCGCCTGCCTCAACGCCATGCGGCGGGACCCCACCGTTCCCTCGCCGCTGCTGCGGGCCCGGCTGGGCCGTCTGATGCGGACTTTGCGGATGAATGAGTCCACCCTCCTCGGGCTCTACCAGACCTATATCGGGGTGCTGGGCAGCCGCACGGTGTCCTGCCGGTTCGATGCAGTCTGGCGGGGCCGGGTCACCCGGACCGTCATCCAGGAGCCCGCCCAGCGGGTCCGGCTGGAATGCACCGTCCGCAACGCCATTCTGACCGACGGCCCCACCTGGGACTGTGCAGCGGTGACCCTCCGGGCCATCGACCAAAACGGAATCCTCCTGCCCTATTGCAGCGAGGCGGTTCAGCTGTCGGTGGAAGGCCCTGCCAGACTGATCGGTCCTGCGGTGGTTCCCCTGCGGGGCGGCATGGCGGGCACCTATCTGGCCACCGAGGGGATCGCCGGCCGCGCCACCCTCCATTGCAGCATGGAAGGGGCCCTGGATACCGAGGTATCGGTCATCATCCGGCGGCGGGAAGTCTGAGAAAGCCGCGCTTTTTACGGTTGCTTTTCACTCTGTTCAAAATTTGATCATTTCCGGCTGGCATACTAAATTTAACAGGCGGCCCTGCGGATTGCCAATTGGGGAACCGCCGCGGCCGGGCCGCCGGTCATCCACCAAATTTTACCAAGATATGGGGGCTATCTACAGATATGCGTGAAAAAATCCGTCAATTCATGGCAGGCCGCTACGGCACCGATGCGCTCAATCAGTTCCTGAGCATTCTGGCCGTGGTCCTGCTCCTGATCTCCCTGGTCAGCCGCTGGGGCATCTTTACCTGGCTGGGCCTGGCCGCGCTGATCTACTGTTATTTCCGCACCTTCAGCCGCAACATCTCCCGCCGCACCGAGGAGAACTACCGCTTTTACAACCTGAAAGAGCAGATTGCCGGCAAGTTCCGCGGCATCAAGCGCCGCTGGGACGACCGCAAGACCTACCGGTATTTCCGGTGTCCCAAGTGCCGCCAGATGCTGCGGGTTCCAAAAGGCCGGGGCCGGATCGAAATCTCCTGCCCGCGGTGCGGCACCCAGTTCATCAAGAAGAGCTGATATGTTTGGCTATATCATTCCTGACCAGCAGGCCATGACCCCCGAGGCCCGGGACCGCTACCGCACCGCCTATTGCGGCCTGTGCCGCCGGGCGGCGGCCCTCCACGGGATGGCGGGCCGGATGACCCTGAGCTACGACCTGACCTTTTTGAATCTGCTGTTGTCCAGCCTGTACGAGGGCGAGACCCCGGCGGTGGCCGAAACCGGCCGCTGTCCGGTCCATCCCATCCGGCCCATCCATTGGCGGTACAGCGGTCCCACCGACTACTGCGCCGACATCGGTCTGGCCCTCCACTACTACAGCGCCCAAGACAAATGGGAGGACGACCGCAGCCCCCTGGGCCTTGGCTACATGAAATTGCTGGACCAGCGCCGCCGGGACGCTGAGGCCCGGTGGCCCCGGGCCTGCCAGGCCATCACCCAGGGTCTGGACCAGCTGGCCCAATATGAGGCCGCAGGCTGCGAGGATCTGGACCTGGTGTCGGGGTCCTTCGGCGGGCTGATGGCCGAGCTGTTCGACTACAAACAGGACCGATGGTCCGGCGAGCTGCGGACCATCGGCTACAGCATCGGCAAATACATCTATCTTTTGGATGCCTGGGACGACCTGGAGCGGGACAAGCGGAAGGGCTCCTACAATCCCCTCCGCCGGATCTCCGCCGAGCCCGACTATGAGGACCAGATGCGGGAGATCTTTGAATTGCTGCTGGCCCAGGCGGCGGCCGCCTTCCGGCGTCTGCCCTGTGTCGAGGATGCGGACCTGTTGGAAAACATCCTGTATTCCGGCATCTGGCTCAAATACAATGTCAAAAACAGCCGAAAGAAGCCCCGCTGAGCCCTGTTGTGTGGTGTGGGGCTTGCTTTTTGAGCATTCATACGATAAAATAGATAAGCTTTTGAAACGATGACAGGGGCCGGGCCCAGCGAGGGGCGGCCGGCATCCCTTTTTTCCACATTGCGATAGAGAGTTGTGAGGAAGTTATCCGATGAAAGATCCCTATGAAGTCCTTGGCATCCAGCGCGGTGCCAGTGAGGAAGAGATCAAAAAAGCCTACCGCGCCAAGTGCAAGCGCTGGCATCCCGACCTGAACCCCAATGATCCCACCGCCGAGGGACATTTCAAGGAAGTCCAGGCCGCCTACGACGCCATTATGAAGGGCGATACCGGTCCCCAGACATCCGGCGGCTACAGCCAGCAGGGCTACGGCGGGTACAGTCAGCAGAGCTATCAGCAGGGCTACCAGCAGGGCGGCTTTGAGGATGGTTTTTATGGCTTTGACCCCTTTGGGTTTGGCTTTGGCTATGGCGGCGGCTACACCCAGCAGCGGGGCCCCAGCAGTTCCAGCAGCGACCCCGCCGAAATCCAGGCGGCCCGCAACTTCATCGTCAACGGCCGTTACGCCGAGGCCCGCCGGGTGCTGGACGCCCAGAGGGACCGGAACGCCCGCTGGTACTATCTGTCCAGCCTGGCCAACCAGGGCCTGGGCCGCAGCATTGACGCCCTCCAGGACGCCCGCCGGGCGGTCCAGCTGGACCCGGGCAACACCGAATACCGCAATCATCTCAACCGCCTCCAGAATCCGGGCCAGACCTACCGGACCCAGACCACCTATGCCAGCAACGGCGGCGGAATCATGCGGTGGTGCTGGTCCATGATCCTGCTGAACCTGCTGTGCAACTGCTGCTGCGGCAACCGCTGGTTCTTCTACCGGCCCTTCTGAGCCTCGACGGCACCGATCCGACCAAACCGCTCCCGGCGAGGGTGCGCCCAGCGCGCTGTTCGCCGGGACATTTTGTCGAAAAGGGGCCGGCCGACAGGTGCGGGAAGCCCTCTTCGTCCTGCGGTGAAGTGTGGACCTTTCCCGAAAATTGTGCTAGAATACTACCGTGCATAGAATGCCGAGCCAGGCGGCGCAGGCCCCCCTGGCTTTTTTTCATGATGGGAAAGGATGCTGAGAGGATGAAAATCATACTTGTGGGCGGCGGCAAGGTGGGCACAGCTCTGGCCCGCCAGCTCAGTGAGGAAGGGCACAGCGTAACGGTGATTGACACCAACAAGGCCCGCGTCGAGCAAATCGTTCAGTCCTACGACGTGCTGGGCGTGGTGGGCAACGGTTCTTCCATCGCTACCCTGTCCGAGGCGGGCATCGAGGACAACGATGTCTTTATCGCCATCACCGGTTCGGACGAGCTGAACCTGCTGTGCTGCATGTTTGCCAAAAAGGCGGGCAGCCGTCACACCATCGCCCGGGTTCGGAATCCGTCCTACAGCCATGAGCTGGACTTCATCCGCCAGCAGACCGGCATTTCGGCCATCATCAACCCCGAGATGGCCGCCGCCACCGAAATTTCCCGTCTGCTCCGGTTCCCCGGCGCCACCAAGATCGACACCTTCGCCGGCGGCCGGGTCCGGCTGATTAAATTTGCCCTCACCATTGCCCACGGTCTGGACGGCATGCCCATCCGGGACATTCCCACCCGGCTGGGCTGCGACATTCTGGTCTGCGCCGTGGAGCGTGGGAAGACCGTCACCATCCCCGACGGCAGTTTTGTGCTCCGCAGCGGGGACCTGGTCACCTTCCTGGCCACCCAGGAAAAGGCCCATCAGTTTTTCCTGAAACTGGGCATCCCGGTCAACCCGGTGAAAAATGCCATGATCGTGGGCGGCGGCGCCATTGCCTTCTATCTGAGCAAATCCCTGCTGGCCGACAAGGTCAAGGTGCGGATCATCGAGCGGGACCTCAACCGCTGCGACTACCTGGCCGAGGAGCTGCCCGACGCCCAGATTCTCTGTGAGGACGGCTCCAACCGGAGTTTTCTGTTGTCGGAGGGGCTGGACGCAGCCGAAGCCTTTGTAGCCCTGACCAACATGGACGAGGAAAACATCCTTCTTTCCCTCTTTGCCAGCAACCATTCCCGGGCCAAGCGGGTCACCAAAATCAACCGCCTGGAGTTTGACGACATGCTCTCCAGCTTTGACCTGGGCAGCATCATCTATCCCAAGTATATGACCTGTGACTTCATCGTCCAGTATGTCCGGGCCCTCCAGAACGAGGCCGGCAACAACATCAAGACCCTCTACCGGATTCTGGACGACCGGGTGGAAGCGCTGGAGTTCACGGTCCACGAACAGAGCGCCGCCACCGGCGTTCCCCTGAGCGAACTTCACCTCAAGCCCCATCTGCTGCTCTGCTGCATCACCCGCGGCGACCAGATCATCATCCCCCGCGGCGGCGACACCATTCAGCTGGGGGATACCGTCGTTGTGGTCACTTTGCAGCACGGCCTTCATGATCTGCGGGACATTGTGGCAGGACAAGGGAGCGCGCGCCGATGAACTATGCGATTGTATTCCGTCTGCTGGGGTATATTCTGCTGTGTGAAGGCGGGCTGATGTGCCTGCCCGCCCTGGTCAGCGCCCTCTACCACGAATGGGATGTCCTGTGGATTTTCCTGTTCACGGTGGCCCTCTGCTTTGTCATCGGGCTTTCCCTCACCTTTCTCAAGCCGCGCCGCAAAATTTTCTACATGCGGGAGAGCTGCGTCACCGCGGCGCTGACCTGGGTGGTCATCAGTGTCATGGGAGCGGTGCCCTTTGTCCTGTCGGGGGCCATTCCCGACCCCGTCGCCGCCCTGTTTGAGACGGTGTCGGGTTTCACCACCACCGGCGCTTCGGTCCTGGCCGACGTGGAGAGCCTGCCCATGGGGATTTTGTTCTGGCGCAGCTTCACCCACTGGATCGGCGGCATGGGCATTCTGGTCTTTTTGCTGGCCGTGATGCCGCTGGCCGGCGGCAGCCATGTCAACCTGATGAAGGCCGAAAGCCCCGGCCCCCAAGTCGAAAAAATGGTTCCCTCGGTCCAGGCCACCGCCAAAATCCTCTACACCATCTATCTGGGGATGACCATCCTCCAGATTCTCTTTATGCTGGCGGGGGGCTGTCCCCTGATGGATACTCTGCTGATTACTTTCGGCACCGCCGGCACCGGCGGCTTCGGTGTCCGCAATGACAGCCTGGCCAGCTATTCCACCTACATCCAGGTGGTGGTGACGGTCTTTATGATTCTGTTCGGTGTCAACTTCAGCGCCTACTTCTACCTGACCCGCCGCAAATTCAAGAAGGCCATCGCCATCGAGGAAGTCCGCTGGTACCTGATCGTCATTGCGGCGGCCATCGCCATGGTCAGCTGGAACATCCGGGATCTCTTTCCCGATTTCCGCACCGCGGTGCAGCAGGCGGCCTTCCAGGTGGGCTCCATCATCACCACCACCGGCTTTTCCAGCTGTGACTACGACCTGTGGCCTCCCTTTGCCAAGACCGTCCTGGTGACCCTGATGTTCATCGGCGCCTGTGCCGGCAGCACCGGCGGCGGCATGAAAATCAGCCGTCTGGTCACTCTGGCCAAGAGCATCCGCAAGGAAATCCAGCAGACCCTTCACCCCAACGCCGTCACGCCGGTGCGGGTGGACGGCAAACCCATCAACCACGAGACCCTTCGGTCCATCAATGTCTTTATGGCGGCCTACATCATCATCTTCACGGTGTCGGTGCTGCTGGTCAGCCTGGACGGCTACAGCATGACCACCAACTTTACCGCCGTGGCGGCCACCTTCAACAACATTGGCCCCGGCCTGGAGGGGGTGGGTCCCACCGCCAATTTCGGCTTTTACTCCAGCTTTTCCAAGCTGGTGCTGACTTTCGATATGCTGGCCGGCCGTCTGGAGCTGTTCCCCATGCTGCTCCTGTTCGCTCCCGAGACCTGGAAAAAATTCTAACATTCAGATGCTCTTTGGGGGAATTTCTGCACGCATCCGCGCGGCAGAAATCCTTTGGTTGCGGTTTTCTGCTTTTGCCGCAGGCAGCGGCTCAGCTCTGCCCCCCTTTGAAACAAAATTTGGCGCAGAACCGCGCACGGGCCCCAAGCGGCCCGCACACTCTCTGCGCCAAAGTTTCCTGTATCTGTCCCAGCCGTACGCACATGTCGTCCGGCCGGGACTTTTTTATTGTTACAGCAGCGCTGCCCCCGAGTGGGCCGGAAGCTGGCTTCCCTCCATCAGATTCCGAACCAGACCGGGCAGGGCGGCCAGATCACCGTCGGTGACCCGCAGGGCCGCCGCCAGTCCGGCCAGCACCACCACCCCCAGCACCAAAGCCAGCCGCACCGGCCAGCGGCGGCGCCGGACCAGCGGGAGGGCTGGTTCCTCCTGAACCCCCGGGACCAGCTGTACCCCCCAGAGGGAGAGGTCGGGCTGTCTGCCCCGCCGGACAAACCGGACTTCCGGCGCCTGGGGGCTGCCGTCGGCGGCCCGCCGGACCAGGTCCAGCAGCCAGAGGGCGGGATTGTCCGCCGACCCGGCCAGATAAAGCCAGCTGCCTTTCCGGCCGGCCACCGTCACCAGGGTCCGTTCTTCCAGCTGGAGAGCGCCCGCCACCAGATCGGCTTTGGTCACCCGCAGGGCTGCCCGGAGACGGCGGAGATGCTGTTCCACAGGGTTGTCCGCCCTCTGTTGTTTGCCCCGGCGGCGGAGGGCCCGTGCTTCGATCCGGGCGCAGACATCAGGGTCTTCACAGCTGCCCGCCCCGAAATCAAAGACCTTTTCCGCCCCTTCCCGCCCCTCCAACCGGGGCGCCAGGAGCTCCAGGGCCAGCTTGTCCCCGCAGACCAGCAGCCGGTCATGCCTGACCAAAGCCTGTGCTGCGCAGTCGGCCAGCGTCTGTTCCCCGGTTCCGTACAATCCGGCCCGAAAGGTCCGGCGCAGCCGTCCCTCTGCCTTGTGCAGGGCCGATGCCGGCGCCGTCAGGGCCAGCAGGGTTTCCGCCCCCTGGGACCGGCTTTCCACCTGGGTCAGGCCATACCGGCCCGCCAGGCCGGAGGCCGTCCGGCACACCTCCGCTTCCTTCACCCCGAAAAACCGCAGCACCCAGCTCTCGTTTGCTGCTTCCATCGTCGCATTCCTCCTGTCGCTTTCTGAGGTGCATCTGAAAGCCTGTCCGGCGATGGATGTTGCAAAAGCGTTCTGGGGTTTCAGATGGACCTTATAAGATCAGCGCCCGGTCCAGCGCGTCGAGGGCCTGGGGATGGTCGCAGTCGGCCGCGGCCAGACGGCAGCAGCCCGCCGGGGCCTTGCCCTGGAGCAGCCGCAGCGCCAGTTCCAGCGCCGCATGGGCCGCCCGGGCCCGGACATTTTCCCGGCCCAACCGGATGTAGTGGAATTTTTCCACCCAGACGCTGTCCCCGGCGGCGCCGCCAATGTAGACGGTGCCCACCGGGCGGACTTCATCGCCGCCCCCAGGGCCTGCCAGTCCGGTGACCGAAATGGCCAGATCTGCGCCGGAGGCCTCCCGGGCGCCCCGGGCCATCTGGGCCGCCACCGGCCCCGACACCACATTGTAGTGCCGGATCACCGCCAGGTCCACCCCCAGCAGTTTGGACTTGGCCTGTTCCCAGTAGGTCACAAAGCCAAAGCCAAAGACATTGCTGGCTCCCGGCACCGCGGTCAGCTGCTGGGCAATCAGGCCGCCGGTGCAGCTCTCGGCGGTGGCCAGCGTCATCCCCTTGGCCTCCAGGGTGTGAATCACCGTGTAGGCCAGACCGGGTACATCTTCATCATACACCGCGTCCCCAAGAATATCATAGAACTTTTTGGCATATGCCCGGCACATGGCCTCCCCGTCCTGATCGCTGGCCGCCCGGGCGGTGATGCGGATTTCGCTCTCGCCGGTCTTGCAGTAGATGGCCGCGGTGGGATTGGCGTTTTTCAGCAGTTCCCGCACCCGGTATTCGATCTCGCTCTCGCCACCCAGCACCCGCAGGGTCAGGGAATGAAGGGTACAGTTCTGCCGGGCCAGCAGACGGGGCCGGACCTGCTCGGTCCACATGGCTTTCATCTCGGCCGGCACCCCCGGCATCAGGACCGCACACCGGCCGTCCTGCTCAAACCAGGCCCCCGGCGCGGTGCCGTGGGCATTGGGAATTTTCTCCCCGTGGACCGGCACCATGGCCTGCTTGCGGTTGTTGGGGGTGGTCTGACGCCCCATCCGGGTAAAGTAATCCACAATCTTCTCCCACTCCTCGGGGTCAAAGACCAGGCTGTCCCCATAGCAGGCCGCGACGGTCTCCTTGGTCAAATCGTCGTCGGTGGGGCCCAGTCCGCCGGTGAACACCAGCAGATCACAGCGATCCTTGGCCTCGCTGACCCAGTCGGCCAGACGGTCGTGGTTGTCCCCGATGGTGCTCTGACGCTGGACCGTGATGCCCAGTTCGGCCAGTTCCCGGCTGAGAAACTGGGCATTGGTATTCAAAATATTCCCGAGCAGAAGCTCGGTGCCCACGCTGATGATTTCCGCCGTCATCTTCCGGCCTCCCCTCAATCTTCCAGTTCCGGCTCGTCGTTGATCCGAATCCGCAGCCGCTCGGTCTGGGCGGCCGCCTCGGCTTCCAGCCCGGCCAAATCCGGCATGGCTGCCTCGGCTTCCAGCACCTCTTCCAGGGTGGGACGGAGTTTCGGGTGGGGCGGGGTGAAGATGGTGCAGCAATCCTCGTAGGGAAGGATACTGGTCTCAAAGGTGCCGATGTGGCGGGCCGTCTCCACAATTTCAGTCTTGTCCATCCCGATCAGGGGCCGCAGAACCGGCAGGTCCTGGGCCGCATCGGTGCAGCGGAGGGCATAGACGGTCTGGCTGGCCACCTGGGCCAGGCTTTCGCCGGTGATGAGGGCGCCGCAGCCCTGCTGTTGGGCAATCCGGCTGGCAATCCGCATCATGCTGCGCCGCATCAGGACGGTGAACAGCATGGCGGGGGCGTTGTCCCGGATATACTCCTGGGGCCGGGTGTAGGGCACCACAAACAGATTGCAGCTGCCGGTGTAGACGGTGGCGCGCTGGGCCAGGGCGATCACCTTGCGGCGGGCCCGCTCGGAGGTATACGGCGGGGACGCAAAGTGGATGTGATCCAGCGCCAGGCCCCGCTTGGCCATCCGGTAGGCCGCCACCGGGCTGTCAATGCCGCCCGACAGCAGATTCAGGGCGCGGCCGCTGGTGCCCACCGGCAGACCGCCCTCGCCGGGGGTCTTGGGGCCGTGGACATAGGCGCCCTTGTCCCGAATCTCCACAATCACCTTGCATTCGGGGTTGTGGACATCCACCTTCAGCCGGGGATGATGTTCCAGCAGATAGGCCCCCAGCTCCCGCATCAGGGCGGGGCTGTCCATGGGGAAGGTCTTGTCCGACCGGCGGGCCTCCACCTTGAAGGTGGCAACATGGCGGAGGGTCTCCCCCAGATAGGCCTCGGCGGTGCGGCAGATGGCGTCAAAGTCCTTTTCGCAGACGGCGCTGCGGCTGACCGCTGCCAGGCCGAACACCTTGCTCACCCGCTCAAAGGCCAGGTCCAGATCGGCCCCGTCCTCCTCCGGCTCCATGTAGAAGGTGGACTGGGCGCACCAGACGTTGAACTTTCCCGCGTCCTTCAGCCGGTAGCGCAGAATCTTCATGAGGGCTGACTCAAACTGGTTCCGGTTGAGGCCCTTGAGGGACATCTCGCCCTGGTAACCGATGATTACTTCCTGCATATCCGTTCTCCTAGTCATACAATCTGTCAAAGCGATCGCCGACCCGGCCTCGGGCCGGACCGGCGTTTTCGGTTAAAAAGAGGCCAGCGTTTTCATCCCTGCCTCGAACCGCTCCAAAAAGGCGTCCACATCCTCAGGGGTGTTGTCGGCGCAGAAGGACACCCGGATGGCGGTGTCGATGGCCCGGTCGCTGCGTCCCATGGCCGCCAGGGTGTGGCTGGGCTGGCCACGGCCGCAGGCCGACGCCGACGACACATAGACCTGCTGCTCCGCCAGCCAGGCCAGCATGGTCTCGCTCTTGATCCGGTTCTGGCTGAAATTCAGGATTTCGGGCACCGCGTCGGCGGGGCTGTTGATCTCCACGGTGGGGAAAGCTGCCAGCCCTGCCCGCAGCCGGTCATTCAGCTCCCGCACCCGGGCGGTGCGCTCCCGAATGGTGGGGGCCAGCTTTTGGGCGGCGGCCGCCAGGCCCAGGGCATAGGGCAGGTTTTCGGTGCCGGGACGGATGCCCCGCTCCTGTTCGCCTCCCAGATAGGGCGGCCGGAAACTCTGGATCAGTTTTTCGCTGAGGAACAATCCCCCCACCCCCTTGGGGGCGTGGATTTTGTGCCCGCTGACCGTAAAGCTGTCAATGCCGCTGTCCGCCAGCTTCACCGGCAGCCGCATCCAGGCCTGGACGCCGTCCACATGGACCATCACCCGGGGGTTGATTTTTTTGGCCTCCCGGGCCAGACGCTCCACGTCGCAGCGGGCGCCGGTCTCGTTGTTGACCATCATGCAGGACACCAGGACGGTGGAGCGGTCGATCTGTTCCAGCATCCGGTCCACGTCAAAACTTCCGTCCGCCTGCGGCGGCACAAACACCACCTGCCAGCCGTTTGCTGCCAGCTGTTCCAGGGGACGGCGGACGCTGGGATGCTCAAACCCCGAGCAGACAATCTTTTTGCCAAAGGTCTTGGTCAGAGCGCCCCCCAGCAGGGCCAGATTGTTTCCCTCACTGCCGCAGGAGGTGAAATAAAATTCCTTGCTCTTGCATCCGATGGTGCGGGCCAGGGCGGCCCGGGCGTGGCCCAGGGCGGCCTCGCTCTCGGCGCCGGGCCGGTAGAGGGAGGAGGGATTCGCCCAATGCTCCAGCATGGCGGTGTGAATCACATCGGCCACCGCGGGGTCCACCAGAGTGGTGGCCGCGTTGTCCAGATAGTGCAGCGAAGGGTCTGTGCGCATCAAATTACCTGCTTTCTGTCAAGAATTCCTATTTTATAAGTATAGCATAAATTGAATCAGGAAGAAAGCCCCGCGGCATCCTGTCAAAATGTGCCTGCCGCCTTGCGCGGCACCTGGATGCGCTGTATAATAGAAGTACCAAGCAAAGCCCCCGTACATCGGGGCAAGGAGGACCTTATGGCAGACTATCAGGAATACCGCCGCCACGTCCTGCACAGGCGATGGCGCAGGATGTTTTCAACTGTTCTGGCGTTTCTGATGCTGGTGCTGCTGTGCGGGGTGTGGGTGCTGTGGCGTCAGCTCTACCCCACCCGGCCCGGCAACAAAGAGCCCCAGGTCAGCCTGTTGGAGCAGACGCTGCCCAGCACCGAATGGCGCAGCCTCAGCTACACCCGCCAAACCAGTCTCACCGTCCAGAAACTGGCCGACGGCGTCACCACCGCCATGGATTTCCGGCTGGCATCCATGCCCGAAACCCAGTCCGATCCGGTGGAGCTGAGCTATTTTGACACAGCGGTCTTTTTGGGCGACAGCCTGACCCAGGGGATGCAGATCTATGACACCGGCCTCCCCAACGCCCATTACTGCGCCTACCGCGGCGTAGGGCCCAACGCGGTGGTCAACGGCACCACCTGCACCCGGGTGGACGGCGTCCAGGAGATTCCGCTGGAGGCACTTGTATCGTATGCGCCCAAATCTGTGTACATTCTGCTGGGAACCAATGTCCTGACCCAGGACACCGATTACAGCAACTTTCTCAACTACTACGGCCTGATGCTGGACCGGATTCATCAGCTTCTGCCGGAGGCGGACATCTATGTCCAGTCCATCACCCCGGTCCGCCCTGAAGTCAGCGCCGACCCCCAGCACGCCGGCATGTACGCCGAACGGTTCATCCGGGTGAACAACGATCTGGCCGCCCTGGCGGTGGAGAAAGGCTGTTATTTCCTGGACCTCTGGGAAGTTCTGGCCGACGAAAACGGCGACCTGAAAGCCGAATATGCCCAGCCCGACGGCTACCACCTGCTGCCGCAGGGCTATACCGCCTGGGTGAGCTATCTGCGGACCCATGTGGCCCACACCGAGGTGGTGGACTCTGCCCAGGAAGTACCCCCCGCCGGGGCCAGCATCCCGGCCGACAGCGCCGCCGCCAGCGCGTCAGTCCAAATGGCCCCCGCTGCCAGCACCCCGGCCTGATGCAAATGACCAACAGAAAAGGGACAGCCTTTCGGTTGTCCCTTTTTGCTTTGTTAGCGCTTTGCGATGCACTCAATTTCCAGCTTGGCGCCCTTGGGGATGGCCGCCACCTGCACGCAGCTGCGGGCGGGGTAGGGCTCGCTGAAGGCCTGGGCGTAGACCTGGTTCACCGCCGCAAAGTCATTGATATCGGCCAGGAAGATGACGGTCTTGACCACATTGGACATGCTCAGACCGGCCGCAGCCAGGATGGCCTTGAGGTTGGCCAGGCTCTGGGCGGCCTGCTCCTCCACGGTGTCAGCCATCAGGCCGGTGGCGGGGTCCACCGGAATCTGACCCGACACAAAGACCAGGTCGCCCAAATCGAGGGCCTGGCTGTAAGGACCGATGGCGGCGGGTGCGTTGGAAGTAGAAACAACGTTCATGGTAAGTTCTCCTTTTGCGGCAGGCTTGCGCCTGGATGATACGTTTGTTGAATCAAGGCCCCCGTGCCGAATCATCCGAAACAGAACCGCCTGCAAATCAGCCAGCGCATCGCATTGGACCAGAAGCACAGCCCGGGGCCTTATAAAGCGGCTGTCCCCTTGCACTTGGCCGGATTTACGGCCCGTTTCTGCGGGTGTTTGCCTGCTTCTTCTCTAAAAAACAGGAGTTTGCATCGTACCGCGCCGCAGGCGCAAACGCCGGGAGCGAGCTAAGGCGTAAAGGCCGGAAAATCAGGCAGCGCATAACGCCGGACTCACAGGGCCGCAGGCCGGGAGCCTGATAAAGCGGCTGAAACCTGACCGCCGGCAGGGCCTTGTGAGGACCACAGCAGTCGGCGGTACACAGTGAACGTCTTTTGCTTACTTTTCTTCCAGAAAAGTAAGGCGGTCAGGTGCGTTCGGCCACCAGCTGGAAACCGGCCTTGGCCAGCTCGGTGCGAATCTGTTCGATCTGGGCTTCGTCGCGGGTCTCCATGCCCAGCTTGAGGAAACAGCTGGAAATGGGCATGTCGGGGTCGGAACCGTCGTACTGGACCGACACCACGTTGCCGCCGCAGTCGGCCACAATCTGGGATACCTTGGTGAGCTGGCCCGGCTTGTCCTCCAGCGCGATGGTCAGATTGGACTTCCGGCCGCTCATGATGAGGCCGCGGGTGATGACGCGGCTCAGGATGTTGACATCGATGTTGCCGCCCGACACCACGCAGACCACCTTTTTGCCCTGGATGGGCAGCTTGTGGAAGAGGGCTGCCGCCACAGGCACCGCGCCGGCGCCCTCGGCCACCAGCTTCTGATTTTCCATCAGGGACAGGATGGCCGCGGCGATTTCGTCCTCGCTGACGGTGACCATCTCGTCCACATACTTTTCGCACATCTCATAGGTCAGCTCGCCGGGGGTCTTGACCTGGATGCCGTCCGCAAAGGTGGAAGCGGTGTCCAGGGTCCGGTAACAATGCTCCTTCATGGACATATACATGCTGGGCGCACCCGCCGCCTGGACGCCGTAGACCTTGACATCCGGCCGCAGGGACTTGATGGTAAAGGCAATGCCGGCAATCAGGCCGCCGCCGCCCACCGGCACAATCACGGCGTCCAGATCGGGCAGCTGATCCAGGATTTCCAGACCGATGGTGCCCTGGCCTGCAATCACCAGTTCATCGTCGTAGGGATGGATGAAGGTCATCCCGGTTTCGGCCTGGAGCTCGACGGCCTTGTCGTGGGCGTCGTCGTAGGTGCCCGGCACCAGACAGACTTCGGCGCCCAGATTCTTGGTATTTTCCACCTTCATGATGGGGGCGCCGTCCGGCATGCAGACAATGCTTTTGATCCCCCGGCGGGTGGCAGCCAGGGCCACACCCTGGGCGTGGTTGCCCGCCGAACAGGCGATGACGCCCCGGCTCCGCTCTTCTTCCGAGAGCTGGCTGATCTTGTAGTAGGCGCCCCGCACCTTGAAACTGCCGGTCACCTGGAGGTTTTCGGTCTTGAGGTAGAGGCGGCAGTCCCGGGACAGCAGCGGCGCCTCGATCAAGTCGGTGCGGCGTGCGATCTCTTTCAGGACAAAGGCGGCGTGATAGATTTTATCCAGTGTAAGCATAATCCCTCTCCCAATAAAATACAGGGCCGAGCCGCCCTGCATCTCCTTATGTGTAACAAATTCTGATAGACACCAGTATAGAATACATAAACTGTTTTGTCAAATGAATTTCTTTCACTCTGCGTTCCAGCCGGCCATTCGAGATGTGCAGACAGGACGCCCGGGCACGACAAAGGCCCCCGTCCGAGCCGCATCGGACAGGAGCCTTTGTCAAACTACAGGGAGCGCCGGCGCTCAGTCCATGGCCTGGAGGATGGCGTCGCCCATGGCGGCGCAGCCCAGACAGGTGCAGCCTTCGCTCATATTGTCAGCGGTGCGCAGGCCGGCGTCCAGCACCTTGCCCACGGCCGCCTCAATGCAGTCGGCCTCGGCCGCCATTCCAAAGCTGTAGCGCAGCATCATGGCTGCCGACAGAATGCAGGCGGTGGGGTTGACCACGTCCTTGCCGGCGATGTCGGGGGCCGAGCCGTGGATGGGCTCATAGAGGCCCCTGGTCCCCTCGCCCAGGGAGGAGGAGGGAATCATCCCGATGGAGCCGGTAATCATGGAGGCCTCATCCGACAGAATGTCGCCGAACATATTCTCGGTGACAATCACGTCGAACTGGGCCGGATTCTTGACAATCTGCATGGCGCAGTTGTCCACAAACATCTCGCTGTACTCCACGTCGGGGTACTCAGCCTGGAGGCGGTGCATCACCGCACGCCACAGGCGGCTGGTGTCCAGAACGTTGGCCTTGTCCACGCAGCAGAGCTTTTTGCGGCGCTTTTGGGCCGTCTCAAAGCCAATCCGGCCAATCCGCTCAATCTCATGCTCCGAATAGGGCATGATGTCCACCGCCTGCTTTTCACCGGTGGGCAGAGTCTTGGTGGTGTGCTCGCCGAAGTAGACGCCGCCGGTCAGTTCCCGCACAATGATGAAGTCGATCCCCTGGGCCACAATCTCGGGCTTGAGGGGGCTGGCCGGGGCCAGCTGGGGCCAGATTTTGGCCGGACGGCTGTTGGAGTACAGGCCCATGCCGGCCCGCAGCCGGAGCAGACCCTTTTCGGGGCGCTTGTCGCCGGGCATCCCCTCCCACTTGGGGCCGCCCACCGCGCCCAGAAGGACGCTGTCGGCTTCCAGGCATTTGTCCAGCTCGTGCTGGGGCAGCGGGTCGCCGTATTTGTCGATGGCCTCGCCGCCCATGGCGGTGTCGATGTAGTGGAAGGTGTGGCCGTATTTCTCGGCGACTTTGTCCAGCACCCGCAGGGCCTGCCGGACAATTTCAGGGCTGGAGCAGTCGCCCCAGATGACGGCAATGTTCTTTTCCATGGCAGTATCCCTCTCTTACTTGGCGTTTTTGGCCTTGATGGAGTTCATCAGGCCGCCGGCGGCAATGATCTCCTGGATGAAGGGCGGGAACGGCTCGGCCTGGAACACCGCGCCGGTGGTCTCGTCGGTGATGACGCCGGTATCAAAATCCACGCTCACCAGATCCCCCGCCTGAATGGCGTCGGCGGCTGCCTCGCACTCCAGGATGGGCAGGCCGATGTTGATGCTGTTGCGGTAGAAAATCCGGGCAAAACTCTTGGCAATGACCACCGAGATGCCGCTGGTCTTGATGCACAGGGGGGCGTGCTCACGGGAGGAGCCGCAGCCGAAGTTCCAGCCACCCACCATCACGTCGCCGGGCTGGACCTTGCTGACAAATTCCTTGTCGATATCCTCCATGCAGTGGGAGGCCAGCTCTTTGGCGTCCTGGGTGTTCAGGTAGCGGGCCGGGATGATAACGTCGGTGTCCACGTTGTCGGGATATTTGAAAACATGACCTTTCGCGTTCATTGCAGTGTGCTCCTTTCCTGGTCAGACGGTGCGGGGGTCGGTGATGACGCCGGTGAGGGCCGAGGCCGCCGCCGTCGCCGGAGAAGCCAGATAGACCTCGCTCTTGACGTGGCCCATCCGTCCCACAAAGTTGCGGTTGGTGGTGGAGACGCAGCGCTCGCCCTCGGCCAGGATGCCCATGTAGCCGCCCAGGCAGGGGCCGCAGGTGGGGGTGGAGACGATGCAGCCTGCGTCGATGAAGGCCTCGGTCCAGCCGCGGCGGATGCACTCCTTGTAGACCGCCATGGTGGCCGGGATGATGATGCCCCGGACGCCCTTGGCGATGTGCTTGCCCTTGAGGATGTTGTAGGCGGCCTCCATGTCCTCCAGGCGGCCGTTGGTGCAGCTGCCAATCACCACCTGGTCGATCTTGATGTCGCCGCCCTCGCTGGCGGGGTGGGTGTTCTCGGGCAGGTGGGGATAGCTGACGGTGGGCACCAGTTTGGACAGGTCAATCTCGATGGTCTGCTCATACTCGGCATCGGGGTCTGCCTCATAGTAGACCGGGGTGCGCTGGCTACGGCCGGCCAGATAGGCCTTGGTCACATCGTCCACCGGGAAGATGCCGTTTTTGGCGCCGGCCTCGATGGCCATGTTGCAGACGCAGAGCCGGTCCTCCATGGACAGGCTGGCCACGCCGGGGCCGGTGAACTCCATCGACTTGTACAGGGCGCCGTCCACCCCGATCTGGCCGATGATGGAGAGGATCAAGTCCTTGCCCGACACCCGCTCAGGCAGGGAGCCGGTGAGAACAAACCGGATGGCGGCGGGCACTTTGAACCAGGCCATGCCGGTGGCCATGCCGGCGGCCATGTCGGTGGAACCCACGCCGGTGGAGAAGGCGCCCAGGGCACCGTAAGTACAGGTGTGGCTGTCTGCGCCGATGACGCAGTCGCCGGCGGTGACGATGCCCTTTTCAGGCAGGAGGGCATGCTCAATGCCCATCTCGCCCACGTCGTAGAAGTTGAGGATGTCGTATTTGTTGGCAAAGGTGCGGCACTGCTTGGACTGGGTGGCGCTCTTGATGTCCTTGTTGGGGACAAAGTGATCCAGCACAATGGCGATGTGTTCCTTGTCGAACACGCTGTCAAAGCCGGCCTTCTCAAACTCGTTGATGGCCACCGGGGTGGTGATGTCGTTGCCCAGGACGATGTCCAGCTTGGCGTTGATGAGCTGTCCGGCCTTGACCTGGTCCAGGCCGGCGTGGGCAGCCAGAATCTTCTGCGTCAGAGTCATTCCCATGGTACGGTTCTCCTTCTCTTATTTGTTGTTGATGGCCGACACCAGCGCCCGGATACCGGCCACAATGATATCGGTGTCGGTGCCGGCGCCCCAGGTGGTGGTACCGTCACCCCAGACCAGGCCCACATAGGAGGCGGCACGGGAGGTGGAACCGCCGTCCAGGCTGTGCTCGGAATACTGCTCCAGGTGGAAGTCCATGCCGGTGGCGGTCTGGATGGCGTTGGCCACGGCGTCCAGACGGCCGTTGCCGATGGCGACGATCTCGCGGGTGGAGCCGTTCAGTTCCAGGGTGACCGAAGCGGTGATCCCCTGTTTCTGGATGAAGTGGGCCTCAGCCACGTTGAGGGGTTTGAACTTATTGAGGTAGGTATCCTCGAAGATCCGGCAGACCTCGGCGGCCGACAGCTCCTTGTGGCTGTGGTCGGACACGGCCTTGACCTTGTAGCCCAGATCCTCCCGCATCTTGGGGGGCAGGTTGTAGCCG
Organism: uncultured Faecalibacterium sp.; assembly: GCA_944385995.1. Lineage (GTDB taxonomy): Bacteria > Bacillota > Clostridia > Oscillospirales > Ruminococcaceae > Faecalibacterium. The sequence continues at coordinate 32,955 of CALWZL010000018.1, forward strand.
AAGTTCTGCTCCAGCACAAAGCCGATGCCGCCCTTGCCGCTCTGGCTGTTGATGCGGATGACATCGGCGTCATAGGTGCGGCCGATGTCGTGGGGGTCGATGGGAATGTAGGGGCAGGTCCAGCGGTGTTCGCCCTTGGCCTTGCGGTAGTTCATTCCCTTGGCGATGGCGTCCTGATGGCTGCCCGAGAAGGCGGCGAACACCAGCTGGCCCGCATACGGGCTCCGCTCATAGACGTGCATCCGGGTGACGCGCTCGTACAGCTTGCAGATGGCGGGCAGATCGGAGAAGTCCAGCTTGGGATCCACGCCGTGGCTGTACATGTTCAGGGCCAGGGTGATGGCGTCCACGTTGCCGGTCCGCTCGCCGTTACCGAACAGGCAGCACTCGATCCGCTGGGCGCCGGCCAGGACGGCCAGTTCAGCGCAGGCCACGCCGGTGCCCCGGTCGTTGTGGGGATGGGTGGAGAGGATGACGCTGTCCCGGTTGTGGAGGTGCGCCGAGCAGTATTCAATCTGGCTGGCGTAGACATGGGGCATGCTCATCTCCACCGTGACCGGCAGATTGATAATCATGGGACGCTCGGGGGTGGGCTCCATGATGTCGATAACGGCGTTGCAGACTTCCAGGGCGTAGTCGGGCTCAGTGCCGGTGAAGCTCTCGGGGCTGTACTCAAACAGGAAGTTGCCCTCGTATTCCTCGCTCAGCTGCTTGACCAGCTTGGCGCCGTCGATGGCGATCTGTTTGATCTCCTCCTTGGACTTGTGGAACACCTGTTCCCGCTGGGCCACCGAGGTAGAGTTGTAGAAGTGGATGACGGCCCGGGGTGCGCCCTTGACGGCCTCGAAGGTGCGGCGGATGATGTGGTCACGGCACTGGGTCAGGACCTGGACGGTGACATCCTCGGGAATCATGTTTTGTTCGATCAGCACCCGCAGGAACTCATACTCGGTCTCGCTGGCGGCGGGGAAGCCCACCTCGATCTCCTTGAAGCCGATCTTCACCAGCATCTTGAAGAACTCGATTTTTTCCTCCAGGCTCATGGGGACGATCAGGGCCTGGTTGCCGTCCCGCAGGTCCACGCTGCAGAAAGCGGGGGCTTTTTCGATGTGGTCCTTCTTGACCCAGCTGTCATAGCCGGCGGGTGCGGGGTAGTATCCGGGTGCGTACTTGGTGGCGTCCATCATAGCGGTATCCTCCTGAATGATGCAAATCAACTGCAAAATCCTCCCGGCCCATCAGGACCGGCGCATACAAAAAGGCTCTCGTCTCTCAGGGGCGAAAGCCCTGAGAGACGAGAGCCTGTAAATTCTATTACAAGGCGGCCCGTGGTACCACTCTCTTTGCCGCAAATGATGCGGCCGCTCACACGATCAGCCAGCCTGAAACAGCGGCGAATCGCTGCCCCCGTAACGGTGGGCATCCGTCAGAACCTACTGGGAAATGACCGTTGGGCTCTGCTGCTCAGGGGCCAGTAGCCAGAAGCTCCCGCGCCGCCTTACACCACCCGGCGGCTCTCTGCAAGCGGAACATCTTCCGATTTTTCCCCGTCAGCGCATTTGCTTGTTTGCTAACATTGCGCTTATTTTATCACGCTGCGCCCCTAAAGTCAACCCCCTACTTTTTCAGAGAAAAAGTAGGCAAAAAGCTTTTTACTGGGTACCATACACCCTGGCCGCTCTTTTGGACGTTTGTGGGAGTTGCAGACTGTGCCGCGCTCACGGTACGTCCGGGCTGCGCCCGGGTACGATGCACACTTCGTCATAGCCTGGTTTCCCGCCCGGTACGACTCCGGCTCCTTTCCGGCGTCTGGACCTTGCAAATTTTTGCAGCGCGGTACCATGCAAGCCCCCGGGAGCCCACAGAAAACCAAACTGCGCAAGCCTTTGGACTCACAGGGCCGCAGGCCGGGAGCCTTATAAAGAGGCTGGAAGCTGACCGCCGGCAGGGCTTTGTGAGGACCGCAGCAGTCAGCGGTACCAGGTAAAGCTTTTTGCCAAGCTTTTTCACGAAAAAGCGGGGGGGATTTGTAAAGTTTGCATTAAAACAATCAGGTTTTCCTTGCAAGAATATCCCTGTTTGTTGTACTATTAGAGTAGGAAAAGAAAAGCGCCCTTCGGGCGCCAAAAATACGGAAAGCGAAGGTGGTATCCATGGATCCTTTTGTCAGTTT
>CALWZL010000019.1 GCA_944385995.1 uncultured Faecalibacterium sp.
GGCACTGTGAGGGCCGGTTTCAGAACTGCAAGGGCCTGCGGACCATCTTCAAGATGCACGGCTTCATCCATCCGCTGTTGGCCCGGGACAATGCAGACCGCTGCTTTGGCCTGACCGCCAAGGAGAAGAACATCATCCGCAGCCACATGTGGCCCCTGACGCTGTTCCATGTGCCGTCCTGCCGCGAGGCCGTGATCGTCTGCATTGCCGACAAGTACTGCGCTGTGATTGAGGCCATGTACCGCAACCGCCAGAAGGCCATCTGCGTCTGATCTCCCCGGAGAATACATCCAAAACACAAGAAAATCCCGCTGTCCGGCGACAGCGGGATTTTTTGTTTGAATTTTGGATTACAGTTTTTTGTAGCCGGGGGGCTCGTCGGCGGGGCAGCGGCGTTCCATCAGCCAGGTGTCCAGCCAGCGGCCGTGACAGTCCCGGGCAATCCGCTCCCGGCGGCCCACCTCCCGGAAACCGCATTTGGTGTGGAGGCGGTGGCTGGCCTCGTTGTCCTGCAGGACGGTGGACTGCAAAGTCCAGTATCCGGCCTGTTCGGCCTCCCGACACAGGGCGGTCAGCAGGTGATAGCCGTAGCCCCGGCCCCGGTACCGCTCCCCCACATAGATGCTCACCTCGGCGACGCCCCGGTAGCACCAGCGCATGTTTACCCGGGAGAGCACCGCCCATCCCGCAATTTCCCCGTCCGGGGCCAGAATGACCAGCCGGCACTCCTTGATGTGAGAGGCGTCCCAGGCGCTGTAAGGCGGACAGGCGGTCTGAAAGGTGGCGTGTTCGGTGGCGATTCCTTCTTTGTAAATCTCGGCGACCGCAGGCCAGTCGTCGGGCCTCATAGGCCGGATCAGCATTGATTCATCCATGAAAATTGTTCGTCCGTTCTTTCGTTTCAGAATATCTGGCCAGACAGCTCAGCTTCGGTCACATAACCGGAGGCCAGCACCTTGGCCCGCATGGCGGCGTACAGCTCGGCCTGGGTTGCAGAGTAGTAGGGGGTGACAAACAGAGTGCCGATCCCAAACAGCAGGGAACCCAGGATGTTCCATCCCAGGAAGGACAGGTCCAGCACAAAGATGTTCCACTTTTCTCCGTCGGTCATCAGGGTGCTGATCTCGGCGGCCCGGGCCGGTTCCATATCAGGGTTCTCAGCCAGCAGGTAGGGGACAAAGGTGTACTGGTACGCCTTGATGATGCCGGGGATCACCAGCAGCAGGGTAAACAGGAAAATCCGCAGGTTGGCGTAGAACATCCCGCTGACGGTGTTCCAGTAGCTGCTGGTAAAACCCGAGAACAGGGTGCCCAGGCCCACTTCGCCGGCCCGGTTTTGGATCAGATAGCGGCACTGCCCCACCCGGATCACCGGGCTGAACAGGATGCCCCAGCATAGGCTCGCCACCAGCACCACCACCAGGGCCAGCACCCCCACCAGCCGGGAAGCCTGTTCCACCGTGGTCTGGTAATTGATCTGGGTGTTGACAAGGTTGAAGTTCAGATCAATGTCCCCGGCCAGCAGCGAAGCGATCAGGCACATCAAAAAGACGCGCCAGTAGCTGCGGCGAAGAACCGTTTTGGCGTTGGCTTTCAACAGCGCGCGTGTCCACATAAAGAAAGACCTCCTCATAAGAGAAAAGAAAAATTTGGGCAAGAGGTACCCACAGTATAGCAGATTTTGACCCAAAGCACAATGCCGCATGCGCTGTAAAGGTTTTGACAAGAAGGCCTGCAGGGGGTACAATAGAGGCGAAAAGCGTTCCCCGTCCCGGTATCGGCGGGAAGGGAAAAAGCCAGAGAGACCTTGGGACAGAAAGGAACTACATATGACTGGGAAGATCAAGCGAATCCTGTCCATCGGCACAGCGGGACTGCTGTTGGGGGCCCTGTTGGCGGCGCCTGCACAGGCCGAAGCGCCCTATCTCACCACCGAATCCACGGTGGCGGAACTCCACGCCAACGAAGGGATTGTGGGCTCCGGCTTTGACAGCTGGGATCGGGGGAGCATTCTGCCGGAACAGCCCTGGGAATACGCCAGCTGGACCCTGCGCCAGTACACCGGCGATACCGCTGACGACGCGGTGGCAGGTCTGAACCTCATCATTGACAATTACAACAAGGGCATTCAGGTGACGTATCCGCTTTACACCCCGGAGGAAATCGCCCAGGACCCCACCCGGGCGGATGCGGAACTTTACTATTTCCCGGCCCAGCAGCCGGGGACCAAATATGCTCTGCTCCTTTCGGGCAATATGCTGGAGCGCAGCGCCAAGGTGGACGAGTGCTGCAGCGCGGTGAGCCAGCTCCACGAGATGGGATATGCAGCCTTTATCCTGCGGTATCGGATCGGCCATGAACTGAAAGACAATGCCAACTACGATGACCTGGTGCGGGCGGTCGCGTTCATCACAGAAAACGCCGGCAATCTGGGGGTTCAGGCGGAAGATTATGCCCTGGTGGGCTTTTCGTCGGGCGGTCAGCTGTGCGGGATGTTTGGCACCGAGCGGATAGGATATACCAACTACGGCCTTCCCGAGCCCGGCGCCCTGCTGCTGGCCTATCCCATTTTGAATTATGTCTATGGTAAGCCCATCATGTTTTATGTCTATGATGGGGCCAACCCGGGGGATCACCTGGCGCCGGGGGACTACTTTTATAATATAGAGGTCCCCGCCGAGGTGACAGCCAGTTTCCCGCCCACCTTCCATTGGTTTGGCCGGGATGACAGCACCCTCAAGGTCTTGTTTCCGAGCCAGCAGAGTCTGAAACTGGATGAGGCTCTGGAACAGTGCGGCGTCATGCACAAGCTGGTGGTGTATGACCATGCGCCCCATGGCAGCGGCAACGGCGCCGGTACCGATGCGGCGGGCTGGCTGTACGATGCGGCGGCCTTCTGGGAGGCGGCTGTAGCGGCCCGCCACCAGGTCTAAAAGCGGGGAAAGGCAATCGAATGAAAAAATGGATCGCTGAAACAATCCGGCGGACACTGTCTGCCGCGGCGGCGGGGTGGATGGCCGTCTGTCTGGTGGTCCCGGCCCAGGCGCTGGGAGAACCCAACATCACGCCCGACACCACCATAGGAGAGATCCGGGCCAATGAGAGCATCATCGGGTCTGGATTCAACACCCTGGACCGGACAGCCCTTTGGCCGGAACAGCCCTGGCAGTACACAAGCTGGACACTGGAGGAATATCTGGGGCCGTCGGCGCCCGATGCGGCCGCCGGCATGAACCTGCTGATTGAAAATTACAACAGCGGGGTCCAGATCACCTACAAGATTTACACCTCCGAGGAAATCGCGGCCGACCCCAGCAAGGACCAGGTGGAACTGTATTATTTCCCGGCCCGGCAGCCGGGCGCAAAATACGCCCTGGTTCTCCCGGGAAACATGTTTGAAAAGAGCGCCAAAATGCGGGAAGGCTGTTCCACCTGCTACCATCTCCATGAGATGGGATACGCCTCTTTCATTCTGCGGTACAGCATCGGCAGAGACAATTCAGGAAACGCCGCCTATAACGATCTGGTCCGGGCGGTGGAGTTTATCACCCGGCACGCCGATGAATTCGGAGTGCAGCCGGAAGATTACGCCCTGGTGGGCTATTCGGCCGGCGGACAGCTGTGCGGGATTTTCGGCACCGACCGGATGGGGTACAGCAAGTACGGCTTGCCCAAACCCGGCGCGCTTCTGCTGGGATACCCCATCGTGAACTATGTCTATGTAAAGCCGATCTACTTCTATCTTCTGGACGGCGCCAAGCCGGGAGACGATCTGGCACCCGGCGACTACTACTACAACATCGAGCTGTCGGCAGAGGTGAGCGCCAATTATCCGCCCACCTATCATTGGTTTGGACGGGATGACATGGTGCTGCTGCGGATGAACATCTTTCAGCAGGGCCCGGCTTTGGACCGGGCTTTGGAACGGAGCGGCGTCCTGCACAAGATGGTGGTCTACGACCATGCGCCCCACTGCACCAGTACCGGCATCGGCACCGACGCCAACGGCTGGCTGTATGATGCGGCGGCCTTCTGGGAAGAGGCTGTGGCAGCAAAACAAGAATCGGAGAGGGGATAGAGACCCATGGTTTTTGACCACAATGAAACTTTTCGCAGTTTGAATCTGGGCCTGCCGGACGAAATTGCCCGGCTCAAGACGGCAGGGTACTACACCGAGGCCATTGCGCGGATGGACCGCTGTCTGGCGGAGGACTGGACCGCGGTCCAGAACGGCCCCAACCGGGCCGCCAATCCCACACCCCAGGGGGTGAAAGCCCAGCGGATGGCCCTGCTGGCCCAGCGGGAGATGATGCGCCGCCTGCCCGGGGAATACCCCTATACCGAGGCCCAGGCTGTGGCCCGGATGCAGTCCCTGGTCCATGACTTCACCCCGGAGGAATTCCGGGCGCTGGACCAGGCCGGACGGGTGGACTGGCGGTTTGTGGAAGGAGAAAAGCACTATCAGAAGCGCTTTGCCGAGACCCTGCTGGATACCGATCCGGTCTACGGGGCCCGGCGGCTGGTTCCTGCCCCGGACGGCAGCGAAGCCCGCGCCCGCCGGCGGGCAGTCCATCAAAAGATGATGGAAACGGGCAGCGCTTCGGCCCGCATCACAGTGGAGGCCGGGATTGGCATGACCGACGCGGCCTTTGCCGAGGCCCTGGCCAAAGCAAGGGCGGAGGGCCGGGACACCGTCCATGTCCGGGCCTGGCTGCCTTTGGCGGCCGCCTGTGCGTCACAGAGCGATATCACCATCGATTGGGTGTCGGAACAGCCGGTTCATATTGCGCTGGAAGATGCGCCCCAAAGGACCGTTTTCTGGAAGGCAGACCTGTCCCAAAACCGCCGCTTTACCCTGCGGTACAGCTATACCCAGACTGCCCGCTATGTCGACCCGCTGGACTTTGTGCCTGATCCGGTCCAGCCCGATTTTGACACCGGCGAGGAGGCGCCCCATATCGTCTTTACCCCCTATCTGCGGGCTCTGGCGGCCCAGCTCACCGAGGGTGTCACCAGCCCGGCGGAAAAGGCCAGGCGCTTTTACGATTACATCACCCTGAATGTCCACTATCACTACCAGCCGGCCTATTTTGTGCTGGAGGACATTCCCACCCGCTGCGCCGCCGACCGCCGGGGGGACTGCGGCATCATGGCCCTTACCTTTATTACCCTCTGCCGCATCGCCGGTATTCCGGCCCGGTGGCAGAGCGGCCTTTCGGTGGGCCCCGGCAAATGCGGCTGCCATGACTGGGCCATGTTCTACATTGCCCCCAAGGGCTGGATGTACGCCGACTGCTCTTATGGCGGGTCGATGGCCCGGGCCGGGGAGGAGGAACTGCGCCGGCATTACTTCGGCAATCTGGACCCCGGCCGGATGGTGGCGAATCGCGCCTTTGAGGCGCCCTTTGATCCGCCCATGACCGGATTCCGGGCCGACCCCTACGACAACCAGAGCGGCGAGATCGAGGCCGACGGGGTTGGAATGTATGGGGACCAGGTTTCCGCCGTCAAAGAAACCCTCCATTACCAAGAACAATAAGGAGATACCATGGAAACACTGATTGCTGCGCTCTGCCTGCTGCTGTTGCTGGCGGGGGATGTTTTATTGGTGGTGCTGCTGATGCGCAGCCGCCGCCCCGACGATGAAAACCAGATGCAGGACCTGGAGGATTGGCTGGAACAGCGGCTGACCGCCCAGGAGGAAGGCTTCAGCAAGCGGCTGCGGGACAGTCAGGCAGCGCTGGCCGACCAGAACTATGCGGCCATCCGGGGGGTGCAGAACGCCGTGGAGGGGATGGGGTCCCAGCTGACCAACAGCCAGGCGGCCCAGCAAAAGAACCTGGAAGGCCGGTTTGAGACCCTGGAGCGGACCCTGGAAAGCCGTCTGCGGACCCTGGAACTGTCCAACGAGCAGAAACTGGGTGAGATGCGCCGGACGCTGACCGAGGGCATGGACGCCGTCCGGGCGGAAAACAACAAAAAGCTGGATGAAATCCGCCGCACCGTGGATGAACAGCTCCAGGACACCCTCCAAAAGCGTGTGAGCGAGAGTTTCAAAGCGGTGAGCGACCAGCTGGAACAGGTGTACAAGGGCCTGGGCGAGATGCAGAGCCTGGCCGCCGATGTGGGCGGCCTGAAACAGGTGCTGTCGGGCGTCAAGACCCGGGGCATTCTGGGCGAGATTCAGCTGGGGGCCATTCTGGAAGAGATTCTGGCCCCCGAGCAGTACGCCACCAACGTGACCACCATTCCCGGCTCCACCCAGCGGGTGGAATTTGCGGTCAAACTGCCGGGCGCCGATGGCCAGAATGTCTGGCTGCCCATTGACTCCAAGTTCCCCGGAGACACCTATGCCCATTTGCAGGATGCCCTTGCGGCGGGAGACCCCCAGGCGGTGGAAGCGGCCCGCCGGGCTCTGGAACAGGTGATCCGGGCCGAGGCCAAGGACATCCGCACCAAATATGTAGAGCCCCCCTATACCACCAATTTCGGCATTCTGTTCCTGCCCTTTGAGGGCCTCTATGCCGAGGTGGTCAATCGGGGGATGGTGGAAAGCCTTCAGCGGGATTATCAGGTCAATGTGGCCGGTCCCAGCACCATGGCCGCCCTGTTGAACAGCCTGCAAATGGGCTTCAAGACCCTGGCCATCCAGAAGCGCTCTAATGAGGTCTGGCAGGTGCTGGGCGCTGTCAAGACCGAGTTTGAAAAGTTCGACAAGGGCCTGGCCAAATTGCAGGAGCGGCTGCGCCAGTCGGACCGGGAACTGGACGACCTGATCGGGACACGGACCCGGGCCATCAACCGGAAATTGCGGTCGGTCCAGTCCCTGGATGACGCCAGTGCGGCGGCCCTTTTGGAGCTGGATGCGGCGCCGGGTCAGCCGCCCCGGGCCAGCTTGAGCAGCGGCGACGATGTGTGAGCAAATTTTTCAAAGAATGCACCGTTCAGCCATTGCTTTTTCCCTACAAGTATGGTATGATAAGTCGGCCCGGATGAGACTGGGCTTGAAAAAGGTTTCGGGGCCGCTGTCAGCAGACAGTTTCCCTGCGCAATGTTGTAAAAGATTCAATGGAAAGGACGACCTGCGATGAATGTACATAAGACAAAAATCACCGACTCTGTCCTGGGCATCAGCCTCAACGACACGACCCTGGACCTGTTTGAAAGCCAGTACCCCGTGCCGAATGGGGTGAGCTATAACACCTATCTGATCCGGGATGAAAAGACCGCTGTCATGGACACGGTGGACGCCCGTGCCACCGATCTGTGGCTGGAGACTCTGGAGGCAGAGCTGGCCGGCACTGCACCCGACTATCTGGTCGTCTCCCATGTGGAACCGGACCATTCGGCCAATGTGGCCCGTCTGGCCGCCAAGTACCCCGAAATGAAGGTGGTCGGCAACGTCAAGACCTTTGCATTCCTGGCCAACTTCTTCCCCGGCGCCATTTCGGCTGACCGTCAGGTGGTGGTCAAGGAGGGCGACGTGCTGAATCTGGGCAGTCACACCCTGCATTTCGTCTTTGCCCCCATGGTTCACTGGCCCGAAGTGATGGTCAGCTATGAATCCAGCGAAAAGCTGCTGTTCTCGGCCGACGGTTTTGGCCGTTTTGGAGTTGTGGCCGACGGCGACAGCATCGACAACTGGGTGGAGGAGTCCCGCCGCTATTATCTGAACATTGTGGGCAAGTACGGCGCCCAGGTTCAGGCCCTGCTCAAGAAGGCAGCGCCCCTGGACATCGCCCAGATCTGCCCCCTGCATGGTCCGGTCCTGAACGGCGATCTGACCCCCTACCTGAGCCTGTATGACACCTGGTCCAAGTACCTGCCCGAGTCCGCCGAAGAAATTCTGGTGGCATCGGCTTCCATCCATGGCCACACCCGCGAGGCGGCCCACACCATGGCCGAGAAGCTCCGCGCCGCCGGCGCCAAGGTCACCGAAATTGACCTGACCCGCACCGACGTTTCCTACGCGGTGGCCGAGGCATTCCGCTGCGGCAAGATGGTGCTGGCCAGCGCCACCTACGACGGCGGCCTGTTCCCTGCGATGGAGTCCTTCCTGGCTCACCTCAAGTCCAAGAACTTCCAGAATCGCACCATCGGCCTGATGGAGAATGGCATGTGGGCCCCCATGGCTGCCAAGCTGATGACCGCTGTCCTGACCACCATGAAGGGTGTCACCCTCTGCGAGCAGGTGGTCACCGTCCGCGGCGCTGCCCACGCCGCCGAGGAAGCCCAGATGGACACCCTGGCCAATGAGCTGATTGCAAAGTAATATTGATCCCCTGATACCCAAACTGCCCCGGCGGATGCCGGGGCAGTTTTTTTGTTATGTTTTTACCGCCTGTTTCCGTCCTTATCAAAAGTCCGTTTCAGGGCGGCTTCGGTGGGAAAGATGCAGCCCACCAGAGGGATCATCTGGAGCAGACAGACGACAGTCCCCACAGCCCCCACGGTGCCGGCCGGCTTTCCGATGGTCAGCAGAAGCGGCAGGACGGTAAAGGGCAGCAGAACCAGCCCCCAGCGGAACCACAGTTTGCCGCAGTACTGGTGGGCAAAAAGCCAGGTGTCCTGGTTTTTCATGGACCGGGTGGTGCGGTAGCCGAACAAATAGTTGACGGTTTTGGGGGGACGCTTACGGAACAGGTATCCAAAGCCGATCATGATGGCGGGGATCACAAGGTCGCTGGCCAGCATGAAAAACCAGTATCCCATGGGTTGCTCCTTTCACCGGGCGGGCCCGGAAACAAAAACAGGCAGCAGAAGGAATCTGCTGCCTGGAGAGGGTGTTATTTCAGGTCGTCTAGGATGTCGGGCCAGAGGGCCTGTTCCTGACGGAGGGCATCAAAGCAGCAGTCCAGATAGAGCTTGTGGGCGGCCGGGATGATGGTGCGCCGGAGCAAAAACTGTTCGTCGTTCAATGCACTGTCCGGGGGCCGGTCAAAGCTGCGCAGACCGAACACAGAGCCTACAGCGGCTTCCAGCTCGGCGCAGAAGGTATTGTAGGCCGTCTCAGCGGTGCAGTAGTCCTGCTGGATGGAAAACAAAAGCTGAATATTCTCCATCGACAGCACATTTTTGACCGCGATGATGTACATCAGATATCCGATTTGGTCCCGGGTGTATTTTTTGCGCACCGGGTGGGAGATAAGCCCTTTTTTGACATAGTTGCTGACCATCGAGCCAGTCAGTTCGATCCCCGGAAAGGTACGGAAATGGAGATTGACGTATTGAACGGTCTGGTCAAGGTAGAGCCCCATGCCGGGAAGTTCATCGTACCGGGGCAGGGCAAAGCCCGCAGCCGAAGCCGCGATGCGGCGTTTCGTTTCAGTATTCATAATTTTAGTATACATCGAAACACCGAAAAGTCAACAGAATTTGAAAATAAAAACCTTTTATTAAGATTTTCAGATATTGTTGACAAGTTATCGGAAAACTGCTATGATGGGAGCAGAAAGCACAACTTGTTCAATCACGGACGAGTGCTAAAAGCTACGGTTGGCGCTTGCCGGCTGCAGGAATGGAGAGATGTATTGTATGAAACGGAAAATCGTTGTGGATTCGTCATCGAATCTATGCCAGCTGCCGGGGGTTGATTTTGCCTGTGTGCCGCTGAAGATCATCACCGATGAGCAGGAGTATGTGGATACCCCCGACATTGACGCCTTCGCCATGGCCTCGGCCATGCGCAGCTACAAGGGGAAGAGTTCGACCTCCTGCCCCAACGTGGGTGACTTCCTGGCGGCGTATCAGGGTGCGGACGAAATTTTTGTTGTGACCATCACCGGCACCCTGTCCGGCTGCAACAATGCGGCCCGGATGGCGGCCGAAGAATATCAGGACATCAACCCCGGCACCAAAGTTTATGTGCTGGACAGTCTGTCCACCGGCCCCGAAATGTCTCTGATTGCAGCGCGGATGGCCGCCCTGGCCCAGACCGACGCCACCTTTGAGGAGATTTGCGCGGCGGTGGAGGAGTACAGCCATCACACCCACCTGCTGTTCTCACTGGAGTCGCTGAACAACCTGGCCCGGAACGGCCGTGTCAAGCTGACCGCAGCCATGGTGGCCCGCGCCCTGGGCATCCGGGTGGTGGGCCAGGCCAGCCCCCAGGGCGACCTGGGCATCATCTGCAAGACCCGCGGCGAGCACGGCGCCCTGGAGCGCCTGGTCCTGGAAATGCGGGACAAGGGCTTTGCAGGCGGCCCGGTGGAAATCGCCCACTGCGACAATGAGAAGGCGGCCCGCCGCCTCAAGCTGATGATCGAGGCCATCTGGCCCGCCGCCAAGGTGGAGCTGGTGTGCTGCGGTGCGCTGTGCAGCTTCTATGCAGAGCTGGGCGGCCTGCTGGTGGGCTATGAGGATGCAGGAGCATCGGCACACTGAGTCTGGGACAAACCAAAAGAGCAGGAGGCAAAACCGGCCCATGGGGGCGGCTTTGCCTCCTTTTTTGGTGTCGGCTTGCAAAAAACGGCGTCGGGCGGTATACTGACAGGGAACCCAGTCCACAACCAAGGCCGGCGCGGGCGTTCCGGCAGATGCCCGCTGCCAGAGAGGGGGAAGCCATGTTTCGACTGCCTATCGTGAAATTTTTCAGCCGCTTTGTCAACCGGGTCACCATCACCCTGATGCTGATTCTGGTTCAGGTGGGGTGGATTGCCTCCCTGTATCTCCGCCTCACCGAGTACGCCGCCTGGCTGAACAGCGTCATGGTGGTAATCAGCGTGCTGATTATTCTGTTTCTGGTGCGCAAGGATGAAAACCCGGCCTACACCATCGCCTGGATGGCCCTCATCGGCATTACCCCGGTGTTCGGCGGGCTGATGTATCTGTTTTGGGGCAATAAGCGGCCCTCCCGGCGGATGCGCCGCCGGATGGAATCGGTGGACCGCCGCCATCGGGGGCTGGTGGCGCAGCATCCCGACCAGGTAGGAGGGCTGGACCCCCGTATGCGGGAACTGACCGGCTATATTGCCAAGTACGGCCCATGGCCGGCCTGGAAGGAAACTTCGGTCCAGTATTTTTCCAGCGGGGAGGCCATGTTTCCCCGTCTGCTGGAGGACCTGCGGCATGCCAAGCGCTTTATCTTTCTGGAAACCTTCATCATCCGTCCCGGCAGGATGTGGAATGCAGTGGAGGAAATTCTGCGGGAAAAGGCCGCTGCCGGCGTGGATGTCCGGGTGATTTACGACGATATGGGCTGCCTGACCACCGTTCCCTCCGGCTTTGTGGTCCAGCTGGAGCGGGCCCGCATCCGCTGTATTCCCTTCAATCCGGTGGTGCCGGTGGTGTCCCTGGTGATGAATCATCGGGATCACCGCAAGATTGTTTCCATCGACGGGAATATCGCCTACAACGGCGGCACCAACTTTGCCGACGAGTATATCAATGCAGAAGAGCGGTTTGGCTACTGGAAGGACGCCGCCGTCCGTCTGGAGGGCAGCGCCGTATGGAACTTTACCGTCATGTTCCTGAATTTCTGGAATTCTTTCCGCCCCATGGAGGAGGATTACAGCGAATTCCGGCCTACCGTGAAAGCGCCGCCGGATGGGGTGGTGCAGCCCTATGCCGACAGCCCCCTGGACGAGGAGCGGCTGGCCGAGAGCGTCTACCGGGACATCATCGATCAGTCCCGGGACTATGTGTATATTTTTACCCCCTATCTGGCCATCGGTGAGGATCTGATGAACTCTCTCCGGCTGGCTGCCAAGCGGGGGGTGGATGTCCGGCTGGTGCTGCCGGCCATCCCCGACAAAAAAATTGTGTTCCGGCTCAGCCGCTCCTATTATCTGCCTCTGCTGCGGGCAGGGGTCAAAATCTATGAGTTTACCCCCGGTTTTATCCACTCCAAGTGCTATGTCAGCGATGACCGCGTGGCGGTGGTGGGCAGCATCAATATGGATTACCGCAGCCTTTACCTCCATTTTGAGTGCGGTACCCTGCTGATTGACAACAGCCAGGTGGCCTCGGTTCGGGCCGATGCCGAAAAGACTTTTGCCCAGAGCCGCCGGATCACCATTGACGATTGCCGGACCAGTCTCCCCGGCACCCTGCTGGATGATGTGCTCCGCCTCATCAGCCCCATGATGTAATCCAAACAAAACCAGCGCTCCTCGGTCTGAGGGGCGCTTTTCGTTTGGATGCAGGATGTATAATGAGAGCTTTTGCGGGCAGACTACCCCAAAAGAGCCCCAGCCGGGGCGTCAGCAATCAGCAAAGGGAACGAGAGAATGAGAGCAAATCGATCGATGGCAGCGCTGGCCGCGGCGGCCCTGCTGCTGACCGCCTGCGGAAGAATGAACAGCAGCTCGTCGGGCAGTTCGTCCAGCAGCAGCGCGTCGGGATCAGGACAGAAGGAAGGCGCCTGGAAAACAGGCCTTGCGATTCAGACCGAGACCGAAGCGGGGGACAAAGCCGGAACCATGCGTTCCATTGCAGCGGCAGTTCTGCTGGATGAAGACGGTCGGATTGTCCAGGTGGTGGTGGACGAGCTGCAAGGAAAGATCACCACAGCCGACAACGGTGCCGTGACGGTGGCCGAGGACCTGCGGAGCAAGCGCCAAAAGACGGACGCCGAATATCCCCTGTCGTCGGTGTCCTCCATCGGAAAGAGCTGGGTGGAACAGGCCGACGCCTTTGGAAGCTACCTGATGGGGATGACGGCGGAGGAAGTCAGCAAATTGGAGACCGACATGGACGGTTATCCCAAGGATGCGGATCTCTTGTCGGGCTGTACCATCAAAGTGGATGGCTACCGGGAAGCGGTAGCGGCAGCCTGTGCCCAGGCCAAGGCTCTGGGAGCCGCCCAGGGTGACAGCCTGGCCCTGGGCATGGAGACGGCCGATGCCAGTACCGCCCTGCAGGCCACCGCAGACAAAGACGCCAGGGCTCAGCTGGATGTCACGGCTGCCGCCCTGACCGTGAATGTGTCGGGTCGGGTGACCAGCGCCGTCTGTGATATGGCGGAACCCTCCCTGACGGTGGATGAAAAGGGAATGGTGTCGGGAGACGGCGAGGTCAAGAGCAAGAACCTGCTGGGGGATGACTACGGGATGCGGAAGGCGTCGGCCCTGGGCAAGGAGTGGTATGAACACAGCGATGGTTTTGCCGGCTATCTGAAGGGCAAGACCGCCCAGGACATCGAACAGATTCCAGATGACGGCACCGATGCAGATCTGGCCTCCCTGTGCACCATCGACATCACCGACCTGCAAAAGGCGGCTCTGCGGGCTCTGGACAGTCTGCGGGAGTGACGACGGGCATCCTGAGAAGGTAAGGTAAAAATAGATATTTTTCAGATCAAAATGAAATCGCAGATTGTCCAAAAATACGCTTGCCAATTTTAGCATCCTGCACTATAATAAACTCCAATCACCAAGCGTCCTGCCCCGCTTTGGAGCAGGGCGCTTCAGCGTGTCAGAGACACGCTCCAGGGGGAACCCATTTCTGCCTGCATACGCAGGTCAGAAATTCCTTCCCCCTGGTATCCCCCTGGGGACAAAATTTCCCGGCGAACCGTGCACGCGGCCTTTGGCCTCGCACACTCCCGCCGGAAAATTTCCCTGGCGGTATCCAGACCGTACGCGCATGTCGTCCGGTCTGGATTTTTCTGCGGACCGAAACGTCCTGCCCCACTTTGGAGCAGGGCACTTTTCGTGGGAATTTTTTGGAAAAAACGATTGGGTGCACCCGCCGCAGGGCGGGGCCTTCCGCCGGTGCGGAAGGGCTAAGGAGGATGTATCTATGACGAAAGACATGACCCAGGGCCAGCCGCTGCGGCTGATTCTGCTCTTTGCGGTGCCCATGATGCTGGGCAGCCTGTTCCAGCAGTTTTACAATATGGCCGACACCATCATTGTGGGCCGGTTTGTGGGGGTGGACGCCCTGGCCGCAGTGGGCAGCGTCGGCGGCCTGAGCTATCTGGTGCTGGGCTTTGTGAACGGCATTGCCTGCGGCTTTGCGATTCCGCTGGCCCGGTGCTTTGGCGCCAAGGATGACACCGAAATGCGCCGCTACACCGCCAATTCGGTCTGGCTGTCCCTGATTTTTGCCGCCGTGCTGACGGTGGTGACGGTGGCTCTGACCCGCCCCATTCTGGTCCTCACCAACACCCCCGCCGATATCATCGACCTGGCAGATGTCTATATCCGCACCATCTTCGCGGGAATTCCCTTCACCCTGCTGTACAACGTCACCAGCGCCTTTATGCGGGCCTTGGGAGACAGCCGCCGCCCCCTGTATTTCCTGATTGTGGCCAGCGTGCTGAACATTGGGCTGGATATCTTCTTTGTGCTGTTCTTCCATGCGGGGGTCTTTGGCGCGGCGTTTGCCACCGTCATCAGCCAGGCGGTGGCCGGTTTGTGGAGCCTGGGCTACATGGTCAAGAATTTCCGAATGCTGGGCTGGTCCCGGGAAGAAGGCCGGTTCAGCACTGCGCACTGCGCCAAACTCTGTATGATGGGCCTGCCCATGGGCCTGCAGTGCAGCATCACGGCGGTGGGCAATATTGTCCTTCAGACGGCGGTCAACGGTCTGGGCAGCTCGATTGTGGCGGCCATGACTGCCGGCAGCAAGGCCGGACAGATTCTGTCGGTGCCCCTGGAGAGCATCGGCACTGCCATGACCACCTATACCAGCCAGAATCTGGGGGCGGGGAGCCTGCCCCGGGTCCGGCAGGGGGTGCGGACGGCGCTGGAGATCGGCATCCTCTACAGCATTGCCTCGTTCATCATCTTCCACTTCTCGGATAAGCTGGTGATCGGGATGTTCCTGGACAGCAGCGAAGATGTGGGCGGAACCATCATGGCCAACGCCCAGGAGTTCCTGTTCTGGAACAGCGTTTTCTATATCCCCCTGGCCGTCCTGATCGTCTACCGCTACTCGATCCAGGGTCTGGGGTATTCGGGCCTGGCCATGTTCGCCGGTGTCTTTGAGATGTTCGCCCGCGCTCTGGTGGGCTTCTGGATGGTGCCGGTCTGGGGCTATTGGGCCGGCTGCATCGCCAGCCCGGTGGCCTGGTTCGCGGCCTGTTTCTTCCTGATTCCGGCCTACTACCTGGTGATGCACCGTCTGGAGGGCCGCAGAAACGGCCCGAAGGCGGCCAGCCGTCCCGAACCCCGGCTCCGCAAAGCCTGAATGGCCTTTTGAATTTCTGTCCGCTCCGGGACCATCCCGGGGCGGATTTTTTGTGCTCCGTCAAAACCACAATTTACAAAATCCGCCCGAAAGGGTATACTGATAGCATTACCGAACGGCAAGCGGGAAGGAGGACATCGGCCCATGGAGGAACAGCAGCTGGAGCAGCTGGAAGGGACCATTGAGGACATTATTTTTGAGAACAGCGACAGCGGATATGTGGTGTTTGAGCTGTCGGGCGGCGGCACCCTGACGGTGGTGTGCGGCACCCTGGGAGAGCTGCATGTGGGCCAAAGTGTGGTCTGCCGGGGCCGGTATGAGACCCACGCCACCTACGGCCGCCAGTTCCACGCCGCCGAGTGCATCACCGATATGCCCAAAGACCTGGATGCCGTCTATGCGTTTTTGGCCAGCCGATCCCTGCCCTATGTGGGCCCCGCCACCGCCCAGAAGATCATCGAAAAATTCGGCGCTGCCTCCCTGGATGTCATTGCCAACGAGCCCGCCCGCCTGACCGAGATCAAAGGGATTTCAGCCGACAAGGCCGACCGTATTCAACAGGAATTCAAGCGGATGTTCGGGATGCGGGAGCTGATTGCCTACCTGGCCCAGTTTGAGATCGGCCCCCGGCGGGCCATGGAGGTGTTCCGCACCTTTGGTCCGGGGGCGGCCCAGGCCATCGCTTCCAATCCTTACCTGCTCTGCGGCGAGCCGCTCCAGCTGGATTTCCGCCACGCCGACAGCATCGCCCAGTATTATCAGATGGAAGGGGATTGTGCCCAGCGTCTGGAGGCGGCCCTGCTGCGGACCCTGCGCCACAACGCCGGCAACGGTCATACCTGTCTGCCCCGGGAACGGTTGGTAGCGACAGCGTCCGCCTTCATCCATCAGCCGGACGAAAAATTGACCGCCGCTTTGGAGCGCTGCCTGGACAGCGGGGAGCTGGCCTCCCGCAGCTGGAACGGGGGAGATTATATCTACCTGCCCGAATTCCTGGCCGCCGAGGAGGCCATCGCGTCCCGGCTGGCCGCTCTGGTCCGGCGGGAAAAACAGACTGCCCACCAGATGGAACAGAAGATCCAGGTGCTGGAATTGTCCCAGGGTTTTGCCTATGCCCCCGAACAAAAGGAGGCCATCCGCCGGGCGGTCACCGAGAACTGTCTGGTTTTGACCGGCGGCCCCGGTACCGGCAAGACCACCACCGTCAATGCAATCCTCCAAATTCTGGAGAGTCAGGCCGAGCGGGTGGCCCTCTGCGCCCCCACCGGGCGGGCGGCCAAGCGGCTGAGCGAACTGACCGGCCGCAAGGCCTCCACCATCCACCGGCTTCTGGAGGTGGATTATGCGGGGGGTGTGGTCAGCTTCATCCACAACGAAAAGAACCTCCTCAAGTGCGACGTGGTCATCCTGGACGAAATGAGTATGGTGGATGTCCAGCTGTTCCAGAGCCTGCTGGCGGCCCTGCGGCCCAACTGCCGGATCATCATGGTGGGAGACGCCGACCAGCTGCCCAGCGTCGGCCCCGGCAATATCCTGAGTGAAGTGATTCGTTCCGGTGCGGTGCCCACCGTCTGCCTGAAACGGATTTTCCGTCAGGCCAGGCGGAGCCTGATTGTAGAGAATGCCCACAACATTGTCAGCGGCCGCCCCCTTCAAAAGGGCGGAAAGGAAGATGATTTCTTCTTTCTGGAGGCCGACGGCGAAGCCTGCCAAAAGCTGATCTGTGACCTGGTGACCACCCGTCTGCCCCGGAGCTATGGCTTTGACCCCATCCGGGATATCCAGGTTCTCTGTCCCACCAAGATGGGCCCCTGCGGCACCCAGGCGCTGAACAGCCTGCTGCAGGAGATGCTGAACCCGCCCGCGCCGGGCAAACCCCAGCTCCAAAGTGCGTCGCGGGTGTTCCGGGTGGGGGACAAGGTGATGCAGGTGCGGAACAACTACGAGATCATCTGGCACCGGGACGGCGGCGAACAGGGGGTAGGGGCCTACAATGGCGACATCGGGATTGTGGAATCCATCCATACCCGGGACCGGTCGATGGTGGTGCGGATGGACGACCGCAAACTGATTTATCCCGCCGAAAACCTGAGCGAACTGGAGACCGCCTATGCCATCACCATCCACAAGAGCCAGGGCAGCGAGTTTGCAGCGGTGGTGCTGCCGGCGGCCCAGGTGCCGCCCCGGCTGTGCTACCGGAATCTGTTTTACACCGGGGTGACCCGGGCCCGGAAACTCTGCGTTGTGACGGGGCGGCGTGATACCGTGGCCGCCATGATGGCCAATGTCCGCCAGAACCTCCGGTATTCGGGGCTGGCCGCCCTGCTGCGGGAGGCCCTGCCCCCCGAACAGCAGGCCCTGGAACAAGGCGGGTCCGGGAAAGAATAAGACGCTGTCTTTCGAGAAAATCGCTATACTTTTCGGTCGGGTTATGGTATACTGGAAACTGGATTTTTACGGCTCATCCTGAGCTTTCATAGAGATAGACTGCTTGTGGACACAGAAAGGAATATTTGGATTATGGCACAGAATGATATCGGGATCGACTTGGGTACAACCACCATCATCATCGCCCAGGAGGGCAAGGGCGTAGTGCTCAACCAACCCAGCGTGGTAGCCATCGACACCCGCAAAAATACCGTCCTGGAGGTGGGCGACAAGGCCCTGGCCATGGTAGGCCGCACCCCCAACTACATTTCGGCCACCTTCCCCCTGAAGGATGGCGTCATCAGCGACCACACCATGACCCGGGAACTGATCTGCCGCTTTGTGAATCAGGTCTACAGCTCCCATATGGTCAAGCCCCGGGTGGCGGTCTGCGTCCCGGCGGCCATCACCGGCATCGAGAGCGACGCTGTGGTGGAAGCGGTTGTGGCGGCCGGCGCCCGCCAGGTCTATCTGATCGATGAGCCCATCGCCGCGGCGCTGGGTTCGGGCGTTGACATTACGGTGCCGGATGGCCGGATGATTATCGACATCGGCGGCGGCACCACCGATATTGCGGTGCTGTCTCTGGGCGGCAAGGTCAAGGCCACCAGCGTCCGGGTGGCGGGCAACCATTACGACGACGAGATCCTCAAGCATGTGCGCGCCAAGTTCAACATTGCCATCGGCCAGCGCACCGCCGAGGAACTGAAAAAGCGGGTGGCCTGCTGCCCCCAGAAAACCGATTTTGACGAGACCATGGAGATCAAGGGCCGGAGCCTGCTGACCGGTCTGCCGGTCCGGGTCAACGTCTCCACCGGCGACCTGTACGACCCGGTCATGATGCTGAGTGAACAGATCGGCACCGCGGCTCATCAGGTGCTGGAGAAGACCCCGCCCGAGCTGGCCGGCGATATCTACAAAAACGGCGTCATGCTGACCGGCGGCGGCGCCCAGCTCCACGGCCTGCCCGAATATCTGAGCCAGGAATTGAAGGTGGATGTCTATGTCTCTCCCGACCCGGTGAACTGCGTGGCTCTGGGAACTGCCATGAGCCTGAGCATGGGCGACAAGCTGGAGGTGGGCTTCACCGACGCCACCCCCCGGATTGGCCGGCGGTAAAGGGACCCTTTGTGAACCTTTTGAAGTGAATGAACATCAGCGCCCGCTCCGGCGATTTTGGCCCGGAGCGGGCTTCTTCTTCCGGGGTCTGTCCACAGGGGCCGGTTTGTGGTATACTGATAACAATTATGAGCAAGGAGCAGTAGTACGGAATGGCAACCGATTTACAGACAGAATTTTGTACCCTTCGGGATACCTACATTGAAAAGCAGTTTGGACGCCTGAACGAGATGCAGCGTCGGGCGGTCTTTACCACCAGCGGCCCTTTGCTGATTCTGGCCGGCGCCGGCAGCGGCAAGACCACCGTGCTGGTCAACCGGATCGCCAACCTGATTCGGTTCGGCAGCGCCCACGGCAGCAGCTGGACTCCCCGTCCTGCCGCCGATGAGGACCTGCGGGCCCTGCGCACCGCCATTATGACCGGCACCGATGTGCCGGCCTGGCTGGATGACATGATGCGCTGCAACACCACCCGCAGCTGGAACATTATGGCCATCACCTTCACCAACAAAGCGGCGGGGGAGCTGAAAGCCCGTCTGCGGTCCATGCTGGGGGATGAAGAAGGGGACGAAGTGTTTGCCTCCACCTTCCATTCGGCCTGTGTGCGGATTCTCCGCCGGTATGCCGAGGAGATCGGCTGGCCCCGCAGCTTCACCATCTACGACACCGACGACGCCCAGCGGGTCATGAAGGCCATCTACAAGGAACAGAGCGTGGACGACAAGTTCTTCCAGGTCAAAGCGGCCCTCAACCAGATCGGCCGGTGGAAGGATCAGCTGGTGGACCCCGTTGGTGCCGCCAAAGAGGCCATCGGCAAGACCAAGCTGGAACTGGCAGCCAAGCTCTACGGCATCTATGAAAAACGGCTCCACGAGGCGGGCGCCTTTGACTTTGACGGTCTGATTTACTACACCGTCCGGCTGCTGCAGGACAACGCCGAGGCCCGCGGCTACTACCAGAACCGGTATCATTATCTGCTGGTGGACGAGTACCAGGATACCAGTGTGGCCCAGTTCCAGCTGGTGAGCCTTTTGACGGGGCCCGACAAAAACGTCTGTGTGGTGGGCGACGACGACCAGAGCATCTACCGGTTCCGGGGCGCCACCATCGAAAATATTTTGAACTTTGAGCGGTATTACCCCGGGGCCAAGGTGATCCGGCTGGAGCAGAATTACCGCTCCACCTCCAACATCCTCAACGCCGCCAACTGTGTCATCAGCCACAACACCGAGCGCAAGGGCAAGACCCTCTGGACCAAAAACAGCGAGGGCGCCCCGGTCCATGTCTATCAGGCGGAGGACGAGCGGGATGAGGCCAGCCACATTGCCGAAGTCATCGGCCAGCATCTGAGGGCAGGGGGACATCTGTCCGACCATGCGATTCTCTACCGGATGAACGCCCAGTCCAACCCCATCGAAAACTATTTCACCCGGGCCGGCATCCCCCACAAGATTGTGGGCGGCCAGCGGTTCAATGACCGCAAAGAGGTGAAGGATATCCACTCCTATATGTCGATTGTGGCCAACCCCAGGGACGATGTCCGGCTGCGGCGGATCATCAACGAACCCGCCCGGAAAATCGGCGCCTCCACGGTGGACACCATCGCCGAGCTGGCCGGTCAGGAAGGGGTCAGCATGCTGGACATCATCAGCCGCGCCGATGAATACGCCCGGCTGTCCCGGGCGGTGGCGCCCCTGCTGAAATTCTGGCAGATCTACCGCCAGCTGCAGGATGCCCTGGACACCTGCCCGCTGGACCTGTTTGCCCAGAAGGTCATTGACCTGACCGGCTACCGGGCCATGCTGGAACAGCAGGCCAATCAGGGCCATGAGGACGCCCAGGACCGGCTCCAGAACCTGGGCCAGCTGGTCAACAACGTCAAGAGCTACTGCGACACCCGCGGGGTGGACGCCAGCCTGGAGGGGTACCTGGAGGAAATCGCCCTCATCAGCGACATTGACAGCTACAACGAGGACGCCGACCAGGTGGTCCTGATGACCATCCATTCGGCCAAGGGTCTGGAGTTCCCCTATGTGTTTCTGGTGGGCATGGAGGAAGGGATCTTCCCCAGCGAGATGAGCCGCTTCTCCCAGGAAGACCTGGAGGAGGAGCGCCGGCTGGCCTATGTGGGCATCACCCGCGCCAAGAAAGAGCTGTATATCTCCCACAGCGTCACCCGGATGCTCTACGGCCGGACCTGCCGCAATGAGCCCAGCCGTTTTTTGAACGAGATCGATCCCCAGTACCTGGAGACCACCCGCAGCCCGGCGCTGGAGCGCCCCGCCCGCAGCTGGAACAGCTTCGGGGACAGCGTCCCCGGCGGTGCATTGGGCTATTCCGGGCCTTCGGGCCGGAGCCGGGCCGCTTCCGGCGGCCGCAGCAGCGGCTACCTCAACCGGGAATACAACGCCGGCAGCAAGCCGGTGCATTTTCCGGGTGCGCCGGCAGGCGGTTTTGCCCGACCGGCGGCCGCAGCGCGGCCCTCTGCCCCCGCCAAGCAGTATGCGCCGGGTGAGACGGTGTTCCACAAGGTCTTTGGCCGCGGCACCGTCACCCGGGTGACGCCGGCGGCCGGGGACAGCATTGTGGAAATTCACTTTGAAAAGGTCGGCACCAAAAAGATGATGGCGAACCTCGCCCCGCTGACCAAAGGAACGGAGGATTAAACGCCTATGATGACGGTTCGACTGATTGCCTATACCCCCGAGCCCGAAAAAGTGGTGGCCGCCGCAGCCAAACTCTGCTATTCCGACAGCCACATCACCGACCTGCTGGACGGCCTGGATGAGGAAAAGACCGCCCGGTTTCTGAATATGCTCAGCGATTTGGGCCACGCCAGCCCCATCGAGCACGCCAGCTTCACCTTTGGCATCGAGGGGGTGAGCCGGTCCCTGCTGGCCCAGATCACCCGTCACCGGATCGCTTCTTTCAGCGTCCAGAGTCAGCGGTATGTCCGGCTGGACGACTTCCGCTATGTGGTGCCTCCCGCCATTGAGGCGGTGCCCGAGGCCAAGGCGGCTTTTCTGGCCAGCATGGAGGAGGATGCCAGCCGCTACCTGGACCTGGCCCACAAGCTGGAGGAGGGCCACACCGCCCGTCTGATGGCCGAGGGGATGCCCGAGAAGGAAGCCCGCAAAAAGGCCGAAAAGATGGCCAACGAGGACGCCCGGTTTGTCCTGCCCAACGCCTGCGAGACCAAGATGGTGGTCACCATGAACGCCCGCAGCCTGTTGAACTTCTTCCGGCTGCGGTGCTGTGAGCGGGCCCAGTGGGAGATCCGCCAGCTGGCCGATGAGATGCTGCGGCTGGTGTATCCGGTGGCGCCCCATCTGTTCCGCACCGCCGGCCCCGGCTGCTTGGAGGGCCCCTGTCCTGAAGGAAAGATGTGCTGCGGCCACCCCGACGCGGTGCGAAAGAAATACCTGGCTCTCCGTGAAGGCGGTGGGGAGCATGTGTGAAGGTGCAAAGCGGGGCCGCCTGCTGGTGATTGACGGTCTGGACGGCAGCGGCAAGGCCACCCAGGCCAGGCTGCTGGCCGAGACGCTGACCGCCCGGGGACTGCCGGTGCGGCAGATCAGTTTTCCCAACTATGCCAGCGATTCCTCGGCCCTGGTGAAGATGTATTTGGCGGGACAGTTCGGGGACAAGCCCGACGATGTCAACGCCTATGCGGCCTCCAGCTTTTTCGCGGTGGACCGCTATGCCAGCTACAAGACCGACTGGGGTGCGTTTTACCGGTCGGGCGGCATCGTCATTGCAGACCGGTACACCACCTCCAACGGCGCCCATCAGTGTTCCAAGCTTCCGCCGGAGGCCTGGGACGGCTATCTGGACTGGCTGTTTACATACGAATACGACCTGTTGGGATTGCCTGCGCCGGACGCGGTGATTTATCTGCGGGTGGACCCGGCTGTCAGCCAGCGGCTGATGACCGGCCGCTACCACGGGGATGAGAGCAAAAAGGACATCCAGGAGCGAGACCTGGAATATCTGGAGCGGAGCCGCCGCGCCGCCGAGTACTGTGCCCGGAAGCTGGGGTGGCTGACGGTGGAATGCAGCGAGGACGGCGCCATGCGGACGGTGGAGGACATCGGGCGGCAGGTGCTGGACCTAGCGCAAAAGGTGCTGCAAAAACCGGAAACACAGGAGAATATGCAATAAAAACAAGAAGAAGGGGGTATCTTAAAGATGTTTCGACTGATGGAACCGTCGGATCAGACGGCCGTAGAGGAGCTTTGGGCTGCCCAGTGGCAGGAACCCGCAGATTTGGCCGAAAAGGCAGTCCGGCGGTTTGCCGGAGAGGAAAATACCTACCTGGCCGAGGAAAACGGCCTGCTGCAGGCCCTGGTGCTGGCAGTGCCGGTTGCCTTGCAGGGACGGCGGGGCTGCTATCTGTACGGGCTGTGCAGCCGGGACGACACGGCGGCCGCCGGTCTGGTGGATTATGCCTGTGCCCAGCAGAGCCGGCAGGGGGCCGAATTCATGGTGACGGTGCCGTCGGGCGCCCAGCAGACCGCATTTTATGCGTCCCGCGGATTCGGCAAGGCCTTCGGGCTGCGATGCCTGACCCGGGAGATTCGCCGCAACCTGTGGAGCCAGGCCGAGTTTGACGCGGTCACCGCCAAAAAGCTCTGCGAACTGCGCCGGAAATACTGCCCCGACTGTGTCGAGCTGGATGCCGGCCGGATGGCGGTGGTGCTGGGGGACCTGTATGCCCGGGGCGTTACCATTGTCTCCAATGACCACGGCTATGGCCTGTATTTCCGCAAGGAGGACACCCTCTTTTTTGTCGAGATGATGGCCGACGACGACCGCGCCGCCGAGGTGCTGATGGAAGCCGCCCGCCAGAAACAGGGCGTGGTGGAAAAAGCTGTGATTACGGTGGGCGCATCTCAGCCCCTGTTTTTGGGGGAGGGAAGCCGGCAGGACTACGGAATGATCCGGTTTGCCGCCGCGCCGATGGATGTCAGCGGCAGTTATATGCGGCTGATGATGGAAAAATAAAGCGGAACCCTCCGGGCCTGTTTCCGGCGCCCGCCGGACCCGCACAAGGAAGGACAAACTTTCTATGAAGGACGCGAAAACGAGCAAACATTCTGCCCCGCTCACCCAAAAGCAGCTCCTGATCCGGGCGGCTCTGGTGTTGCTGCTGGTGCTGGTGCTGGCAGCGGGAGGGCTGGCCTGGCTGTTCCGGCAGGACATCACCGGCGGCCGCGCCGATGGTCAGACCGTTACCGTCACGGTGGAACAGGGCAGCGGCGTAGCTGCCATCGCCCAGGACCTGAAACAGGCCGGCGTCATCCGTTTCCCGCGGCTGTTCCGCTGGTATGTGGGCTGGCAGGGCGCCGCCGGCAAACTCCAGTACGGCACCTTTACCCTGGAACGGGGCGCTTCCTACGATGATCTGATTGCATCCCTGTCGGTCTATGCGGCCGCCGAGTCCACCCGCCTGACCTTCCCCGAGGGGACCACCGCCATCGCCATCGCCCAGCAGATGGAAAAAGCAGGGCTGTGCACCGCGGAGGAATTCCTCACCGAGGCCAACGAAGGGGATTTCAGCGCGTTCACCTTCTGGCAGTATGTCCCCACCGACGAGGAAGCCCCCGGCCGCTTTATGAAGTGCGAGGGCTATCTCTTCCCTGACACCTACGAATTCCTCAACGACGGCACCGTCCACGACTACGTGGCCACCTTCTATGCCCGGTTTGACCAGATGATTACCGACGAGATCTACGACAGTCTGGAAGAACAGGGGATGACCCTGCACCAGCTCATCACCCTGGCATCTTTTGTCCAGGAAGAGGCCGGCAACGACCAGGACAGCAATGTGGCCCAGGTGTTCCGCAACCGCCTGGCCGAGGGCTCGCCCTATCCGCGGCTGGAGAGCAACGTCTCCAGCTATATCCAGAGCGACCAGGACAACAATTATCTGTGGAACTGGGTGGCGCCCTGGTACGGCGGCTGGGATCAAATTCCCCAGGAGATCATCGATGCCTATGACACCTACAGCCGCAATGGCCTGCCGGCGGGTCCGGTGTCCAATCCCGGACTGGATGCCATCCGGGCCGCCCTGGACCCCCAGCCCGACGAGGAAGCCAAAGACGCCTATTTCTTTGTCACCGACCTGACCGGTCACTATTATTACGCTCAAACCCTGGCCCAACACCAGGCCAATGTACGGACCGCGCGGCAAGTCAACGCCGGCCTGTAACCAAGAGAGGAACCATATTGTATGCTTGAGATTCCTGAGCTGCTGGCCCCCGCAGGGGACCTGGAACGTCTGCGCTATGCGGTCTGCTACGGCGCCGATGCCGTCTATTGTGCCCTGCCCGAATTCGGGATGCGGTCGGCCCCCGCCAATTTCACCCCCGAGGAACTGGCCGACGGGGTCATTTATGCCCATGCCCGGGGCCGCAAGGTCTATCTGACCCTCAACACCCTGCCCACCAACGCAGAAGCCGACCGGCTGCCCGACGCCATCCGTCAGGCCGCCGCGGCCGATGTGGATGCCTTCATTGTGGCGGACCTGGGGGTGCTGGACGCCTGCAAGACCTACGCCCCCGACGTGGACATCCATATGTCCACCCAGACCGGCATCACCAACTATGCAGCCGCCACCGCCTGCTATAAGATGGGGGCCAAGCGGGTGGTATTGGCCCGTGAACTGAGCCTCACCGATATCGCGGTGATCCGGGACAAGACTCCGCCCGAGCTGGAGCTGGAAGCCTTCGTCCACGGCGCCATGTGTATGAGTGTGTCGGGCCGGTGCCTGCTGTCCAACTATCTGGCCGGCCGGGATGCCAACCGGGGCCAGTGTGCCCAGCCCTGCCGCTGGAAATATTACCTCACCGAGGAGACCCGCCCGGGCCAGCTCTACGAAATCGGAGAAGGGGAGGGCGGCAGCTACATTCTGAACGCCAACGACCTGTGCACCGCCCCCTTCCTGGACTTGATCTGCAAGGCCGGGGTGGACAGCCTCAAGATCGAGGGCCGTGCCAAGACCTTCTACTATGTGGCCAGCGTGACGGCAGCCTACCGGCGGGCCCTGGACCAGTATCTGGCCGATCCCTTTGCAGAGGACTTTGACCTGCCGGAAAGCGTTCTGACCGAGCTGACCCGCACCAGCCACCGGCCCTATTCCCCCGGTTTCTATTTTGGCCCCGACAAGGCCCATCAGAACACTTCCAGCGCCGCCTACATCCGGGAATGGGAGTTTGTGGGCACGGTGGACGGCTGGGAAAACGGGGTTGCCTCCTGCCAGCAGCGGGGCAAGTGGTCCCTGGGAGATACCATCGAGGCCCTGACCCCCGACGGCTCCAGCATCCCCCTGACCCCGGCCTGGATTCGGAACGAGGCAGGGGAGGAGGTTGCATCCACCCCCCACGCCATGGAAAAGTACACCATTCCCACCCCTGAGCTGCCGCCCATGAGCCTGCTGCGCCGGCGGACCGCTGAGGGATAAAGGAAACCATCCATACATGAAAAAACAAGCTGCCCCGCTCTCCCGGAACCAGTCCGGAAGGGCGGGGCAACTTGCTGTATAAGGAGAAAGAAAATGACGTTTTAAAGGCTGTCCAGAGCCTGACGGGCCCGGCGGACAGCGTCCGGGTCGGTCTGCCACAGCTCGAACTCCTCAAAGCCCGGCAGGCCCATGGGCACTCCCGGCCGCCGGAAGGTCATCCGGCTGGGAAGGGTCCGTTTGCCCGACAGATGATAGGACAGGATGCCGGTTTCCCGGGCCAGCAGGGGGATGTTTTCCGCATTCACCCCCGACCCGGCCAGAATCTCAATCCGCCCCGCGGCCTGCTGCTGTACCTGGGCCAGCAGCGCCCGGCCGGTGTAAGCGTCGGCGGCCTGACCGCTGGTGAGAATCGTGGCGAGTCCCAGATCACAGGCCGCTTCCAGACAGGCGGAGGCGTCCCGGCAGACATCGAAAGCCCGATGGAGGGCCAGCGCCACCGGCCGGCCCTGGGCGGCCTGACGGGCGGCGTCACAGATTCGCTCCATGGCAGAAACATCCAATGCGCCGTCCGGGGTCAAAACCCCGGTCACAATGCCGTCTGCTCCGGCCCGGACCAGGTCCGCGGCCAGAACTTCCATTTGGGCCAGCTCCCACCGGTCATAGCAGAAGTCTCCCATCCGGGGGCGCAGCAGAGCACGCACCGGCAGGCCGGTTTCCGCTTTGACCTGCTGCACCAGTGCCAGACTGGGGGTGGTGCCCCCGATGGCCAGATCGGCGCAGAGTTCCAGCCGGTCAGCCCCGCCTGCGCGGGCGGCCATGGCGCTGGCGGTACTGTCCACACAGATTTCCAGGACTTTCTGGGACATGGCGGTCCTCCTTGGAATAGGATGGGCTCCGCCCGGCTCTTTTATACAGGCCGGGGGATGCCCTTCCATGGTTTCAGGCAGTTACTGGATGCTCTCCAGGAAGCGGACAAAGCCGGCCTGGCCTGCCTCGTCCCGCTTGTAGACGCCGGCGTCTTCCAGCACCTCGGCAAAGACGTGGCCGATCTCTTCCTGCACAATGCCCTGGACGTTGCCGGCGTTGATGTCGGGGTACTTGGCCAGCAGTTCACCGGCCCACTCGGCGTGTTTCTGGATGGCCTCGCTGTACTGGTCCAGCGGGGTGCGGTTGACCAGAGCGGTCTCCAGTTCGGCGATTTCGCCCTTCAGACGGCTGGGGAGGACGGCCAGGCCCATGACCTCGATCAGGCCGATGTTCTCCTTCTTGATGTGGTGAAGCTTGGCATGGGGATGGAAGACGCCCAGGGGATGCTCGGGGGTGGTGATGTTGTTGCGCAGCACCAGATCCAGCTGGAACTTGCCGTCCCGCATCCGGGCGATGGGGGTAATGGTGTTGTGGGGCTCGCCGTCGGTCTCGGCAAAGATGAAGCAGCTCTCATCCGAATAGCCCCGCCATGCGGTCAGGATCTTGTCGGCCAGCTCCACCAGACGCTCATCGTCGGTGCAGGTCAGACGGATGCAGCTCATGGGCCAGCGGACAATGCCGGCCTCCGCATCCTCGTAGCCGGGAAAGGTCCAGGGCTTTTCGATAGGAGCCTTGGCCATGGCGAATTCGTAGTGGCCGCCCTGGAAGTGGTCGTGGCTCAGGATGCTGCCGCCCACGATGGGAAGATCGGCATTGCTGCCCACAAAGTAGTGGGGGAACTGGGCCACAAAGTCCAGCAGCTTGCGGAAGGTGGCCCGCTCAATCTTCATGGGGGTGTGGACGCTGTTGAAGACGATGCAGTGCTCGTTGTAGTAGACGTAGGGGCTGTACTGGAGGTTCCAGTCGCTGTCGTTGATGGTGATGGGGATGATCCGGTGGTTTTCCCGGGCGGGATGGTTCATCCGGCCGGCGTAGCCCTCGTTTTCCTGGCAGAGCTGGCACTTGGGGTAGGCGCTCTGGGGGGCCAGCTTGGCGGCAGCGATGGCTTTGGGATCTTTTTCGGGCTTGGACAAGTTGATGGTGATGTCCAGGTCGCCGTAGGGGGTCTTGGTGACCCACTTCAGATCCTTCTTGATCCGGTAGCGGCGGATGTAGTCGGTGTCCTGGCTGAACGCATAGAACCAGTCGGTGGCAGCCTTGGGGCCCTCTTCCTCGTACTTCTCCCAGAAGTTGGCCCGGACGATGCTGGGCCGCGGGGTCAGAACGCCCATCAGCTTGGTATCAAACAGGTCCCGGGCCACCGAGTTGTCCTCGCAGACGCCCCGGGCCACTGCGTCGTCCACCAGGGCGGTGAGAATGGATTCCAGATCAATGTAATAGCAGTCGCCCTCGGGCTCCTCAAAGCTGTCCAGCTGCATGGTCATCAGGAGCTGGTTGCGGATGTAGATTTCGTCGTCAGGCTGAATCAGACCGGTGTCCAGCCCATAATTGACGAGCTGTTGAATTGCATTGTAAATCACAGTACAGCGCCTCCTTCAGGACGGATGGAAAGAACGTGGCAGCGGCCCTTGCCGATGATGGTTTCGATGCCGGCCTTGAATGCGTCCAGTTTGTGCAGGGGGACAAAGGCCTGGACGGTGCCTGCAAATCCGCCGCCGTGGACACGGACGGCGCCCTCGCCGGCCAGCAGATGCTTGGCGGCGGCGATGGTGACAGCCACTTCCTGGTGGGTGGTATAGCCGGCGGGAATCACGTTCTGCAGGTATTCCCAGCTGCTGCGGCCCGACTCATTGACCAGGGACAGGAAGGTCTCAAAGTCCCCGGCCCGGAGTGCGGCCACCTGACGGGTGACCCGGTCGTTGTCGGCATAGACATGGAAGGCCCGGAGGACGGCGCGGTCGCCGCAGGCGGCGCGGCAGGCCGGAATGTTGGCCAGGAAGGTCTCGAAGGGAACATCCCGCAGGACTTCACCGCCGCAGACCTTGGCCACACCGCAGCAGTCGGCGGGGATGGCGGCGTACTCATCGGTCAGGTCGGCATGGTCGGCGCCCGAGTCCAGAATGCACAGGGCCAGGCCGGCCTTGGAGAAGTCCACTTCCACCGGCTCCACCACCGGGCTGGCGGGATCGGCAAAGTCGATGGTAATGATGTTGCCCACGCTGGAAGCCATCTGATCCATCAGGCCACAGGGCTTGCCGAAGTAGACATTTTCCGCCCACTGGCCGATCTGGGCGATGGCGATGGGGGAAACCTTCTCGGTCATGAACAGTTCGTTGAGGATGGTGCCAATCAGCACCTCAAAGGCTGCGCTGGAGGAAACGCCGCTGCCCTTGGGCACGTTGGAGGTGACATACACGTCCAGGCCGGAGAGCTTGGCGCCCCGCTGTGCGAAGGCGGCACACTCGCCCCGCAGGATGGCAGCACTGGTGTTCTCTTCTTCTTTGCGGGCGGTCAGGTCATCCAGGGCGATGGTGCACAGGGGATAGCCTTCACTCTGGACCCGCAGTTCGCCCTTGTCGTTGGGGCCGGCGGCTGCAATCATGTCAATGTTGACGCTGCCTGCCAGAACGCGGCCGTGCTGATGATCGGTGTGGTTGCCGCCGATTTCGGTGCGGCCCGGCGCACTGAACAGCGCCGCGGCACTGTGGGGGCCGAACGTGGCCTCCAAACCGTCCAGAGCTGCCGCATACCGGGCAGCCTGCGGCGCGGTCTCACTGGGCGCACAGCAGTAAAGGGAGGCCAGCCGGGCGGCGTGGACACCGTCCGCCAGCTCCTGCTTCCAAATACGGACATCCTTCATTCTCGTTTCCTCCTTATACAGTGCAAGGGGGCTCTTGATGGCAGCCCCGACGGTTTTCGTGCAATTTAATAATAAAGAATTCTTGCGCAAAATAACATGTATTATTGTTGCGTTTTGATGAAAAGTTGCAGAAAATTGCCTGTCGGGGCTTCGGGAAGGTTTCCACAAAAAAATTTCGGACCAGAAAAAGCTTTTGGAGTCTTCGTCAAACCTCGGAAGGGGCAAACCGGCCCAGGCCGGCCGCCGGCCGGAAAACTAGGCGGAGCGAGCGGAAGCCGTGGGCATGGAGAAAAAACGGCAGAACAAAAAAATCCGCCGCAGTGCACAAGGCACCGCAGCGGAGGAAAAGGAGGGAGAGCGGGAACGGCGGACCAGGCCGCGTTCCGACCCTTCCCGATGGCTGGGACGCGCAGCGGTTACAGCTGCTGGAACAGGTCAAAGATACCCGTGACCAGTTCCTGACCCAGAGAGATGACGGAGCGCACCGCCGTGAACAGCAGAGCAGGGACAAAGGTAAAGGAGATGGCGAGGACCGAAGAACCGCGGTAGAAATCGGTCAAATGCAGGCTGTCAAGGAAGTCGACAAGTGCATCACTGACCGGGCCGCCGCCTTGGATCATACGCTGCTCGGATCTGCTGATCTCTGCATAATGCGCAGGCATACGAAGGTTCTGCATGATAAGCCTCCTTTCTTTAGAATGGGTGACAGGCAGAGCCTGCCGGGATCAGGTGCCGTCATCAGGCAGCCGCGGGAACCTGTTCAGCTTCAGCGGGTGCATAGAAGGCATCCTGGAACGCCTTGACAAGGGGATCAATCAGAGAATTGTAGTAGTAGGCCGCCATGGTCAGGCCGTACAGGCCGCCCAACACGCTGGCAATGGCCAGGAAGCCCCACTGCGAACGGTTCAGGGAAGAGAAAAAGTCCTTCATGATCTTGCCGCCGGAGGTGGCTGTGGTGCCGAGGAAGGCATTGCCCACCATGGAGACGCCAGCCGTAAAGAAGGTTCCGCCGATGAACATCAGACCGTTGACCAGAACATTGATGCCGAATTGGATGACCTGCTCCTGGGTGATATTGAAGAGCGCGCCGCCTTCCAGATAGACCATCTCTTCCTGGGGGACAAGCGCATAATGCGCAGGCATGGCAATCATGCCCGATGATGTTGTATATTCCATAAGTAGGGCTCCTTTCAAGCTTGGCCCCGCAGAGGTGCGCGGGAACTGAGTTACCTGAATTATAGCATATTCAGAAAAAAACAACAAGGCATCGCATAGCTTGGTTTGGACGGGCTTTGTGAGGTTGTTGTGAAAAATACAAGACAAAAATGACGTATCTGTGTAAAACGAAAGAAAGGTCTGCCGGCGGTCCGGCGTAAAAAAATGTTCCAGTGCAATCTTTTCACAGATTCGGCAAAAGCCAGCGGCGGCGCGGCTTTTGGATTTGGAAGGGCGGAGCGCTTCACAGGCAGAAGCCGCCGCACCGGCCCAAGGGACGGCACAGCGGCTTCCACTGCGCAAAGTAAGGAGAAAGAAAAGGAAGAAATCAGGGGATCAGTTTTGGGCCGGGGCCCGGTCGTAGAGACAGGTGAGCCCGGCGATGGTTTGGGCCAGCGTCTCGGTCAGGGCGCCGGCGTCCAGCCGCCATTGCCAGTTGCCGCCCTGGGTGCTGGGGGTGTTGATGCGGGCTTCGGGGCCCAGGTGGAGCCAGTCGGCCATCGGAATGACGGACAGGGCCGAAACGCTGGACAGACAGGCGCAGATCATGGCGTCGGTCAGGCCGTCGGGGGTGCAGCGCAGGTAGCGGCAGGCGTAGTCGATATCGGCGGGGCTGGCGGTCTGCTGCCAGCCCTGGGTGGTGATGTTGTCGTGGGTGCCGGTGTAGACCACGCTGTTGGCGGTGTAGGTGTAGGGCAGATAGTTGCCCGGCTCCCGGCTGTCAAAGGCAAACTGCATGATCTTCATGCCGGGGCATCCGCTGGCGGCCAGCAGGGCTTTCACTTCATCGGTCAGATAGCCCAGGTCCTCGGCGATGACGGCATCCCGGCCCACCGCCTGGTGCATGGCGTCGATGAAGGCCAGCCCGGGGCCCTTGACCCATTCGCCGCCGTGGGCGGTGGTGTTGCCGGCCGGAATCGAAAAGTAACTCTCAAACCCGCGGAAGTGATCGATCCGCACCAGGTCGTAGATGGAGGTGGCGTGGCGCATCCGCTGTTTCCACCAGGCAAAATCCTCGGCGGCGTGACGGGGCCAGTCATAGAGGGGATTGCCCCACAGCTGGCCATTGGCCGCAAAGGAATCGGGCGGGCACCCGGCCACCCGGGTCAGATGAACCTGACCGTCGGTCTGGAACAATTCCGGCCGGGTCCACAAATCACTGGAATCGGGGCTGACATAGATGGGGATGTCTCCGATCAAACGAATGCCTTTGCCGTTGGCGTAGGCCTTGAGGGCGGTCCACTGGTGGTAGAAGAAGAATTGCACGGCCCGGTAGTAGTCGCAGCG
The DNA here is from genome assembly GCA_944385995.1 of uncultured Faecalibacterium sp. Lineage (GTDB taxonomy): Bacteria > Bacillota > Clostridia > Oscillospirales > Ruminococcaceae > Faecalibacterium. The sequence goes on from CALWZL010000019.1 coordinate 32,370, forward strand.
GCTGGACAGCCGTTCCCGGGCCGCGGCGATGGTGTCGGGATGACGGCACCGCAGGGCGTCGGGCCAGTCAGCCAGACCGGCCTGACCCTGTTCCTCCTTGATGGCCATGAACAAGGCATAATCTTCCAGCCAGGAAGCCTGTTCGGTGCAGAAGCGCTGGTATTCAGGGGTTGGACTGGACAGAAGCCGCTCGGCTGCCCGGGCCAGAAGCGGCGGGCGGTCGGTGTACAGGGTTCCGTACTGGATGGGTTCCACCGGCTGGGGGGGAGGAAGCTCGGCTTTGTCCAGGAAGCCCTGCTGTACCAGCAAATCAAAATCGATGAAGTAGGGATTTCCCGCAAAGGCGGAAAAACTTTGATAGGGACTGTCCCCATAGCCGGTGGGGCCGATGGGGAGAATCTGCCAGAAAGTCTGTTTGGCCCCGGCCAGAAAATCCACAAAACGGTAGGCCTCGCGGCCCAGCGTGCCGATGCCATAGGGGCCCGGCAGGCTGAACACTGGCAGCAGGATGCCGCTTGCACGCATGAAAAACCCTCCTTTTACCCCTTGACGGCGCCGGCGATGACGCCCTCGATGATGTATTTCTGACATGCCACATACAGAATGATGATGGGGACAATGGCAATGATGATGCAGGCCATCATGGGGGCCAGCTCCACCCGGCCGTAGCCGCCGCGGAAATACTGGATGGCCATGGGGATGGTGCGGTATTTCTTGATGTCCAGCACCAGGGTGGGCAGGAGGTAGTCGTTCCAGACCCACATGGTTTCCAGAATGGCGGTGGAGATCATGGTGGGCTTGAGGATGGGGAACACAATGCGGAAAAACAGCTGGATGGGGTTGCAGCCGTCGATCATGGCCGATTCCTCGATTTCAATGGGGACGCTCTTCATGAAGCCGGTGAACATAAAGACGGCCAGACCGGCGCCGAAGCCCAGATAGATGATGCAGATGTTCCAGGGGGTGTTGAGTTTGAGGGTGTCGGCGGTCTTGGACAGGGTGAACATGACCATCTGGAAGGGAACCACCATCGAAAAGACGATCAGCAGGTTCATCCCTTTGGACAGGACGTTGTGGACCCGGGTCAGATACCAGCCGCACATGGAGCAGCACAGCAGAATCAAAAAGACGCTGGTGACGGTGATAACCAGGCTGTACAAAAAGCTGGACAGGAAGTTCATCTTGACAATGCCGTAGATGTAGTTGCTCAGTCCGGCGAAGTTCTCGGCGGTGGGCAGGGCAAAGACAGTGGATGTGGTGAAGGTGCCCTCCACCTTCAGGCTGTTGATGAAGATCAGGACGATGGGGTAGACCCACAACAGACAGAGGACGACCATGACGGCGGTCGTGATGTTGTTGGACAGGCGTTTGGATTTGGACATCAGGACTGCACCTCCTTCGAGCGAGTGAAGCGGAGCTGAATCAGGGAGATGACCACCACGATCAGGAAAAAGACCACGGCCTTGGCCTGGCCGATGCCCTTCCACTGGGCGCCGCTGCGGCCGTAGAAGGTGGAGTAGATGTTCAGGGCCAGCATTTCGCTCAGGTTGGAGGGCTCGCCGCCGGTCAATGCCACGTTCTGGTCGAACAGCTTGAAACTGTTGGTCAGGGTCAGGAAGGTGCAGATGGTGATGCTGGGCATGACCAGGGGGACTTTGATTTTGAAGAGAATTTCCCGGCTGGTGGCGCCGTCGATCTTGGCAGCTTCGATCAGGTCGTTGGGAACGCTCTGGAGACCGGCGATGTAGATAATCATCATATAGCCGATCTGCTGCCAGCACATCAGGATCACCAGGCCGATGAAACCGTAGTGCTCATCCAGGGCCAGAAGGGGTTTGCCCAGGTTGGCCAGGATGCCGTTGAGCAGAATCTGCCAGATGTAGCCCAGCAGAATGCCGCCGATCAGGTTGGGCATGAAGTAGACGGTGCGGAACAGGTTGGTGCCCCGGATGCCCCG
>CALWZL010000020.1 GCA_944385995.1 uncultured Faecalibacterium sp.
GAAAGAAAATCTTCCATAGAATCACCTTTCTGTTGGAATTACAACATACACTTTGATGCCATTATAGTACAATACCCACAAGCCCGCAAGCCCGCAAGCTTTTGGGCCGAAAAGCCCAAAGCATAGAGAACCCTGGCTGGGGCATCCTGTCAAAGAGCCTACGGGCAGGCGGGAGCCAACTGCAAGCCCAGGGAAAACAAGGAGGTACCCCAATGGCAGCCAAAATGAAGAACATCAGCCAGGCCGAAGTCCTGGTTTTGAAGGATCAGATCGCCTATCAGGAAGGGCAGGTGGTCAGCAAGACCCTGGCCCAGAACAGCGCTGTGAGCATCACCCTCTTTTCCTTTGACAAGGGGGAGGAGATCAGCACCCACGAGTCGGGCGGCGACGCCTTTGTCACCTGCCTGGACGGCGTGGGCAAGGTCACCATCGATGGGGTGGATTACCTTCTGCATGAAGGCGAGTCCATCGTGATGCCTGCAGGCCATCCCCATGCGGTCTACGGCGAAGAAGCCTTCAAGATGCTGCTGGTGGTTGTATTTTAAAAGAAAAACGCCGGGGCCGGGCATGCCCGCCCCGGAACAAAAACTGCTTCAAAGGAGACAGCTATGGAACGTCAGATGTTTTGTTTTCAGTGCCAGGAGACCGCAGGGTGCAAAGGCTGCACCATGGTGGGTGTGTGCGGCAAAAAGCCGGATGTGGCCGCCATGCAGGACCTGCTGGTGTATGTGAGCAAGGGGATTTCCGCGGTCACCACGGCCCTGCGCAAAGAGGGCCAGACGGTGTCCCCCGAGATCAACCACCTGATCACCCTCAACCTGTTTGTGACCATCACTAATGCCAACTTTGACAAAGAAAGCATCGAGGCCCGCATCCGCGCCACCTTGGATGCCAAGCAGGAGCTGCTGGCCCGGCTAAAAGACAACGCCGGCTTGCCCGAAGCCGCCCTGTGGGACGGCGCAGGAAACTGGGAGGAGAAGGCCAAGACCGTGGGTGTTCTCTCCACCGAAAACGAGGATATCCGCTCCCTGCGGGAACTGATCACCTATGGCCTCAAGGGCCTGTCCGCCTATTCCAAGCACGCCAACGCCCTGCTCCAGGATGATGAAGAGGTGGACGCCTTCCTGCAGCGTGCTCTGGCCGCCACCCTGGACGACAGCCTCAGCGCCGACGACCTGGTTGCCCTGACCCTGGAGACTGGCAAGTATGGCGTCTCGGGCATGGCTCTGCTGGACAAGGCCAACACCACCGCCTACGGCAACCCCGAGATCACCCGGGTCAACATCGGGGTGGGGAAGAACCCTGGCATCCTGGTTTCCGGCCATGACCTGCGGGATCTGGAGATGCTGCTGGAACAGACCCAGGGGACCGGCGTGGATGTCTACACCCACTCCGAGATGCTGTCCGCCCACTATTATCCTGCCTTCAAGAAGTACCCCAACTTTGTGGGCAACTACGGCAATGCCTGGTGGAAGCAGAAGGAGGAGTTTGAGTCCTTCCATGGTCCCATCCTGATGACCACCAACTGCATTGTTCCCCCCAAGGACAGCTACAAGGACCGGATGTACACCACCGGCGCCGCCGGCTATCCCGGCTGCCACCACATCCCCGGCGGGATTGGGGAGCAGAAGGACTTCTCGGTCATCATCGAGCACGCCAAGAAGTGCGCCCCTCCCACTGAGATCGAGACCGGCGAGATCATCGGCGGCTTCGCCCACGCCCAGGTCTTTGCCCTGGCGGACAAGGTGGTGGAGGCCGTCAAGAGCGGCGCCATCAAGAAGTTTGTGGTGATGGGCGGCTGTGACGGCCGGGCCAAGAGCCGGGAGTACTACACCGAGTTTGCCAAGGCCCTGCCCAAGGATACCGTCATTCTCACCGCCGGCTGCGCCAAGTACAAGTACAACAAGCTGGCGCTGGGTGACATCAACGGCATCCCCCGTGTGCTGGATGCTGGCCAGTGCAACGACTCCTACTCGCTGGCGGTCATCGCCCTCAAGCTGAAGGAGATCTTCGGCCTGGAGGACATCAACGATCTGCCTATCATTTACAACATTGCCTGGTATGAGCAGAAGGCGGTCATCGTGCTGCTGGCCCTGCTGTATCTGGGAATCAAGAATATCCACCTGGGTCCCACTCTGCCCGCCTTCCTCAGCCCCAATGTGGCCAAGGTTCTGGTGGAGAACTTCGGTATCGCAGGCGTCGGCACCGTGGAAGAGGACATGAAGCTGTTCTTCGGCGAGAGCGCCTAATCCAAAGGCATCTGACACCCGAATAACAGGAATATAAATGGAACAGGAGTGGCGCAGCGTCGGCAGCGCCACTCCTGTTCGTTTGTACGCGCTCGAAACAGGCCATCCATCACATATCGAGGGTGGCGGACGGCCATTTGCATAATCCTGCCCCGCCTCTGCCTATAATACGGGAGTAGAAAAGACAAGGAGGAACAGGGTATGAATCCTTTTGAACAGAAACCTTCCCGGAAGGCAGGGGAGTTCCAGAGCTGGAAAAGTCTTTATCCCAAAGCCTACTGCAAGGACGAGACCGACGCCTATACCAAGGTGCGCATCATCCTGATGACGGGGGCTGAGTATGAGGCAGTGTGGTTCGGCCACCAGTTCCACCGCCACTGCACCGACAACGATCTGCGCCGGGAACTGGCTGTATCCCGGCGGCAGGAGCAGCAGCAACAGCATCAGCTGGCCTACCTGAAGCCCGCCGACGAGACCCAGCTGGAGACCACCATCACCTATGAGCAGCTGGCGGTGGACCTGACCGCTATCCTGGCCCAGCGGGACCCGGACCCCTATGTGGTGAAGGCCCTGAACTTTGCCCTGCTGGAGGACTTTGACCACCTGTACCGGTATGCCGACCTGCTGGAAATGGAGCAGGGCATCCGGGCTGAGCAGCTGGTGGGAGGATATACCGAGATCATGCCCGGACGCCCCACCATCGCTCATCACCGCCATCCGGTGGACAGCGTCCGGCGGGCCTGTGATTTCAAGAAGGCAGACCTGCTCACCATGCTGGACACCTGCACCATCACCGCCGCAGAACAGCAGACCATGAACTACTATATGAACCTGGGTGCCTTCTATCCCAACGACCTGGGTCGGCGGCTGTACCAGGAGATTGGCATGGTGGAGGAGCAGCACGTTACCCAGTACGGGGCCCTGATGGACCCCAGCTGCACCTGGCTGGAAAATCTACTGCTCCACGAGTACAACGAGTGCTACCTGTACTGGTCCTGCTTTGAGACTGAGACCGACGACTATGTGAAGAAGATCTGGGAGCAGTATTTTGACATGGAGGTGGGACACCTGCACAAAGCGGCCCGGCTGCTGCAAAAGTATGAGGGCAAGGAGTGGCAGCAGGTGCTGCCCCAGGGAGAGTTCCCGGAACTGCTTCGCTTGGAGCCCCAGATCGACTATGTGCGCAAGGTGCTGAAGAACACAGTGGAGCTCACCGCCGCAGGGGAGGATTATCTGCCCATCGACCAGGCCGCCCCGGATTCGCCCTTCTTCCGGTACCAGGAAGCGGTGAACAAAGGCGGTCCCGAGGCGGTGCCCAGCCACTGCATCATCCAGACCTACCAGGAGAAAAATGGGGAGGACTACCGTTACCAGACCAAGAAGCACCCCGTTCCCGCCCTGGCGGACCGCACCACCGACAACACCGAGCTGGGCCGTGTGCCCGGCGCTCCCAAAAACTGATTTTCCAACGTATACCGTTTTCCAAAGCCCGGGCCCCTGCCCGGGCTTTTTGGCGTCGGCAAGTAAGGCTATTGTCGCGGCGCCCAGTGAATCCTTCCGGGTCAATCAATATCACTGCAAAAAATTGTAGTGCTATTTTTGTGCAAAAATGGAAAGTGCGCTTGACATTTTGCGAAAATCTGTTATACTGAAGCTATGGAAAGTAAACTTTCCATCCGAAGGGAGGCAGGAGATGAAAAACCGACTGGAACAGCTGCGCAAAGAGCGCGGCATCCGACAGGAAGAGCTGGCCAATGCCCTTGAAGTGTCCCGTCAGACCATCGGCTCGCTGGAAAACGGACGGTATAACCCGTCTATTCTGCTGGCTTTCAAGATCGCGCGATACTTTGGGATGAGCATTGAAGATATCTTCATCTATGAGGAGGATGGCGCATGAAAGAGAGAATGCCGTTTATCATCGATATCGCAATCGGTGTGGTGTTGATCGCTGTAGGCCTGGTCATGCGAGTGGATTACTACGACACCATGGTCCTTTCTGCCGGGTTTGGCCTGGTGTCGGCAGGGCTGGTGCACCTGCTGCGGGTAATCTACTGGCAGGCGCCCCAGCGTCAGGAAGAATATTTGGCCCGGCGGCAGGAGGCCCACATCAACGCCGTGGACGAGCGCAAACAGTTTCTGCGGATGAAGGCGGGGCACATTGCCTATCAGATCATGCTGGTGGTTCTGTTTGTGGTGGCGCTGGTTCTGGCCCTGGCCCGGGCAGAAGCCTGGGTGATTCTGCTGGTGTTCCTGCTGACGGTGTTTCAATGGGCCATCGGCGTTGTGATCTTCCGCGTTCTGGAAAAGCGGATGTAAGGGAGGGTACAAAGTATGAAAGAATATAAAACCTGGCTGGTTGTTGTGATGGCAGCGCTGGGCCTGCTGCTGATGGCCCTGAGCTGGGGACAGAGCGGGTCAAATTCTCCCTGGCCCTACCTCTGCAGTCAAATTCTCCCTGGCCCTACCTCTGCATCGGGATTGGTGCGGGGCTGTTTGGCCAGGGAACTGGTGAGCTGGTGTCCCGGCGGGCCCTTCGGGACTGTCCCGAGCTCCGCCGACAACTGGAAATTGTCCAAAAAGACGAGCGGAATATCGCCATTGCAAGCCGGGCCAAAGGTAAGGCCTATGATATGATGACCTATGCCTTTGGAGCCCTGATCGTTTCCTTTGCCGTGATGCGGGTGCAAATGGCTGTTGTATGGATGTTGGTATTGGTGTATTTGTTTGTTCATGGCTACGCCCTTTATTGGCGCTGCCGGTATGAAAAAGAAATGTAATCGCGGCGGAGTATGCCGTCAGGCAGGGGCCATGGAGCTCCTGCCTTTTTATTTGTGCGGGATGATGAAAAGAGCAAGAGAAGAATGTGCATTACGTCAAATTGACAGCGTCTATAAAATGTGATATATTTTTATCATAAAGAGCGAAATACACCACATAAAAGGAGGCTGTTTTATGAAATCCAGATGTTATACCGAAGGAATGTTGGGATTGTTATCACTTTTGGGCTTTGTTGGTATTTTTACCGAACACCGCTCTTTCCTGGCATTTTTCGCTTTTGCAGTCGATTTTCAGTATTTCTTTACTGCGTCGGACGAAATGATGAGAGAATATATGAGTCGATCGGCGGCACGGGCTTTCTACTGGAATATGCTGACCACAGGGGCCATAGCGCTGGGCGCGATGTTGCTGGGCGCTTCGGCAGGAAAATCGCTACTGTACGGTATTCTGATTGGGTGGGCAGTAGCTGTTATTGTACAGGCATTATCTGTCAGCTATTACAGGTTCAAGGAAAGCTGGGGGCTGGGACATGATCCGAAATAGGATTAAAGAATACCGGGCACGTTTTCAGATGAAGCAGGAAGACCTTGCCCGTCTGGTGGGAGTCCGTCGGGAGACCATCGGCAACCTGGAAAAGGGAAAATACAATCCGTCCCTGGTCCTGGCCTGGAATATTGCTAAGGTGTTTGGAGTCACCATCGAGGATGTCTTTACAGTAGAATGAAAGAAAGCCGTTCTCCACAAGCGGAAATGACCGTCGGTTTGATACGGATTGTTTAAAAAGGTGTCTCCACACAAAAAGAGCTTCGCCTTTCTCAAAGGCGAAGCTCTTTTGCTGTAAAAGTTACTGTTTGGTGGTCCAGGTCAGATCCAGCACCGGCCCATAGGGATCAAAGACCAGCCCATCCACCCCGTCGGCCAGCAGCAAGCGCTTTTGCTGCGCGAAGAGAGGAACGACCGCACAGGTCTCCAGCAGCTGCCGCTCACATTGGGCCAGCAGTTCACAGCGGACGGCGCTGCTGCTTGCCGTCATGCTCTGGGTCAGCAGAGCCTCATAACCTGCATTGTTGTAGAGGCACAGTCCATCGGGAGAAAAACTCCGCAGAACGGTGTAGACGCTGCCGTCGGTACAGGTGACAGGCGCCACAGCAATGGTGTAGTCGCCTTCTGCCATCCGGGTTTCAAAATCTTCCTCCGGGACCTCCTCAATCGAGAAGAAGAGGGACAATTCCCGCTGCCAAACGCTGTTGATTGCCTCCACAGCCTGGGTCAGACCTGCTTCCTTGGGAACCAGGATGGTAATACCCATCAGATCAGAACTGGTGATTGTTTGCCGGGCGGCCCTGTAGAGGGTGTAGGCGTTGCCGAGGGAGGGAGTGGGATCGCCGGCAGCTTCCCGGTAGTCGATGCTGCCCACCGTCAGCCCGTCGGGAATCAACCCGGTGACGCTGGTATAAATGTTGGTGTTGACGGTCAGGGGCATGGCCTGCCGGGCTGCGGAGGCCAACGATTGCCGCAGCTCGGTGGAAGAAAGGGCGGCGTTCTGGGTGTTGAACAGCAGACACCAGGTGGTGTCGGAATAGCTGATGGATCGCAGGCTGGTGGCGGCGTCAGAGGTATCCAGGGCGGCGGTGCACCGCTCGTTGAGAATCAGGTCCTCGGCGGTCTGCACCGAACCGGTATTCTGGACCAGACGGAGAGAGTCCACCAGGCCGTCTCCCACGTCCCGCCGCAGAAAGAGACCGCTGGAAGTCCAGTTGTACAGATAGAAGCTGCCGCTGGAAATGGTGGTGTCGATGGAAAGGCCATAGCTGCCGCCGGTGCTCAGGAAAAATTCCTCATCGCAGGGCATAGCGCCGGGCAGCGCCAGCTTGTTGACGAAGTCGTCGTCCTGCTCGGAGAGGTGAAAAACGACCGTCAGGGTGTCGGCGGCGGTTACACCGATTTGTTCGGGATCGGTCAGACCTGCCAAAGCCGTGTCCGCTCCCTCGATGGCCGAGAATTCCACTGCATAGGGCGAATGGGTCTCAGGAGAGAACATCCGCTGAAACGCATAGACAAAATCCTCGGCGGTGATGGCGTAATGGGTATCCTCACCGTTGGTGGTCTTGTAGGTCAGGCCGGACTTCAAATAAAAGGTGTAAGTCAGTCCGTCGGCCGAGACCTTCCAGTCCTCGCAAAGATCATTTTGGGCCTGACCGTCTGCATCCAGACGGACCAAACCGCCATATAGATTGGTACAGGCGATGACATCCTCAGAGGCAGAGGCAATCTGGGGGTCGAGGTTGGAGGGAATTTCCTCCACAAACCATGTAAAGCTGTTGACACCCGAACCCTGGGTGCAGCCAGTCAGGGGCAAAAGCAGTGCCGCCGCGAGAACGGCGGCGAAAAACCGAATCAAGGTACGTTTCAAGGCGAATATCCTTTCTCTATTGTCAGGTGCCATGCACCGAAACTCTATGTAACCGGCCCGGAAAATATCCATGGGGCCTCTGGGGAAAAGCGGGCGCTGCCGGAATCTGCGGGCAGGCCGCGGCATCAAGGGAAAGCAGAGGAGGCGTATCCACGCAAAAATCCCGCTCCTGCCGTCCTGGGTCAAGTGTAACAGAAACGATTTGAAAAGACAACAGGCTTTTGCGGCTTGTTTTGGGATTTTCGTTGCCAAGCGGGGCGAAAAAGGCTATAATAGACCGTGTGTCTGAATCTCTGACAGATAGGGGGCAACGGCCCCCGGGAGGAATCGATTATGCAGAAGGAACAGCAGCAGCTTGCCGCACTGGTGCGCGGGAAAAAAGTCGCGTTCATCGGCGCGGGCGTCAGCCACAAGACCCTGATCGAGGAATTTGTGGGCCTGGGGGCCGAGGTAACGCTCTGTGATAAAAAGAAATCGGTGGAGGAGTTTGGCGACTATGCCGACACCATCCGCCGCCTGGGCGTTCATCTGAGCCTGGGTGAGACGTACATGGACGGATTCAAGGGCCAGGATATCATCCTGCGGACCCCCGGCTTTGAATACTACCAGAAACCCCTGCAGGACGCGATTGCGGCGGGGACCATGGTCACCAGTGAGGTGGAACTCTTCTTTGATTTCTGCCCCTGTGAGATTGTGGCGGTGACCGGCAGCGACGGCAAGACCACCACCACCACCCTCATCAGTGAGTTCTTCAAGGCTGCCGGCCGCCGGGTCCATCTGGGCGGCAACATCGGCGCGGCTTTGCTGCCCATGCTGCCCGACGTGGCCCCCGACGATGTGGCCGTGGTGGAGCTGTCCAGCTTCCAGCTCATCAGCATGCGCAAGAGCCCCAAAGTGGCGGTGGTCACCAATGTGACCCCCAACCATCTGGACCACCACAAAGATATGCAGGAGTATATCGATGCCAAGCGGAACATTCTGCTGCATCAGGTGCCGCCCTGCCGGGCCGTCCTGGGCTATGAAAACGACATCACCCGGGCCATGCAGGCCGACTGCAAGGGCGAACAGGTCTGGTTCACCCGCCTGCATGAGACCGACAACGGCGCCTTCCTACGCAGCGATGGGATGCTCTGCATGGCGGAGCACGGGGTGGTGACCCCCTTCCTGGCACAGAAGGATGTCAAGCTGCGGGGCCTGCACAACATCGAAAACCTGCTGGCCGCCGCTGCCGCCGTCTGGGGCCGGGTGCCGGTGGAAGCCATCCAGAAGGTGGGCAGCACCTTTACCGGTGTGGAGCACCGGATTGAGCCGGTCCGGGTTCTGGATGGGGTCACCTATTACAATGACTCCATCGCCACCAGCCCCACCCGCACCATCGCAGGCCTGCGGAGCTTCGATCAGAAACTCATCCTGATCGCCGGCGGCTATGACAAGAAGATCCCCTACGAGCCCCTGGCCCCCGAGATTCTGGCCCACGTCAAGGTTCTGGTCCTGATGGGCGCCACCGGGCCCCGGATTGAAAAGGCAGTTCGGGAGGTGCCCGGCTTCGCCGAGAGCGGCCTGGAAATCCTCCACGCCAACAGCATGGAAGAGGCCGTGGCCTTGGCCCGGGGCGCTGCAAAGCCCGGCGACATTGTCAGCCTTTCGCCGGCCAGCGCGTCCTTCGATGTCTATCCCAACTTTGAAGTTCGGGGCCGCCACTTCAAACAGATTGTAAACGGGCTGTGATAGCCTGTGCCAACACCCCGGCAGGAAAAAAGCGATTCCGCCGCGCCTGCCGGGGCGTGCCTTGCCTGGAAGTTTTTCTCCCGATGGAACAGGCCTTGTTTGGCCGCAGCCAGCCGGGACGGTTTTATGCAGGCCCCTCTCTGGCTTTGGACATTGGCGGGGCGGACGCATGGGCGGCCGGCGGCGCAAACCCGGAGGAGCTGGCGTCTTTTCTGGCGTTCTGCGGCTGCCGGTCCCTCATCACCAGCGGTTCGGCCCCGGCGGGCTGGCGTCAGGCGGAACAGATGCCCTGCTTCGCCCTGGGGGCAAGAGAGCGGCTGCCTGTGCCGCCGGCAGAAGAAAGTCTCTGGGCGTCTCTCCGCCTGGAGACCGAGCCCTCGGCGGGAGTTCTGGCCCGGTTTCTCTACCCGGACCAGACCCAACAGCGGGAAGATTACTACTCGGCCCTCTGCACCAAGCGCAGCCGCGGTCTGGCCCGGGTCTGGGCCCTGATGGACGGCGGCCGAATCGTCGCCACCGTCGGCGCCTATGCCATCCGGGGAGGGGAAGCCTATCTGGCCTGCGGGTGTACGGCGGAACCATTGCGGGACCGGGGAATGGGCGGGCGGCTGATTGCCTCTCTGGCCAATGAACTGGCGGGCCAAGGACTTCGGGTGAGCCTGGTGTGCCATCCCGAGCGGGCCCATTTCTATCAACGGCTGGGATTTCAGCAGGTCGGGATGCTGACCCGCTGGCAGTCCAGCCAAACATGAAAGGAACGCAAACGATACCCTATGCTTGAACGCTTTTTTGACTATAAGCCTGAGGTCCTGGCGCTGGACCAGAAGGCCATGGAACTCTGTGCGCCCTATTTCCGTCAGGCGGAGGAGGTGCGGGACTTCAATCAGCTCAAGATGCTCCGCGCCTTCGCTGACAACCAGATGTCGGCCACCGATATGCTGGGAACCACCGGCTATGGCCTGTGGGACACCGGCCGGGCCAAGCTGGAACAGATTTTTGCCCAGGCCATGGGCTGTGAGGACGCTTTGGTCCGCAGCCAGTTCATGAGCGGCACCCACACCCTGGCGGTGGCCCTGTTCGGTCTGCTGCGGGCAGGGGATACCCTGCTGGCCGCCACCGGCCGTCCCTATGACACCCTGGAAGGGGTCATCGGCATTGAGGGCAAGGGAGCGGGAACCGGTACCCTCACCGACTACGGGATTCACTATGAGGAAGTCCCCCTGCGAGAGGATTTCACCCCCGACTATGAAGCCATTGCAGCGGCAGCACCCCGGGCCAAGGTCTGCCATATTCAGCGCAGCCGCGGCTATATGCAGCGCAACGCCTTCGATCTGGAAACCATCCGCAAGGTGGCCGAGACGGCCCGAAGCACCAACCCCAATATCATCGTCTTTGTGGATAACTGCTACGGCGAATTCACCCAGACCCGGGAACCCTGTCAGGTGGGGGCCGACCTGATCGCCGGCAGTTTCATCAAGAACCCAGGCGGCGGCATTGCGCCCACCGGCGGTTACATTGCGGGCCGGCGGGACCTGGTGGAACAGTGCGCCTACCGCCTCAACGCCCCCGGTCTGGGCAAAGATCTGGGCTGCACCCTGGATACCCCCCGGGAAATGTATATGGGCTTCTATTACGCCCCCGGCGTGGTCTGTGAGGCCATCAAGACCGCCATCTATGCCCAGTGCCTGCTGGAACTGGTGGGCAAGAAGCCGGTTCCCCGCTACTGCGACGACCACAACGACATTGTGACCTGCTTTGATGCCGGCACCGCCGAGGCTCTGGTGGGCTTCTGCCGGGGCATCCAGGCGGCCAGCCCGGTGGACAGCTACGCCGCCCCCGAACCCTGCCCCGAGCCGGGCTATACCGATGAAGTCATTATGGCCAGCGGCAGCTTCACCCAGGGCAGCACCATCGAGCTGAGCTGTGACGGCCCCATGCGGGCCCCCTATACCTGCTATCTGCAGGGCGGGCTGAACTTCACCGCCAGCCGTGCCGGTGTACTGCTGGCCATCCAGAATGCCTACTTCGCCTAAAATCCAGAGAGCCCGGGCCGGAGATTCGGTCCGGGTTCTCTTTTGGCCTGGATGGGAAATCCGCCGGATTCCGACCGGACGGCGCCCGCAAAATTTGTCGGGAAATGGCCTTGCAAAAAGCCCGGTGGACTACTATACTGGAATCCAAGTATTTTAATAGGAAAAGGACAGTGAATTCTCTATGCGTCAAGTTACCCCCATCAGTCCCGCATTGCTGTCGCAGTTTGAGCAGAGCTATGCCAGCCGGCCCTATTTGGCAGTGATGTCCAACGCCATCAGCCGCACCGATTTGAACGATGCCTCCTTTGTGCCGGCCGCGGCGGCCAAGCTGCGGATGGATTTCTCGGTGGTGGTGCCCACCACCGGAATCACCAACCAGAAAAAGAGCGGCCGCTGCTGGATGTTTTCGGTTCTGAATGCCCTGCGGGAACAGGTGATCCAGAAGTGCCATCTGGAGGATTTTGCTTTCTCGGCCACCTACCTTGCCTTCTATGACAAGCTGGAGAAATGCAATCTCTTCTATGAAAATATCCTCCATTTTGCCGGTCAGAAACTGGACGACCGCGAGACCTGGACCTTGCTGGGCAATCCGCTGCCCGACGGCGGCCAGTGGGATATGGTGGCCAGCCTGATCCGCAAATATGGCGTCGTGCCGGAATGGGTGATGCCGGAGAATGTCCACTCCACCGGTACCGCCCAGTACATGCCGATTCTGAGCCGCAAACTGCGCAAGGACGCTTTGGAACTGCGGTCTCTGGCCCAGGCCGGCAAAGAGACGGCGGCCCGCCGCACCGAGATGCTGCAAGAGGACTACAATGCCCTCTGCATCCTGTACGGCCAGCCGCCCAAGACCTTTGACTTTGCCTATACCGACAAGGACAAGAAATACCACTGTGAGGAAAATCTGACCCCGCAGAGCTTTTTCGAGAAGTATGTGGACTATGATTTCAGCGCCTATGTGCCGGTGATTTCCTCTCCGATCCACCAGATCAACCGCACCTATTGCCAACCCTTCATGGGAGATGTGGTGGAAGAGAATATGTTCTGGCTCAATCTCAGCCAGGAAGAGATGGAAGATTTGACGGTCCGCCAGATGCAGGCAGGGGAGCCGGTCTGCTTCAGCTGCGACTGCCGTCCCGATCGGGACCGGGCCCGTGGCTATTGGGACCCCGACTGCTTTGAGTATGGACAGGTGCTGGGCGGTCTGGACCTGGACATGGACAAGGTGGAACGGCTGACCAGCCGGGACAGCACCATGAACCACTGCATGATGTTCTGTGGCGTCAATCTGGACGAAAACGGCAGGCCCAACCGCTGGAAGATTGAGAACAGCTGGGGCGATGCCGCAGGTCAGAAAGGCTATTTCATCGGCAGTGAAAAGTGGTTCAAGACCTACGTTTATCAGACGGTGATCCGCAAGGACCTGCTGAGCCCGGCCCAGCGCGCCCTGCTGGATCAGGAACCCCTGCCCATGGAGCTGTGGGACCCTCTGGCCTGATTGAATCCATGGTCAACGCGGCAGCGTGTGCTTTCAGGGCGCAGGCTGCCGTATTTTTATCGCACCTGGTGTGTCAGTTCGTCCAGATTTTGGGTGTAGCAGGGCAGGCAATGCTCGATGAACCAGTTGGCCTCTGGACAGTTCATTTCGGTCAGCGATTTTTTCTGCTGGGCCAGAGCGGCGTCGAATTCGTGGTTGCCGCTGCGGGTTTCCTCCAGACACTTGATGAGGGCGGAAAGGCGGTCCGCCGCCTTGAGCAGTTTTTGCTCGGAGTCGGTGAGCAGGTCCCCGGTGATGTAGGGGGTGATCTCCTCCTCCAGCTCCGGGGGCAGCATGGAAGCCATTGCGGCGGCGCTCTCCCGCTCGATGGCTTTGTAGGCGTCCCGGAGGGTGGCGTTGCGGTATTTGACGGGGGTGGGCATGTCGCCGGTGATGATCTCGGAGGCATCGTGGTAGAGAGCTGCCACCGTCACCGTCTTGGGCCGGCAGGGAGTGCCGGTGTACCGACGGGCAATCAGACAGAGGGTGTGGGCGATCAAGGCGGTATCGCAGGTGTGTTCGCTGAGGGATTCGGCCCGAAGGGAGTGCATCAGACTCCAGCGGGTGATGTATTTCATCCGGGCCAGCAGCGCATTGAAGGGATACAACATAGACTAAACCTCCCGGCCGGCGGCATTGTGAGATGCTGCCGGTTTTTGCTACCAAAATACCTTTGCCGGGCCCGGTTGTCAAGGCGCGGGCCAAACTTCGCCCTTTTCTTGCCTGGGCAAACATGCTATACTATCGGATGAAAACCGTCCCCTGGGGCGGGAATCTTCCGGCAGATATCCTGCGATATTCTGCAAAGAAAAGAGGAAACACTATGGACTTTGCAAATCCGTCCCGGCGCCGTCTCCTGCGGCACAAGAGGGATCGTTTCTGGCTGACGGTGGGACTGTGTGCCCTGACGGCGGCGCTGATTTTTCTGCCCTTCCAGATCATTGACGGCGGATTTTTCCACTATGCCGGCGACTTCAACGGCCAGCAGATCGGCTTTTACCGCTATATGAACGGCTTTGTCAAGGGCCAGGGGTACCCCGACGGCCTGACATCGGTGAATGGCCAGCAGCTGCCCACCAACACCTTCTCCTGGGCCACCGACCTGGGCAGCGGGGTTATGAATGCCTATTCCTTTTATCTGTACGGCTCGCCCTTTTTCTGGCTGTCCACCTTGTTCCCCCAGAGCTGGATGCCCTACCTGATGTGCCCGCTGCTGGTGCTCAAATTTGCGGTGGCGGGCGGCGGGTCCTATCTCTACCTCCGCCGCTATGTCAAAAATCTGGACTATGCGGTGCTGGGCGCCTGCCTGTACACCTTTTCCGGGTTCGGCCTTTACAACATCTTCTTCAACCATTTCATCGATGTGCTGGCCCTGTTCCCCTGGATGCTCTGGGCGCTGGATGCCTGCATTTACGACCGCCGCCGGGGGCTGTTCGCCTTCTTTGTGGCCATCAACCTGCTGAACAATTACTTTTTCTTTGTGGGGCAGGTGGTATTTCTTATCATCTATTTTGTCTGCAAGGTGACCACCGGGGAAATCAAGCTGACCCGCAGCCTGTTCGGCACTCTGGCCTTTGAGAGTCTGTTGGGCGTGGCCATGGGATGCCTGCTGGTCTGGCCGGCGTTCCTCTCTCTGATGCAGAATCCCCGCACCACCGACGTGTCATCGGGCTGGGGCTTTTTGACTTACTCCAAGGTGCAGCAGTATCTTGCCATCCTGGTCAGCTGGCTTCTGCCTCCCGACTCGCCCTATATCGTCTCGATCTGGTCCGAGGGAACCATCAAATGGACCAGCATGACCGCCTATTTGCCTCTGTGCAGCCTGGCGGGCGCCATTGCCTATTGGCGGGCGCGGCAGGGGGACAGCCGGAAACGGATCATTGCGGTCTGTGCCCTGTTTGCCCTGGTGCCGGTTTTGAACAGCGCTTTTTACGCCTTCAATGCCAGCTATTACGCACGGTGGTATTATATGCCGGTGCTGATTCTGGCGGCCATGACCGTCAACGCCTGGGAGGATGACACCGTCCAGCTGGAGCGCCCCGCCGGGATAACGGCCTGGCTGATGATAGCCACCCTGGCCTTTGCCCTGGTGCCGGTGGACAACGGAGAGGACGGGTGGAGTCTCGGCGTTCTGGAAAACCCCGAGCAATATCTGGCGGTTCTGGGCTTCGGTCTGGTGGGGCTGGCGATTTACGGCTGGCTGATCCAGCATCGGGCCGACCAAAAGCGTTTCTGCCAGCAGATGCTGGCTGCCGTCCTGGCTTTCAGCTGCATTTTTGGCTGTGTGCACATCGGGATCGGCAAGTTTGGTCAGTGGAATTACGACAGTGACCTTGTGGACCAGTATCAGGCGTCCATTGCACTCCAGGAGGCCTTCCCGGAAGGGGATTGGCGGGTGGACACCTACAACGCCCACGACAATCTGGGCCTCTGGATGGACAAGAGCTGCCTGCAATTCTTTGACAGTACAGTGGCGCCCAGCATCCTCCGGTTTTATTCGTCGCTGGGCTTTACCCGGGATGTCCGCAGCAATCCCGATGTCTGTTATTACGCCCTCCGGGGCCTGTTGAGCGTCCGGTTTACGGTGATGCCGGAGGACCAGCGGGCCAGCTTTGAGGAAGCCGTCGGGGCGGGTTGGACCTACTACGGCACCGTCGAAGGAATGGCCTTCTATGAAAACGACAACTATCTGCCCATGGGTTTCACCTATGACTATTACGTCAGCGAGGATATCCTGGAAGGAATGACCACACAGGATGCCTGCTGTCTGCTGGTGCGGGCCCTTGCCCTTTCGGAGGAGGACATCGCCAAGTATGGCCAGTATCTGACCCCGGCCCCCGACAGCGTCATGACCAATTTCACCTACGAACAGTATGTCCAGGACGTGGCCGACCGGCGGGAGACAACCTGCAGCGACTTCATGATGACCAATTCGGGCTTCAGCGCCGAGATCCAGCTGGACCGGGACAACCTGGTGTTTTTCTCGGTGCCATATGACGACGGCTTCACCGCCTACGTCAACGGCCAGGAAGCCGAAATTTTGCAGGTGGACAACGGGATGATGGCGGTTCTCTGCCCGGCGGGCTGGAATAACATCGACTTCGTCTATTCACCGGCGGGGCTGTCCCTGAGCCGGACGGTAACCCTGATTGCGATTCCGATTTGGCTGGTCTATACCGGATATTTCTTCTGGAAGCGGAGAAAAACCGCTCGTCGATAAAAACAGGGGCGGCCTCCTGCGGCAAGATGCAGGGGGCCGCCCCTGTTGCAGGGAGGCGTAAATTCAGGCGGCAGCGCCTTCAGCGGCACCTTTGGACCCAATCCGAAGGAGAACCGTTGCCAGCAAAAAGCTGAAAGGCGCACTGAAGAAAGAAGCCAGGTAGAAACCGCTGTAGCCCAGAGCCGGGACCAACAGGACACAGGCCAGCAGATCGGCCGCGGTGCCGCCGATGTTGGAGATCAGATAGAGTCCCATCTGCTGGCGGCCCCGGAGGCTGGCCTCCTGAAGGTGTTTCATGGCGGTGAAGGTGTAGACAATGGATTGACGGCTCAGAAGGAGGGCGCCGTAGCCGATGGCGTCGGGATCGGTGGTAAAGAGCCGCAGCAGAGGCCGAGCCAGCAGGATACAGCCCGCCGAGACCGCCAGAGCGTAGACCAGCATCATCCCCCGGGCCTGCCGGACGCCGTCCTGTACCCGGTCGGGCTGATGGGCCGCGGTGTTTTGGGCGATGAAAAAGACCAGAGCCTGGGTGAAACCAAAGACCGGCATCAGCAGCAGGGTAGACATCTTGCTGGCACAGGAAAAGCCGGCAATGGCGGCCACACCGATGCCGCCCAGCAGTCCCTGTTTGACCATGCTGCTGACCGGGCCGCTGGCCTGCTGGATGGTGTTGGGAACGGACAGGCGGAAAGTCTCCCAGAGATAGCGCCGATCCAGCATCGAAAAGTGAAATGGTCCGGTCAGCAGGGTGCGGCGGAGATACCAGAGGATAAAGATAAAGCCAACGATCTGGGAGAAAGCGGTCGCGCCGGCGGCACCGGCTACCCCGAAGGGGCCTACCAGAGCCAGATCCAGCAGAATATTGAGGACCGAGGTGCCCAGCACCGCAAACAGGGGCGTTTTGGAGTCGCCGCAGCCCATGATGAGCTGTTTGGACAGGTCGTAGATCATCAGAAAGGGCAGGCCCGTCAGATAAAACCGGCTGTAGGTCAGGGCCTGGGGGATGATTTCAGCGGGGGTGTGGATCAGCTGCAACAGCCAGTCGATGCCATAAAAGGCGGCAGCGGTCAGGAGAAGGCCCAGCACGCCGTCGATGAACAGCAGGTTATAAATGACGGTGGACAGCTCCTCTCTGGAGGCGGTGGGCCGCTTGGCGGCCAGGAGCAGGCCGCCGCCCAGCTCCATCCCGCCGGAAATAAACATAAAGACCATCAGGGCGGTGGAGGCATTGGAGACGGCCGCCAGGGCGTTGGCGTCCAGGCACAGGCCGATAATCATGGTGTCGGCCACGGTGTAAAGCTGGGTGGCCACCATGCTCAGGATGACCGGCCCGGCAAAGGAAAGCAGAGCAGGGCGGACCGGTCCGGCCAAAAGATTGCGGTTGGATGTAGACATAAGAGGGTTCCTCCGGTTGCAAAATGTTGGGATTTCTGGTATCCTGAAGCTATGATAAACCATCCAGCAGCTGGATAGTCAAGGGGGAAAATGATGCAGGAGGGATATCTTCGTACCGCGGCCTTTGCCGCTCTGGCAGGGGTCAACAAAAAGACCCTTCATTACTACGACGAGATTGGGCTTTTTCGCCCGGCCTATGTCAACGAAAAGGGATACCGGTTTTATTCGCCCTTTCAGCTGGACCGCCTGGCCCTCATCATCACCCTGCGGGATCTGGGGGTGCCGCTGCAGGTGATTCGGGAATATCTGGGGGAAGGAGACCTGGCCCGGCTGGACGAGATTCTCACCGCCCAGCGGGAAGAGCTGGACCGGCGGATCGTCCAGCTGGAAGCCCGTCGGGCTTTGTTGGAATCGGTCCAGACCTCCAACCGCGCTTTTTTGAAATGGTGCGATCAGGGACCTCAGCGGCTGTATCGGGAGGAAGAGCGGATTGCCGTCCTGATGACCGGCGAGGAGATGGACCGGGGCCGGTCGGTGATTGTCAATTACCTGACCGACGGTCCCGGCACCGGCCTGTGTATGGAGGGCCAAACCCGTTTCCTCTACCAGAAACAGAAGGACGGGCCCATTTTGGTCCCGGCGGGGGACTATCTGTGCTTGTATGAGACAGTGACAAAACCCATCTGCTGGGACTGGCTGGTCAGCCGGCGCCAAATGCTTCAGGAAGAGGCCGCGGCCCATGGCTGGCAGCTGGAGGACCGGGCTTTGGTGGAGTTTGACGACTTGTCGGCAGCGCAGGAGGCACCCCGGGGCATTCGGATGCGGATATGTGAAAAAAACTCATCTGAAATAGATCACAGATAAAAATTTGTATCTTGACTTTACGCCGTTAAAGTGTATAATGCAATCAAACCGATGAGGCGAAAGAGACCTTGGATCGTGTTCCTTCAGAGAGCCCGGATGGATGGGAACGGGCGGAATACAGCCATGGTTATGGGTCGCCGAGGGCCGGGTGAACGGGCGTTTGACCTCAGTAGCTTAGGACGGGTGTCTCCCGTTACAGGGCAGGGAAGTGTTGGCTTCCCGTGAGGAGGCTCTGCACAGCAGCAGGGCAAACAAGGTGGCACCGCAGAATCGTATTTCCGATCCTGTCCTTGTGGTAGAACACAGGGACGGGTCGTTTTGTTTGAGAAGGCCCGTTCCGCAGACAAGGCGGAGCGGGCCTTTTGTATGCCGCTCCGCACCCACGAAAGGAGCTTATACCATGAAACACAGCAAGATGATTTCCCGCCGCAGCTTCCTCCAGGCCGCCGCTTCCGCGGCAGCTCTCTCCGCGCTGGCACTGACCGGCTGCGGCTCCTCCTCGGGAGCATCCTCGGCCGCAGGCGCATCTTCTGCGGCCTCGGCTTCGGGCACCACCTACAAGGTAGGAATTGTCAACTATGTGGATGACGCCTCCCTGAACCAGATTGTCGCCTCGGTGGAGGCACGCCTGGATGAAGTGGGCGCAGAGCGGGGTGTTACCTTCAACTATGCCGATTACTATTCCAATGCCCAGGCAGACCAGTCCAACCTGAACCAGATCGGCGCCGACCTGGTGGCGGACGATGTGGACGTGATTGTGGCGGTGGCCACCCCCACCGCCTCCACCATGCTGGCCGCTGTGGAGGATACCGATATTCCGGTGATCTATTCGGCGGTCACCGACCCTGTGGGGGCCGGCTTTGACGGCCTGGACAACATCACCGGCACTTCGGACGCCCTGGATACCGACGCCATCATGAATTTGATCCTGGCGGTCAATCCCGATATCACCCAGATCGGCCTGTTGTATGACCTGGGCCAGGATTCCTCCACCCAGGCCATTGCCGACGCCAAGGCCTTCTGCGACGCCAACGGCATCTCCTACATCGAAAAGAACGGCACCAACACCGCCGAAGTCCAGATGGCGGTGGAGGCTCTGGCCGCCAGCGGGGTGAAAGTGGTCTTTACTCCCACCGACAACACCATCATGACCGCTGAGCTGGCCATCTATGAGACCCTGATCGAGGCCGGCATCCAGCACTACACCGGTGCAGACAGCTTTGCTCTGAATGGTGCCTTTATGGGGTACGGCGTGGATTATGTCCAGCTGGGCGAGGCCACCGCTGATATGGTGGTGGAACTGCTGTGCGACGGCAAGAGCATTTCGGATATGCCCTACCGCACCTTTGACAACGGCACCGCCACCATCAACACCGAGACCTGCGCGGCCCTGGGCCTGGATCTGGAGACGGTCAAGGCTGCCTTTGAGCCCTACTGCACCAGTGTCGAGGAGATCACCACCGCGGAAGAATTTGCCTGATCCGGGACCGCGCCCGGGAATCTGATTGAGGGAGTTTTGAGTTGAACATGCTGGCTAGTATTTTTTCTGTCAATGTCTTGCAGTCGGCGCTGGAACTGGGCTGTATCTATGCACTGGTGGCCCTGGCGCTGTTTCTAAGTTATTCGATCCTGAACATTGCGGACCTGTCCACCGACGGCTGTTTTACCCTGGGATGCGCCGTCTGCTGTCAGGTGGCCGTGACCGGACATCCTGTTTTGGCCCTCTTTGCCGCCATGGCGGCGGGCGTGCTGTCCGGGTTCATCACAGCCTTTTTGCAGACCAAACTCGGGGTCGAAAGCATCATGGCCGGCATCATTGTCAACACCGGCCTGTACACCATCAATCTGGCGGTCATGGGCTTTTCGTCCAATATGAGCCTGGTGAAGGTGGACACGGTCTTTTCCCTCGGCAAAGGACTGCTGGCCTTTGCCGGCAGCTGGTACCAGCTGATTTTGGCGGCGGTGGTCATTGTGGTGGCCGGCGCCCTGATGGTCTGGTTCCTGGGCACCCGGCTGGGTCTGTCCATCCGGGCCACCGGCGACAATGCCGCCATGGTCCGCGCCTCCAGCATTGACCCCTCCTATACCATCATGGTGGGCCTGTGCATTTCGGGCAGCCTGACCGCCCTGTCGGGCGCCCTGCTGGCCCAGTATCAAAAGAGCTGTGACATCAACGTGGGCACCGGTATGGTGACCATTGCCCTGGCTTCCCTCATCATCGGCGAGACTTTGCTGGGCAAGCGGACCATGGTCCGGCGGGTGATCGGCGTGGTCTTTGGCAGCTGTCTCTACCGCTTCATTGTGGCGGTGGCCCTGCGGTTCAATGTCCCTGCTGCGGCCATGAAGCTGGTCTCGGCGGTGATTGTGGCGGTGGCCATCTCGATGCCCGCCATCCGGCAGAAGATCGCCTTTGAAAAGCGGAAACAGGAGGCCCGGGTCCGTCACGCCCAGACCCACGGCAAGAAGGAGGCAGTCTGATGCTGATGCTGGAAATGAAAGGGGTCCGCAAGACCTTTAACCCGGGCACCGTCAACGAAAAGGTCGCCCTGGCCGGCGTGGATCTGGCCCTGGAAAAGGGCGATTTTGCCACCATTGTGGGCTCCAACGGCGCAGGCAAATCCACCCTGTTCAACGCCATCACCGGCGGCTTCATCGCCGACGAGGGCTGCATCATCCTGGGGGGAGAGGACATCACCTTCACCCCGGAGTTCCGGCGCAGCAAGGTGATTGGACACCTGTTCCAGGACCCGCTGAAAGGCACCGCCCCCAACATGACCATCGAGGAAAATCTGGCCCTGGCCTACCTGCGGGCCGGCACTGCCCAGCGGGCCTATTTCTCCCGTATTTCCCGGAAGGATAAAGAGTTTTTCCGGGAGCGTCTGTCTCTGCTGGAAATGGGCCTGGAAGACCGGATGAAGCAGCCGGTGGGGCTTTTGTCGGGCGGTCAGCGCCAGGCATTGACCCTGCTGATGGCCACCCTGGTGACCCCCAAACTGCTGCTTTTGGACGAACACACGGCGGCTCTGGACCCGGCCACGGCGGATAAGGTGTTGGAGCTGACCCGGAGCATTGTGGCTGAACAGCAGATCACCTGCCTGATGGTCACCCACAACATGCGCCAGGCCCTGGAGCTGGGCAACCGGACCCTGATGATGAACGGCGGACGGATTGTCTTTGATGTACAGGGCGAGGAGCGCAGCAAGATGACGGTGGACGATTTGCTGGAGCGCTTCCGCCAGAGCGCCGGCGAGGAGCTGGACAACGACCGCATCCTGTTGAGCAAGGTGGAAAAGGGCTGAGAAAGCCCGGCACAGATATAGAAAAATTCCCCGGCGAATGCCCCCGCAGATGAGCGGGCAGGCGATTCGCCGGGGAATTTTTTGCTGTGGAATCGGCTTACTTCACGTACTCAATGGTGTACTCGAAGCCGTACTCCTCCTGGAGCTTCTTGACGGCGGGCTCGCAATCCTCGATGAAGGTGGGAGCGTAGACCGAAGCGCCGTTGTGGGCCTTCTTGTAGTCCTCGACAATCTGGGTCAGCTTGTTCCAGCCCTCGCTGGCCTTGGCCTGATCGACAGTGTCAGGGAAATTGATGATGAATTCGCGATGCTGCGGAATACGAGCTTTCATAAGACATTCTCCTTTGTTTCTGACAATAAATCCATCAGCAGCCGGCGGACCGGCCGCGGGTCAGTGAATTAGTCCAGGCCAAAGACCCGGCGTGCATTTTGGGCAGTCTGTGCAAAAACCGCCTCGGGTGTGACCCCCTTGCGCTCAGCGATGTAGGCGCCGACGTAGGCAATCAAAGAGCTGTCGCACCGGGTGCCGCGGACAGGCTCAGGGGCCATGTAGGGACAATCGGTTTCCAGCAAAATGGATTCCAGGGGCAGGGCGTCGATGGCCTTGGCGGCCCGCTTGGCGCCCCGGAAGGTGGCCGCGCCGCCGAACCCGATCAGGATGCCCTGTTTGACCAGCCACAGGGCGTCCTCTGCGCTGCCTGAATAACAGTGCAGGATGCCCTTGGGTTTGTATTTCTTGAGCAGGGCATAGACATCGGCGTGGGCTTCCCGGTCATGGACCACAATGGGCTTGTCCAGCTCCAGAGCCAGACGGATTTCGGCCTCAAAGAGGGCCAGCTGGGCGTCTTTGGGCACCGGCCAGTGGTAATCCAGGCCGCATTCGCCTACGGCTACCACTTTGGGGTCGTCGTAATAAGACTCCAGCGTCCGCATCTCGGCGGCCCAGTCTCCGCCGTACACCGAAATGGTGGGGGCGGGTTCCTGATCCCCGCACTTGTCGGCAGGGAGGAGGCTCTCGGGATGGATGCCGATGGCGGCCCAGACCCACGGATAGCGGTGGGCCAGCTCCAGGCAGCGGGGTGCATCCCCCGAATGGGTGGCCTGTTCACAGATTCCGACAACGCCTTTGCCAGGCAAGCTGTCCAGAACGGCATGCCGGTCGGCATTGAAAGCACCGGAAGAATAATGGGCGTGGGTATCGAAGATAGGTCCGGCCGAGGGATAGACGCTCATGCCTTGCTCTCCTTTCCTCTGCGGTTGACCAGCCAGATGCCGGTGCAGACCAGAACCAGGGCAGCCAGATACTGCCATTCCCACAGGGGCTCTCCGTTGAGAAGGGCCGACAGCAGCACATTGACCACCAGGTTGACCAGTCCGAAGACGCTGATCCGGCTGACGGGATTGTTTTTCATCAGCAGAGCCCAGAGGACATAGCCGGCCCCTGAAACGAAGGCCAGATACAGCAGAACCGGGATGCCGAGTGGATTCTGGGGGGTAAGGGAACCGTCCAGGGCCAGGCCCAGTACCAGCAGTGCCAGACCGCCCACCCCCAGATTCAGGAAACAGACCATAAAGCTGTCCGCCTTTCGGGTGACCGATTTGTTCCAGGGCCCCGAGATGGTAAAAATCAGGGTAGCGGCCATCATGCAGAAGACGCCCCAGGCGCTGCCGCCGCCGTGGTTGCCGATGGTGGCCACCAGTACGCCGGCAAAGCCCACCACACAGCCAGCCGCCTTGGCGGGGGTGATCCGATCGGAGCGGTAGAGAAAGTGGGCCAGAATCACCCCCAGAAAACTCTGGGTACTGTTCAGGATGCCGCCGAAAGCGCCGGTCAGCAGGGCCACGGCCGCATAGTAGAAGGCATATTGTGTGGTGGTCTGCCAGAGGCCCAGTGCGCAGCACTCCGCCAACACTTTGCCCCGGGGCAGGGAAGGAAGGTGACCTTCCAGGGCGGCCCCTGCCAGCAAAACCAGCAGACTCCCCAGCATAAACCGCACCCCTGCAAAGCAGAGGATGGACGCAGTGTCAGCGGCATCGATGGCGAAGAGCCGGTACCCAAGCTTGATGAAAGGAAACGCCGAGCCCCAAAAACAGTTGCAGAGGATGGCAAAGAGCACCGCAAAAGCGGGGATGGAAAACAGAGCGTCCAG
This sequence comes from uncultured Faecalibacterium sp., assembly GCA_944385995.1. Classification (GTDB taxonomy): domain Bacteria; phylum Bacillota; class Clostridia; order Oscillospirales; family Ruminococcaceae; genus Faecalibacterium. The sequence continues at coordinate 23,667 of CALWZL010000020.1, forward strand.
TTTGGCGGTGCGGGCGGTGTTGTCAGACGGCAAATCAGAGCCTCCCTCAGTGGATGCGGCTGCCGGCCGGCACATCGTCAGCGTAGAAGGCGATGGAGCAGCCGCCGTCAGCGGTGTCAGAGGCCACGATCATACCTTCGCTGACGTACTTGCCCTTCATCATGGGACGGGGGGCCAGGTTGGCCACAATGCCCACCTTCTTGCCGATCAGATCTTCGGGGCTGTACCACTTGGCAATACCCGACAGGATGCAGCGCTCCCGCTCACCGTCGAAAACGGTCAGGTGCAGCAGTTTCTTGCTCTCCTTGATGGTCTCGCAGGCGCGGATCTCAGCCACCCGCATTTCCACCTTGCAGAAGTCGTCAAAGCTGATCTCGGCCTCGTGCTCCAGTGCGGCGGCGGGCTGCTCTGCCTTGGCGGCAGCGGCCTCTTTGGCTTCCTTGGCCTTCTGGGCAGCCTCGGCAGCGGCTTTCCGCTTCTCGTCCTCGGCCTTCAGGTGTGCGATCTCCTTGGCCACATCGATGCGGGGGAACAGAGGCTCGCCCTTGTGAACGGTATAGCTCTCCTGACCGCCGTAGACAGCCTGGTCCAGTTGGAGGCTGTCAGCCGACAGACCCAGCTGCTCCATCATTTTGGGCGCAGTGGAGGGCAGATAAGCATTCAGCAGGATGGCGCAGACCCGCAGGGCCTCGCACAGATGGTACAGAACGCAGGCAAGGCGGCCTTCATTGGCGGGGTCTTTGGCCAGAGCCCAGGGAGCGGTTTCGTCGATATATTTGTTGGCGCGCTGGACCACCGCAAAGATCTCGGTCAGTGCCTGGGGAATGGTCAGACTGTCCATGTCCTCGGCTACCTTGGCGGGCAGAGCGTCGATCATCTGCTCCAGCTCGGTGTCGATGGCCTCGGTCCCGGCCGACTTGGACACGGTGCCGCCGAAGTATTTCTCACACATGGCCACGGTGCGGCTCAGCAGGTTGCCCAGATCGTTGGCAAGATCGCTGTTGATGCGGTTGATGAGGGCCTCGTTGGTGAACATGCCGTCATTGCCGAAGGGAATCTCCCGCAGCAGGAAGTAGCGGATGGCGTCCACCCCGTAGCGGTCGCAGAGGATGACAGGGTCCACCACGTTGCCCACCGACTTGGACATCTTGCCGCCGTTCATCAGCAGCCAGCCATGGCCAAAGACCCGCTTGGGCAGGGGAAGATCCAGAGCCATCAGCATGGCGGGCCACAGAATGGTGTGGAAGCGCAGAATTTCCTTGCCCACCATGTGGAGGTCGGCGGGCCAGAACTTGTCGTAATCGTGGTACGTCTCATTGCCGTAGCCCAGAGCAGAAATATAGTTGCTCAGGGCGTCGACCCAGACATACATGGTGTGCTTGGGATCGAAGGGAACCGGAATGCCCCACTTGACCGAGGTACGGGAGACACAGGTATCCTGCAGGCCCTGCTTGATGAAAGCGATCATCTCATTCTTTCGGCTCTCGGGCTGGATGAACTGGGGGTTCTCCTCGTACAGCTTGAGCAAACGGTCGGCATACTTGCCGGTACGGAAGAAATAGGCTTCCTCGTGGGCGTCGTAGACCTCGCGGCCGCAGTCGGGGCACTTGCCGTCCACCAGCTGGCTGTCGGTCCAGAAGCTCTCGCAGGGCTTGCAGTAGTGGCCCACATACTCGCCCTTGTAGATGTCGCCCTGTTCGTACAGCTTGGTGAAGATCTTCTGGCAGGTCTCCATGTGATAGTCGTCGGTGGTGCGGATGAAGCGGTCATAGCTGACATCCAGCAGTTTCCACAGGTCCTTGACAGTGGCGACGATCTTGTCCACGTACTCCTTGGGCTGGACGCCGGCTGCGGCGGCCTTGTCCTCGATCTTCTGGCCATGCTCGTCGGTGCCGGTCAGGAACATCACATCATACCCCTGCATCCGCTTGAAGCGGGCCAGTGCGTCACAGGCCACGGTGGTGTAGCTGTGGCCGATGTGCAGCTTGTCGCTGGGGTAATAGATGGGGGTGGTGATGTAGAACTTTTTCTGTTCAGACATGGTTTTGATTCTCCCTTTTCCGTTTGGACCCGCCCGACAGGTCATAACCTGCCGGACAAGCCCGTTGCATTGCAAAAGAGGAAGTAAAAAACTCCCGTCCTCGCGGGGAACAATGCCCTGCAAGGACGGGAGCAGAATACTTCCGTGGTACCACCTTGGTTCGCCGGCTCCTCACGGGGCACGGCCTCGATGCTGCATTCCGGTGAAAACGCCGGATACAGCCGGACGCAGTAACGGGCGCACCCGGCACAGACTCAAAAATTTCGCCTGTGCGGCTCCGAGACCATCTTCAGCGCCCCGATGCCTGCCCGGTTTCACCGCCGCGGGCTCTCTGCAAGGATCGCAGAACGCTTACTCTTCTCTTCACAGCCGATTGTATATCATGGTTATTATAGGAGAAGCGGTGCTGTTTGTCAACAGGGGATTTGCCCGCCCGAAAAAATCCCGCCCTTCCGTGATGTCCGGGGCAGGGGAGAGGCAAAACAAAAAACCTGGCGGATGAGAGCGGTTGCAAGCCTCTCATCCGCCAGGATGCTTACTTCTTCGGAGTCATAGCCTCTTTACCTCACATTGCCTATTTTTCGGAGTTGACCTCGCCTTTCATAGTGTTGGCCTTCCTTATGCTTTAGGAAATGATAGGGTAGGGGATCGCCGATTTAACTAGTACATTGGTTTCAAGCCTCATCCGAATCGTTGGATTGCGTCTTACGAAGGACCTTCATAGAAACACATTCTCTCGATTGAATCACTCCAGGGGACAAGTTACCTAAATCATTGGAGTACTCCCTCCGTGTTACTCAAATATCTGCATCCATACAGGGACTTTCATGGGGGATCATCCTCTCAGGGGTGCGAATCTATTTGAATGACCGTTGCTCGGATAGGGGATTATTCAGCTTAAAAATGTTACCTCGCAGCACTTTTTTGGATTTGATCTCTGGGAAACGGTGTTGTGCAAATCTTCCGGCTTCCAGTGCATTGTACCTCGATCCTGTCGATGCTTCGATGGGGCACATCGCCGCCGATCAAGCCAATGGATCTTTTCTCCTGCCTGCAATTTCCAGATGGATTCGGGCCCTGTACAGCAACTCTCATTGGAATTACCTTTTACAGTTTCTTTCTCCTCCAAATTGACACCTTGCAGGGAACTGATCTGCCTTCCGCCCTAGCTTCCGGCACTTTTGATCGATCGAATGCAGGTCCAGCCTACCTTGCTGTGCATCATTTCCGATCTGGTTTTGCGTTTGCCTTGAGGCCACGACTACTTAAATCATTGGAGTAGCTCCTTCCGTGCTATTCAAATACTGGTATCCGTAAAAAGGCTTTCATCATATGAATCACTTCCTGCGGATCTATTTGAATTGCCAAGGGGTTTCTCGACAGACTGTTCGTAAATCGCTTTTATATGCTAAAGACTTCGCTTTTAAATCTTTTAGATTTTACTGTATGCGGGGGAAACATCCCGTTCTGGTAAGCGGCTTTTCGCTTTCAGCAATTCCCGACAGTCTGTCCGAACTGTGCGGGTGTCGTATCAACCATCGGTCTTCGCTCCTTTCTCCCTTTAAGTCAGCGGGGTTGGATCACCTTTGATCCTCTGCTGTACTTTCTTGGTTTCTGGCTATAGTATAGCCGAAAAGGCAGCCGCTGTCCATTCGCAGAATCCACAAGGATTCTATGGATATTTTATATAGATTTAACATTATATGTTGATATATTCTTGTCAAATTGGCGCATGACAGGCAAAACAAATCCCCGCACCCACCGGCGCGGGGAAAAGGGATTACATCTTGTCGGGGACGTTGATCTTGAACATGGTCAGAACGTTGCGGATCACGTTGCGTACGCCGATGCACAGGGCGATGCGGGCCTGCTGCAGGGCGGGATCTGCGCCCTGGATGCGGCAGCTGCCATAGAACCGGTGGAATGCACTGGCCAGATCGATGACAAAGCGGTTGATCCGGCTGGGATCGTACTTTTCAGCGGCCAGGACGATTTCCTGGGGGAAGGCGGCCAGCATTCGGATCAGATCCAGCTCGGCGGGATCGGTCAGAAGGGTGGCGTTGGTGTTTTCCACACCCAGGAACTCGACGCCTTCGCCGGCCAGCTTCCGCAGGATGGAGCAGATCCGGGCGTGGGCGTACTGGACATAGTAGACCGGGTTGTCGTTGTCGGTCTTGACGGCCTGATCCAGGTCGAAGTCGATGCTGCTGCCTGCCTCGTGCATATTGAAGAGAAAGCGTGCGCTGTCGATGGGCACTTCCTCCAGCAGATCGGTCAGGGTGATGGCATTGCCGGTCCGCTTGGACATACGGACGGGCTGGCCGTTCTGCATCAGATTGACCATCTGCATCAGGACCACATCCAGGCGGCTGCCGTCCAGACCGATGGCGTCCATGGCGCCTTTCATACGGGCGACGTGGCCGTGATGGTCGGCGCCCCAGACATCAATGGCCTTGTCAAAGCCGCGGTCGGACAGCTTGTTGTAGTGGTAGGCAATATCGGCGGCGAAATAGGTCGGGATGCCGTTGGCGCGGACCAGAACCTCGTCCTTGTCCTCCTCGACGCCGTCGTCGGATTTTTTCTTGTTGGCGGCGCCGTATTTGGCGGCATACTGGGCGCTGCGGTACATAATGGCGCCGTCCTCAGCCTTGTAGCAGGCACCCTTTTCCAGCAGCTGATCCACAACATGTTTGACTGCGCCGGAGGCGTGCAGGGTGCTTTCGGGGAACCAGACATCGTACTGAATGCGGTACTTGCCCAGGTCGGTCTTGAGGGCCGCGATGTTCTTGGGCAGGGCGTAGCCCACCAGGGCGTCCTTCAGGGCACCGAAGGCCTCGCTCTCATAGAGGGCGTCGTCCTTCAGGCCGCGGCAGGGAGCGGCGTACTTGTCACCCTCCTTGGCGGCAAATTCCAGAGCCAGCAGGGTGATGTCGCCGCCCTGGTAGCACTCCTTGGGGAGGGGATATTCACGCTCGTCGTAGTAGTGCTGGAGGTACCGGATGGCAAGACTCTTGCCGAACTTCTGGATCTGGTTGCCGGCGTCATTGATATAGAACTCGCGGGTCACGTCATAGCCGGCCCATTCCAGGACGGCGGCCAGGCAGTCGCCCAGTGCACCGCCGCGGGCATTGCCCATGTGCATGGGGCCGGTGGGATTGGCGGAGACGAATTCCACATTATAGCGCTTGCCCTGACCGTAATCGGTCTGACCGTAATGGGTGTTGGAACAGGCAGCCATCACCACCCCGGCCCAGAAAGAGGGGGCCAGGAACAGGTTGATAAAGCCGGGACCGGCGGTTTCAGCCTTGGCAAAACAGCTGCCGCTGAGAGAAGGCAGATGTGCCAGGATGGCCTCGGCGATCATTTTGGGGGCCTTGTGCCAGGTGCGGGCGCCGGCCATGGCGAGGTTGGAAGCAATGTCTCCGTTTTTGGTGTCGGCGGGGACCTCCACAATGAAGGCCGGCAGGTCAGCCGCAGGCAGATCGCCGGCATCCATGGCGGCCTGAGCGGCCTGGGTCAGCAGGGCGCGGGCCTCGGCCAGAGCAGCCTGGCGGGGGTTGTAGTTCTCGAAAGCGGGGTAGGTTGCGTTGTTCATGGGTATGTGATTCCTTTCTCTTGGACAGATCCAAACAGACGGTGCCAGTCCGGTCAGTTGACGTGGGTGACGGTGACTTCCAGGGAATTTTTGCTGATGAGGGTGGACACATCGCCGTCCAGCAAGTAGCTGAACCGGGCGGTGCCGCCCTTTTCGTTCAGGCCGCACTCGATGCCGTCGGCGGTCACCCCGAGGGTCACCGAGCCGTAGCCGGTCTCATAGTGGCAGAGATTGCGCCGGCCCTTCTCGATGATGAGCTGGCTGCCCTGGGGCCCGAAGCGGAGCATGGCCACCCGGCTGGAGTCGGCCGCAATCTTTAAGGTGGTGACGCAGCCCTCATAGCCGGTGGTTTCGGTCTCCCGGTAGGTGATATAGTAGCTGCCGTCCCGGATGGCAAAGCTGCCGCGGGTCATCAGCTCCACCTGTTCGGTCTCGCCGTCCTGTTCAATCTGACTTTTGATCCGAATGATATAGTTTTCCTTTAAGGCTTTGCTCACAGTTTTGTTGTCCTCAGTATTTGTCGATGCAGATCTGTTCAGCCGTCCCGCCCCGGTATTCACCCAGGAACAGGTCGGCCGTCTGGACGAAGCTGTCAGGCACATCGCTCACAAAAAAGTGGGTGGTGCCGTGGGCGCGGTTGGCCCGCAGTCCCTTGCTGCTGAGCAGCTGGCCCAGATCATCGGCGGCGGCACGGCCGGGGTCGATCAGAGTGACCGACGGGCCCATGTATTCACCGATCATCCCCGCCAACAGCGGGTAGTGGGTGCAGCCCAGGACCAGGGTGTCGACGCCGGCAGCCCGGATCTCCTCCAGATACTGGCTGATGACCAGTCGGGTGACCTGCTGGCGCTCGGGGGCGGAACCGTCCACATAGCCGTTTTCCACCAGCGGCACAAAGAGGGGACAGGACCGGGCCGTGATCTCAGCTCCCGGCACCAGACGGCGGAGCAGCTGCTCATAACTGTGGGAGCGGATGGTGGCCGCGGTGCCGATGACGCCGATCTTCCGGCTGCGGGTAGCCCATGCAGCTTTTCGTGCCGCCGACGCCACCACGCCCATATAAGGTACGGGAAGCTTGGCGGCCTCTGCGGCGGGATAGGTGCTGGAGACGGTGCCGCAGGCGGCCATGATGCACTTGACGTTCTGGGACAGCAGGAACGCGATGTCCTGCCGCGCATACTGCAAGATGGTCTCATGGCTGCGGCTGCCGTAAGGCACCCGGCCGGTGTCGCCAAAATAGACGATGTCCTCGCCGGGGAGCTGTTTGCGGAGTTCCCGGACGCCGGTCAGGCCGCCCAGGCCGCTGTCGAATACGCCGATGGGGCGATTATCCATGGTGCGCCACCGCCCTTTCCATTGCAAGAGCAACGAGGCGGTCGATGAGCTGGGGCAGAGGGGTGCCTTCGTGCTCCATGAGTTTCGGATACATGCTGATGGATGTGAAGCCGGGGAAGGTGTTGATCTCGTTGATGAGGACCCGGCCGGTGCCCCGCTCCACAAAGAAGTCGCAGCGGGCCAGACCTTCACAGCCGACAGCTGTGTAGGCTTTGGCGGCGTAGTCCTTGACTTCGTCCAGTTTTTCCTCGGACAGACGGGCCGGAATCAGGGTCTCGCTGACGCCATTCTTGTATTTGTCGTCGTAGGTGTAGAACTCGGCGCCGGCCAGAATCTCGCCGGGACGGGTGGCGGCGGCGGGCTCGGAACCAATCACCGCGCATTCCACCTCCTGGCCGTCCACAAAGGATTCAAAGACTACCTTCCGGTCGTTCTGGAGGGCCAGCTTGACGGCAGCGTCCAGCTCAGCGGCATTGGCTGCCTTGCTGATGCCCACGCTGGAACCGGCATTGGCCGGCTTGACAAAGATAGGCCAGCCCAGCTTTGCCTCCAGGGCGGCATAGATGCCGGCGGGGTCGGCCTCCAGCTGGGCTCTGGTATAGGCTGCCCAGGCACAGTGGGGAATGTTGTTGGCGGCAAACAGGGCGTTGGCCACTGCCTTATCCATGCAGACCGCACTGGCCAGGACGCCGCAGCCCACATAGGGGATGCCGGCCAGTTCCAGCAGGCCCTGGACGGTGCCGTCCTCGCCCCACAGACCGTGGAGGGCGGGGATCACCACGTCGATGTGGAGCTTTTCCACATGGCCGGCGGGGGTGAACAGAATGGCGCCGTGGTCGGCGCGGTCGGGGCTGATGGAACAGGGCATATTGCCCGGCAGTTCTTCCCAGCTGCCGTCTGCCATCTGGGCCGAAGAGGCCTCGGTGTACAGCCAGCGGCCGTCTTTGGTGATGCCGATCTTGATGAGCTCATACTTTGCGGGGTCCATGTTGTCCACAAAGGTGCCGGCCGATACACGGCTGATCTCATGTTCACTGGACATGCCGCCGAACAGCAGTGCCACGCACAGCGGATGGGCGGCGGAATTTTCCTCGGAATACATTGTTGCATTCACTCCTCTATCTTTATAGAAGCCCCCTGACGGGGGCGTTCAATCATAATTACACCCATCATACCATAAAAATGCGCCGGTTTCCATATTCAACGGCAAAATGCCGCCCCAAAATGATGAAAAAATGTCCCCTCTCCCGGTAAATCCGTTCTGCGCCGGCTGGGGAAAAAGGTCCGGTTTTGCCGCCGGCGTGAAAAAAATCCGAAAGATGGGCAAAATACTGCTTGACGGAAGAGAGAAAGCGTGCTAGAATGATAGCACCTCTTTTGCGGGATTATTCAGTGCGCCTCTTTTTGGGCGCCGGCCCGGCGAACGAGGGAGGTTCGATAACCGTTATATATGGAGGTGTCAACAAATGACAGTGAAAATCACTCTG
>CALWZL010000021.1 GCA_944385995.1 uncultured Faecalibacterium sp.
GTCTGGCCTGGGGGACCTGACCGCCGATTTCACCGACACCATGGAGATTCCCTACGCCGACATCCCCAGCTTCCCCCGGTCCACCGTGGCGGGCCACAAGGGCGCCCTGCTGGAGGGCAAGCTGGGAGATACCCCGGTGCTGGCCATGGAGGGCCGGTTCCACTTCTACGAGGGCTACACCATGAAGGAGGTCTGTTATCCCTTCTATGTGTTCCAGCTGCTGGGCATTGAAAAGGTGGTGCTGACCAACGCCGCCGGCGGCATCAACCGCAGCTTTGAGCCGGGCACCCTGATGCTGATCACCGACACCATCAACATGATGGGCACCAACCCCCTGATCGGACCCAACGACGAGCGGTTTGGCCCCCGGTTCCCCGACATGACCGAGATGTTCAGCCGCCAGCTGCTGGACCTGGCCAAACAGGTGGCGGACGCCCGGGGCATCGAATACAAAGAGGGCGTCTATCTGGGCTTTATGGGGCCCTGCTATGAGACGGCCGCCGAGATTCGGGCCTTTACTGCCCTGGGGGCCGACGCGGTGGGGATGAGCACGGTACCGGAAGCCATGGTCTGCAACTACCTGGGGATGAAAGTCCTGGCCGTCAGCTGCATCACCAACATGGCCACCGGCATCCAGACCGTCAAGCACAGCCATCAGCGGGTCTTGGAGATTGCCAACGCCGCCGGCGACCGGATGTGCCGCTGGCTGGGGGAAGTCATCCAGAAGATGTAAACAAAATGCCCCCGTTCCGGCGCAGGCCGGGGCGGGGGCGTTGCAATTTACTGTTTCTTTTCCCGGAAGATGGTGCGGAAGATCAGCCGGACCAGGGGACCGCAGTAGCACAGCTGCCACAGCAGGGCGCAGGGCAGATTCATGCCCCAGGTCTGGACCCACACCGCGAAGGTGTGCTGTTCCTTAAACAGGATGGTGGCGATCAGGCTCATGATGGGGCACATCACGCAGCAGATGCACCAGGAAATGGCGTAGGGGATGAACTGGGGGCACTGTTCCGGGCTGACAAAGGTGAAGGCCAGGCGGTGGGCAACCTTGTCCACCACAAAGAACTCCAGCAGAAAGGCGATGGGGGCCATGATGTACAGCTCGTGGAGCGCCAGCAGGAAGGTTTCGCCGTGGACGCCGCCGGTGTTGAGGGCGACATTGTAGACGATCATCCCATAGACCATGAAGATGGCCATGATGGCGGTAAAGACGACGTTTTGCAGTTTGGTTTTGGGCATACGATGAACTCCTCCTGGAATGATAACCCTGTGTTGGGGGCGCTCTGTGTTGTTCGTTATCATTCCAGGGAATGTGCGTTGCCAATCGTCACCATCCGCGCCGATTGGATATTATAGCACGTTTTTCGCGCCGATGTAAGACCCAAGTTTGCTCAGCCGCCATTTTTTTCCGGGAAATCATACCCGATCAGCGCGCAGTTGCCGATGCCGAACAGGGCAAATTCCTCGTTGGTCATCTCGTTGAAATAGGAGTGGACCATCCGGGCGATGCCGTTGTGGGCCACCAGGAGGGCGGTGCCGTCGGTTTCGGCCAGTTCGTCCAGAAGGTTGTAGATTCGGGCGGCCAGCTGGAACATGCTCTCGCCCCCCTCAAAGCGGTCGGCAAAGTGGAGCTTGGCCAGGGCAAAGGCGGCGCCGTTCCGGGGGGTGCCCTCGTACCGGCCAAAGGCCTGTTCCCGGAGCCGGGGCTCCACCGTCAGGGGCAGGCCGGTGCCGGCGGCCACAATTTCGGCGGTTTCCCGGGCCCGGCTCAGGGGAGAACAGAGAATCCGGGTGATGCCGTGGTTGTCGGCGGCCAGCTGCCGGGCCAGGGCCCGGGCCTGCTGACGGCCCAGGTCGGTGAGGGGGCTGTCGGTGACGCCGCAGATTTTGTTTTCCACGTTCCAGACGGTCTGACCGTGGCGGGTGAAGTAGACAGTTTTCATGGCTGTTTCCTCCCTTGGTACATCCAAAAGCCCGGCCCTGCGGGGGCCGGGCAAAATCTTGTGTTTTACGGACGGACGGTCAGCCGGATGCTGCCGCTGGTGGTGGAGACGGTGCAGGCGCCGGCGCCTGCGGTGGAGGCGGGGACGTTCACCCGGCCGCTGGTGCTGCTGACCGAGAAGTTCTTGCCCGACAGGAGAGAACCCTCCACCTCGCCGCTGGTGGTGGAGAGGGTCAGGCTGGCGGCGTCCACCGATTCCAGCTCCACGTCGCCGCTGGTGGTGCTGATTTCAATGGCGCCGGAGGCGGTGGTCCGCTCCAGATCCATGTCGCCGCTCACCGACTCGGCTTTCAGGCTCTGGATCACAGCGCCGGTGATTTCGGTATCGCCGCTGGTGGTATTGGTCTGGACCGCGCCCAGGGTCGGGCCCTTCAACTCAATGTCGCCGCTGGTGGTGGTGCAGTTCACAGCACCGGTCACCGAGCCGGCAAGGTCCACATCGCCGCTGACGGTGGTCAGGTTGGCGGCGGAGAAGTTCAGCTGGCCGGCGGTCTCCACGTCGCCGCTGGTGGTGTTGACGGTCAGGGAGCCGTAATTGCCGGCGGGCAGATAGAGGATCACGGTGGGATCGTCGTCGTCATCGTGGAACCAGCGCTCTCCCATGGTGGGCTCGGGACGGGAGATGGTCAGGGTGCCGTTGACCACCTGGACGGTGTGGGTGACATCCTCGGCGTCCCGGGTGGTGACACTGATGGAGCCGTCCCGGGAGGTCCGCAGCTTCACATCCGCGTAATACTCGGTGATGGAGATGTCGGTAAAGCCGGCGGACACGGGATAGTTTTTGGTCACCATGTTGGCGGTGTTTCTCCAGGCGGCTTGTGCGGCGAGGCCGTTCAGCCCGCCGATTGCCACGACAGCCAGTGCGGACACAACGAGGGTGGACAAAAAGCGTTTCATGGGATCAGGCTCCTTTCCTTTGTCAATCGGGATGGTTGGATGGGAAAAGCGGGGGATTAACGGGGGTCGCTCCAGCTGGCCTCAATGGCCCGGATGCGATCATAGAAAAAGTCGTTGGCGGGGGTGGGCAGGCCGTGCCTGGCGGAGAGCCGCCGGACCACGCCGGCGAATTCCTCCACTTCGGTGGGCCGGTGGGCGGCCACATCCTGGCCCATGCTGGGCTTGTTGTCCGGCTTGAAGGTGGGGATGGCGCCCGCCAGCCACCGGACATCGTCGTCGGGCGGCAGGGGAATCCCTTCGGCGTTGGCCAGCCGGATGACTTCCTGCATGGCTTCCAGCATCCTGGCCCGCTCGGGGGTGTCCTGGGCCAGACCGCCGTAGGTCATCCCGAAGGCCGCCGACGCCTGGTTCAAGCCGTCGTTGATCATCAGCTTGTGCCACTGCTTGTAGAGAATGTCGGTGCAGGGCTCCCCCACAATGCCGCAGCGGGCCAGATACTGGGCCACCGCCGCCACCCGGGGGGTGATGGAGCCGTCCTTTTCGCCGAACTGAATCCGGCCCGGCGCCTGGAACACCAACTGGCGGCCCTTGCGGTTGGCGTCCATTCCGATGGCCACGCTCCAGAGGGTGTGGCCGGGATAGACGGCCTCGATCCGCTCCTCGCTGGTGATGCCGTTCAGCAGGCTCAGAATCACGGTGTCGGGTCCCACAAAGGCGGCCATGTCCCGGATGGCATCGTCCAGGCCGGTGGCCTTGACGGTGACCAGAATCAGATCCACCGGCTGGCCGTCGGCGGGGGCGCAATAGGTGAACTGGCAGGGCTGGCCGTTGCAGAGCACCGGCTCGGCGGCGTAGCGGGCAGCCCGCTCGGGTCCGGCAATCACCTGGACCCCCGGCATCTTCCGCCCGAACAGGATGCCCAGAGCGCCCAGACCAATCAACGCGCTGGTGCGGATGGGCTTGACTTTTTCCAGGCCGGCGGCGGTGCGGAGCACCGTGTCCCCCTCCTGGATGTTTCCGGCTGCCAGGGCGGCGTCCGGGACTTCCAGCGTCAGGGTTTGGCCGTCGGGTCCGCCCAGGGATACCTGGCAGAGAACCGGCGCCCCGTCCGGCAGTTCCTCACAGCCGTAGTCGGCTTCGCCGATCTGCATCACCTGATACAGTTCCATCTGTTGCAGTCCTCCTTTGGTGCCGGTCTGCGGTACCTCTCAAAAATTGGATGTTTTTCTTTATTATACCGGGCGCCGGGGGATGCGTCAATGTGTCCCGGTCACAAAACCCATCAATCCTGTGAGAAAAGATCCCTTTTGTTTTGGGCAGATGGACGGACCGCCGGCCCATCAAAAAACCCCCGTCCGCGAAGGACAGAGGTTTGGGTCAAAATCAGGAGATCAGGCCTGCTTTTCGTTGATGGTGGAGTGCTCAATCACCCAGTCGGCAGCCCGGCGGATGGACTCATTGCGGCGCATGGCCCGCAGATCGGTCTTGGACTTGATGGACTCCAGGGACTTCTTGGCCATCTCGGCCCGCTGGGCCAGCTGGGCATCCAGTTCGGCGTCGGTGGGAACCAGGTCCTCAGTGTCGGCAATCTGGAGCAGAGCCATCCGGGCCCGGGTGTTCCGCTCGGCCACCTTGCGGACGGTGGCCCTGAACTCGTCCCGGGTCTGGTGAATCTGGCCCAGGTACTTGTCCAGGCTCATCCGCTGCATCTGCAGCTGCTGCTGGAAGTTCTGCATCTCGTTGTGGTAGGCGTTTTCCACCAGGATCTCGGGCAGGTCGCCCTTGGATGCGTCGGCCAGCTGCATCAGGATCTGGCTGCGGGCATGGTTCAGGACGTTGGTCCGCTTGCGGGAGGCCAGCTGGTCATGGATCTGGGTGCGGTACTCCTCCATGGTGTCCACCTTGCCGGCCTTCTTGGCGAAATCGCTGTTGAGGGCGGGCAGCTGGCGGATGCAGACATCGTGGACCTTGACTTTGAAGGTGGCCTCCTTGCCGGCCAGGTCTTTGGCGTGGTAGTTGGCGGGGAAGGTGACCTTCATGTCGAACTCGTCGCCTGCCTGATGGCCGATGATCCCCTCCTCAAAGCCGGGAATCATCCGGCCGCGGCCCAGCTCAATGGCCTGGTTCTGGGCGCTGCCGTTGGGGAAGGGCTCGCCGTTCAGGTAGCCGGTGTAGTCCATATGGACGATGTTGCCCTTGACGGCGGGACCCTTGTGGGGGACCAGCTGGGCAAAGCCGGCGCGGCGCTGCTCGATGAGGCGGTCCACCTCCTTGTCGGTGGTGGCGGGGATGGTGCAGGTCACCTCAAAACCGGAGGTCTTGTCCAGCTCCAGCTGAGGCTGGAGGGCGACGGTAGCGGTGGCCACAAAGCCGTCCTCCTTCTTGACGCTGACCAGGTCATAGCTGGGCTCGTCCACCGGGCGGAGGTTGCCGTCGTTCAGGGCCTTTTCGTACAGGCCGGGCACATCCCGGTCCATCAGGTCGTTGATGGCGTCGTACCAGAAAATGTGTTCGCCCCGGTCGGCCTCAATCTGGGCCCGGTCGGCCTGGCCCTTGGCAAAGCCCTTGATGGTGAAGGTATCCCGTGTGCGCTGGTAGACGGCCTCGGCGGCCTCTTCCAGCTCGGCGGCTGAGGCGCTGAAGGTCATCTTGCAGACGTTCTTTTCAGGCGTTTCTACATTTACCAATTTCATAGTTGATTTTACCCTCCGTGCAGCCCCCATGCGGGCGCAGTATAGTCAGTTTAAAATTATTATAGCACATATGGGGCAAAAGCGGTATAATAAAATTGCAATTTTCTGCGCGGGCCCGATGGGTGCCCGCATCCAAAGCACAACGAAAGGCAAGGTTTTACAGCGATGCGCCTATTTGACGTACTGGGTCCGGTGATGATCGGCCCATCCTCCAGTCACACCGCCGGGGCGGCCCGGATTGGCCGCACAGCGCGCCAGCTCCTGGGGGAACAGCCGGTCCGTGCCGATATTGGACTCTATGGCAGTTTTGCCACCACCGGCCGGGGCCACGGCACCGACCGGGCCATTGTGGCGGGCCTGCTGGGGATGAAGCCGGACGACCCCCGCCTGCCCGACAGTTTCGCCCTGGCCGAGAAGGCCGGGATGGAATTTGTCATCCATCCGGTGGAACTGCGGGCCGCCCATCCCAACACGGCGGTCCTGACCCTGGAAGGAAAACACCGGCACCTGAGCCTGACGGCGGCCTCGGTGGGAGGCGGCCGGATTCGGGTGACCTCGATTGACGGCGTCAGCGCCGATTTTGGCGGCGACGCCAACACTCTCATCATCCACAACGAGGACACCCCCGGCTGCATTGCCGAGGTGACCCAGGCCTTGGCCCGGCGGCGGATCAACATTGCATCGATGCAGGTGTTCCGCTCGGCGCCGGGCGGCGAAGCGGTGATGGTGCTGGAATGTGACAGCCATATTCCGGCGGACCTGGAACCCCAGCTGACGGCGGTGCCCGGCATCCGAAAAGTCACCTGCCTGAATCTGGATGACACCCCGTAACAACCAAAAAGAGAGGGAAGAAGATGTCCTTTTTATCCTGTGCCGAGATGTTGACCTACGCCCATGAACAGGGCTGTACCCTGGCCCAGGCGGTGCTGCAAAGCGACCTGGCCGAGAGCCGGCTGACCGAAGCGGACAGCCGGGCCGAGATGCGGCGGCTGTGGCAGGTGATGCAGGCCACCAGCCGGGACTATGACCCGGCCCGCCGGAGCCGGAGCGGTCTGGTGGGCGGCGACGCCGCCAAAGTCGAGCAGGCAGCGGCCGCCGGCCAGCTGCTGGGCGGGGAGTACCTGGCGGCGGTGACGGCGGAAGCCCTGAAGACCGCCGAGTGCAACGCCTGCATGAAGCGGATTGTGGCGGCCCCCACGGCGGGCAGCTGCGGCGTGCTGCCTGCGGTTCTGCTGCCCCTGGCCCGGACCGGAGAGGCAGACGACGACGCCATCTGTGAGGCCCTGTATGTGGCGGCCGGCTTTGGCCAGGTGATTGCCGCCCGGGCCACCCTGGCGGGGGCCGAGGGCGGATGTCAGGCCGAGGTGGGCGCTGCCAGCGCCATGGCCGCCGCGGCCCTGTGCTATCTGAAGGGCGGCACCCCTGCGGCCTGCGCGGCAGCTGCCGCCATGGCCCTGGGCAACCTGCTGGGCCTGGTCTGTGACCCGGTGGCTGGCCTGGTGGAGGTGCCCTGCGTCAAGCGGAATGTGGTGGGCGCGGTGAATGCCGTGTCCTGTGCCAATATGGCCCTGGCCGGCATTGACAGCGCCATCCCCTGCGATGAAGTCATCGACGCCATGGGCCGGGTGGGCCTCCAGCTGTCTCCCGACCTGCGGGAGACCGGCGCCGGCGGTCTGGCCGCCACCCCCACCGGACGGGCCATTGCCCGCCGCCTGGCGGCCGAAGCGGGCGGGGTCTGAAACTTTTTTCAAATTTTTTTAAAAAACCTGTTGACAAATCGCCCGGCTGATGGTAGAATATGTTTCGTTCCGAACGGAACACATGCGTTGGTAGCTCAGCTGGATAGAGTGACTGACTACGAATCAGTAGGCCGGGGGTTCGAGTCCCTTCCATCGCACCAAAAGCTCACGAAGAATCGAAAGATTCTCCGTGAGCTTTTTGTTTTTCAAGGTGCTTGCACATTTTTGCATATGGGCTGCACATCTGCGGGATGGGCAATATATTCTGTGCATCCTCTGCACGGTGTGATCTGCGCCGCACAAAAAGAAAATTTTTAGGCGAACAGCAGCCGGACAGGCTCCCGGCGTTCGTCTGGACTCAAACGAGATGATTGACCGCTATAGTTTTATAACCACGAGCGAATCCAAACCAAAACAGGAGTGGCACCGCTGACGCTGCGCCACTCCTGCTAAATCCCGATTTTCTACATGGGGAGCTTTTTGGTACTGTCCGCACAATCTGGACCGGTTCACACGTTCTGAAAAGATATGGCTTGGATGATTGTTATTTGGCTTTGCCGTATTTTTCGATGTACTTCATGACGATCAGGTCAATCAGCTGAAGAGTGGACAATTTGGCATTGTCAAACTGGTTGGACACACCGCTGCTCAGCACAAAATCTGCATCATTGGCCAGCATCGAGTGAGTATTCTGAGTGATTAAAGCAACCTGGCAGCTTCCAGTCATCAGAGATTCCCAGATGATCTGATAGTGGGCGCGGTAGGTACAGCTGGCGCTGATCAGGACAGCCAATCCGCCCTTGCCCAGGGTGTTGGCGGCTTCCAGCTGGTCTTCCCCGTGGTAGGGGGCCTCCATATACCGGCCCAGCAAAAGCATCTTTTTCTGGAGGAAGGTGGAGCATTCCCAGTTGAAGTGGCTGCCGAAACAGACTACCCGCTGGGCGTCGTGGAGCACCGGCAGAAACCGGTCCATTTCTGCCAGATTGGCAGGGGAGACCACCTGCTCCTGATTGAGCCGGAGGGAGCGCAGATATTCTCCTTTGGGGTCGCCGGGATTTTCCAGGACCCGGCCCAGATCCCGGGGATAACACCGCTCCACTTTAAAAGGAGAACGATCCGACGGGGACAAAGCTTCCTTGAATTCGGCAAAGGAGGAAAACCCCAGATTTTTGCAGAAACGGGAGATGGAGGCCTGAGATACAAAGCACAGAGCCGCTATCTGGTCCAGGGTCATATTGGGCAGCCGTTCATAATGCTTAAGCATCTGGACGGCGATATCATAGTTGGAATCATGCTTTTTCAAGGTGTTGACATAGGTCAGCAGATAGCCTGAAAAAGAATCCATCAACAGCTGTGCCATGTGTGTTTCCTCCTTCCACCAATGAGTTTGCTGATTTATTATAGCAACTCTCGCAAAAAAGGTCAATCTTGCCAGAATTTTATGGGGGTTTTAGATGTTTTCATTCACTTTTTGCTGTGCAGAACCCAAAATCTGAATGAAGAGGACCTGTTCTGAAGGATGAAGAATCAGGAATCCACTGTATAATAAAACCAAGGACCCGGGTATAGAGATTTGCAAACAACATCATGGATGGTTCATTGATGGAAGGAGAAAATCATGGCAAAGAAAAATTATGATGAGCTGGCGAAACTCATCATCGAACATGTCGGCGGCAAAGAGAACATCACCCAGGTGCAGCACTGCATCACCCGGCTGCGGTTCCAGCTGAAGGATATGGACAAGCCCAACACCGAGGCTCTCAGCAAAACGCCCGGCGTTATTAAGGTGATGGTTGCTTCCGGCCAGTATCAGGTGGTCATCGGAAATACCGTGTCGGATGTATATGAAGCGGTCTGCCGTCTGGCGGGCGTCAGTCAGAAACCGGCCGTGGAGGCCAAAGAGGATGAAGGCGAGTCCAAGGAGAAAAAGGGCATTGGCGCCTTGATCCTGGAATATATGTCCGCCATCATCTATCCGGTGCTGAGCCTACTGACTGCTGCCGGTATTCTGAAAGGCCTGCTGACCATCGCCATCATGGTGGGCGTCAGCAGCGAAACCGGCATGTACGTTTTGTTCAACGCAGTGGCAGACGCCCTGTTTTACTTCCTGCCGGTCTTCCTGGGCTACAACACTGCCAAGAAGTCGGGCATGACCCCTCATCTGGGCATGATGATCGGCGCAATCCTCTGCTATCCGGCGGTCAACGGCGCTGACCTTGACTTTTTCGGCCACATCATCAATGTTACTTATACCAGCACCTTCCTGCCGGTGGTGCTGATCGTTCTGCTGGCTACCCCGCTGGAAAAGTGGCTGCGGAAGGTTCTGCCCAGTGTCATCAAGAACTTTGTGGCGCCCCTGATTGTGCTGGCCATCGCAATCCCCATCGGCTACTGCCTGGTGGGTCCTGCGGCCAACGCTCTGTCCGAAGCCATCATGAACTTCATCAACTTCCTGTACGGTTTTAGCCCTGTCCTGGTGGGTGCTCTGATTGGTGCTTTCTGGCAGGTTCTGGTGGTCTTTGGCCTCCACGGCATGCTGATTGGCGTGTGCATGTTCAACATCTTCAACGGCGGCGGCGACATGATCCTGGCCATCTCGATCTTCATCTGCTTTGCCCAGTCTGCCACCGTCCTGGCCATGGCCCTGCGCGCCAAAAATAAAGAGTTCCGTGACATGGCCCTGCCCACTGTCATCTCGGGCATCTTCGGCGTCACCGAGCCTGCCATCTACGGTATCACCCTGCCCCGCATCAAGTACTTTGTCATTTCCTGCATCGGCGGCGCCGCAGCCGGTATTGTCTGTGGCCTGACCGGCGTCAAGAAATACGCTCCCGGCAGCGGCATCTTTGCGCTGCCCACTCTCATCAATACCGAAAACCCCGCCGTCCTGCCGCTGCTGCTGGCTGCGGTGGCCGGTATTGGCGTCAGCTTTGTTCTGACCATGGTCCTGTTCCGCGAAAAGGACGTTGAGATCTGAGTCTCTATAAGAACCTTGGAGGATAAACCATCATGAAGCATTCTGTTTTGACCGCTTTCCCGCAGGATTTCCTTTGGGGAGCTTCCACCAGTGCCTTCCAGTGCGAGGGCGCAGCCGCCGAGGACGGGCGGGGGCCCATTGGCCGGGATCTGCACAAGCCCGTCCCCGGCACCACCGACTTTTCGGTGGCCAGCGACTTTTATCATCATTATAAGGAGGATATCGCTCTGATGGCCCAGATGGGTCTCAAGACTTTCCGGTTTTCCATCTCTTGGTCACGCATCCTCCCCGATGGCACCGGTGAAGTCAATCCCAAAGGGCTGGAATTCTACAGCAAGGTCATCGACGAATGCATCAAGCAGGGGATCGAGCCCCTGGTTACCATGTTCCACTTCGATATGCCAGCCGCCCTGGAGCGCCGGGGCGGCTGGGGCAACCCGGAGTCGGTGCAATGGTTTGTGGATTATGCCTCCATCCTCTATAAGAACTATGGGGATCGGGTCAAATACTGGCTGACCATCAACGAGCAGAACGTGCTGATCTTCCTGGCCGAAAAGTACCACACCTTGGTGTTCCCCAAGGAGTGCCCCAACGTGCTGCAGGAGATCTACCAGCAGAACCACCGGATGCTAGTGGCACAGGCCAAAGCCTTTGCCCTCTGCCATCAGCTGTGTCCGGGGGCCAAGATTGGCCCTGCCCCCAACATCAGCTTTGTCTATCCGGCCAGCTGCAAGCCGGAGGACACCATCGCGGCGGAGAACTACAACGCCATGCGGAACTGGCTGTATCTGGACGTGGCCGTCCATGGCCGATACAACGAAATCATCTGGGCCTGGCTGAAAGAGAAGGACGCGCTGCCGGTTTTTGCGCCGGGGGATGCTGAGGCTCTGGCGGCGGGCAAGCCGGATTTCATCGGCTTCAACTACTACAATACCCTGACCTGTGAGGAGGACGATGGCAGCCGTCCTCTGAGCCAGGCCACCGACCAGCAGACCGCCCGGGGTGAAAGCGGGATGTTCCGGGGCTGCGCCAACCCCCACCTGAAAACCAGCCCCTTCGGCTGGGAAATTGATCCGGTGGGCCTGCGGGTCACCATCCGGGAGATTTACGCCCGGTACCACCTGCCCATGATCATCACTGAGAACGGCGTCGGTGCCGCCGAAGAGCTGACCGCCGACGGCAAGGTACATGACGACTACCGCATTGCCTACTTGAAGGCTCACATTGAACAAATCGGCCTTGCCATTGCGGACGGATGCGAGATGATGGGCTATTGCCCCTGGTCAGCCATCGACCTAATCTCCACCCACCAGGGCTTCAAAAAACGGTATGGCTTTGTGTACGTCAACCGGGATGACTTCGACCTGAAAGATCTGGCCCGCTATCCCAAGGACAGCTTTTATTGGTACAAAAAGGTGATCGCTTCCAATGGAGAAGACCTGGGCTGATTGTCCCGGATGGCAAAGAAAATAGCTTGATACCCCTTATTTAAAATGGCCGCCCTTCACGCATTGTGACGTGATGGGCGGCCGTTCTGTCTGTCTCAAACCCTGCTGGAGAACCGATGTGGATGATGAAGTTTCGAATCATGAAGAAAATCGAATTGTACGCGGTAAAAAGTGCAGGGAATTGACCACCTGCAAAGACAGCTAAGTTCTAATTTCTACCGGCATCAAACGGCACTGCACATTTTTGCACATTGAAAAGCCGGAAAATAGATGAATTTATGTGCAGACAATACAGAAAATGCAACGGATTGTAAACATAAAAACAACTTTGAATCGTATAAAACAGCAATTATTCATAAAATTGAGAATGGATAAAAATTGCTTCCTGGCTCCTGCGAATCCGTAGACCGGGGGTTCGAGTCCCTTTGCACAAAAAGCCCACGAGAGTTTCTCTCGTGGGCTTTTTGTTTTGTCCAAACGCTGCTGAAAAATGGGTGTCGGTTTATCAACTTTTGCGCCATGAAAAACAAATTGCCTGACGGCCAGAGAGGCGCAGGGGAATGCCCGTGCCATAAAACGATCCGAAAACAGCAGGGAAATCGAACTTTGCGGGGCCATGCAGAGATTGAATTTATTTCAATGAAAGAGGCAATGAGAGGGGAAATTCCGGTTTTGAAAAGGGACCATCGGGGAACCATAAACCCGAATCTTTTTCGGCCCAAAAATCAATGGACCAGATACCCGGCGTACTGCAACCTTGCAGATCCCAGTCTACATCAGAAAAGAGCTGTCTGGAATCGCTGGATAAAAAATTTTATTTTGGTATGGTATGACTTTTCACGACTGCCTTTGTGGTATTCTATTTTTCTATGGTACAAAGTATTTGATCTGTTGTATGCTTTGCGAAAACGGTCGAAGCGTGCAAAAAAGCTTGGATTTGGTTCACGCTGTCCCGGACAGAGTGCCGGAATATTGAGAAAACAGAGAAGGTGCAAATACACCGATTGTTTTTATATTGAACTTAATAACGTCAAATATCTATGAAAGATGAAGCTACTGGAAACTAAAGATGCAGTTTCAAAGAGAATGGATTCAGAATTGAATACGGTTGGTGCGGAAAACAGAACGATACACCGACAAGGGGATTCCATTGCGGAAAGAACAGATTTGCAAATTTTATATTTATTACAATTTTTGGATGAATTTTTTTGATACATTGCGGCAGCTGAAGCACCATTTATTACACTTGAGTCTTTCAAAATCAGGGAATCTGTTATCACGGTCAAAAAATTATATGTAGGATTGCACAATTAAAAAAGGTCCGAGCCGATTGCCCTTGCAAATCCTGAACGCCCATGCTAAAATACATATACAATTATATGGTAAGAGAGATCATATTTGGGTCGTTAAATAAAAGGCATTTTCCGTTTTTGAGAGAAAGGATACCATCGACCGAAAAGAAACCGAAATCCTAGATAAAGGAAGACGCTGAAAATCCAATGGCATGACAGAACAGAGAGGATTCTGACGCGAAGTGAGGCGCTGATTGATTTGCACAGCCATATATTGCCTGCTATAGATGACGGAAGCCCGGACGTGGAAACCTCTGTCGAAATACTGCGCCGGGAGTCAGCGCAGGGGGAATAGTCTGTGCGACCTAGCATTACAATATGTAAGAATCACAGTATTCCAAGATTTTGCGCCCGGAGGGATGAAGCCTTCGCACAGCTGACAGCTGCCGCGGAGAAAGAAATGCCGCAGGTATGGCTGGCGGCGGAAGCGGCCGGCTTCCTTCATATGAAAGAAAAGGATCTTTCATCCCTGTGCATCGAGGGCACCCATACCCTCATGCAGGAAATGCCTTTTTCCGACTGGACCGACATGCAGATCGAAACGGTGGAGGCACTGGCCCTGGACTGCCCCTATCAGGTGGTGCTGGTACATCCCAAGCGGTTCTGTTTCAGCCAGTCCAACAGAAATCGATTGTAAAAACCGGCGAAGTGTAAAGAATTTTTGAATCGGGGCTGCTTTCAGAACGCGTAAACGCGGAGGAAAGCGGCCTTTTTAATTTCATGCTGTTTTGACGGACTGCAAGGAAATTTTGGGGGAAGAACAAGGAGGAGCGTAGTCAAGATGGGAACCCAATCGGAAGTTCAAATAGAACCAGATGCAGCGGCGGAATCCAGGAAAAAATTGTATTGGTCCGACCGTGAAGCGTTTGAGCGCGACGAAATTGCAAGAGGCAAAAAATACTATCGGATGGGGCGTCACGCCCAGGACATGCTCTTTTCTCTGCTGGCCCTGATTGTGCTGGCCATTCCGATGGCCATTGTGGCGCTGATTATCTGGATCGACAGCCCGGGAGCAAGCCCTATTTTTGTACAGGACCGGGTGGGACGGGATGGGAAGATTTTCAAACTCTATAAGTTCCGTTCCATGATTCCCAATGCCGACGCCAGGCTGAAAGAAGTATTGGACCAGAATGAAATGGACGGCCCTGTTTTCAAAATCAAAGAGGACCCGCGGGTTACCCGTGTGGGGCGGTTTATCCGCAGGACCAGCATCGACGAATTGCCGCAGCTCATCAATATCCTGAAAGGAAATATGAGCATTGTGGGGCCTCGCCCTGCTCTGCCCCGGGAGGTGGAACAATACACCGCCTATGAGCGCCAGCGCCTCTATGTGCTGCCGGGGCTTACCTGCTATTGGCAGGTCCAGCCCAATCGCAATGCCCTTACCTTTCATCAGTGGATGGAATTGGACCTCAAGTACCTGCACGACCGCAACTTTTGGCTGGATTGGAAACTGATTTTTCAGACAATCGGCGCGGTACTCGGAATGTATGGAGCTTGATTGGATGCGGCGGCCGGCGCGGCCCGGCCCGCTTGGTAAAAACGGTGGACTCGTTCGAGGCCGGCCCGGAATACAAAAACACCGCCCCATCCTGACGGATGGCGGCGGTGCTGAAAAAGAGACAGAACGGAAAAGAAAAGACAATCAGGCCTGACCGTATTTGGATTCGGCTTCATTTGCAATTTGACGTATTTTATTTACATATCCATTTTTCCACATCATACATCTGGTCCGATCACATCCCATCAAATTATGATCTCCTTCCAGAAGTGCAGTTGCGCGGCAACCTCCGCCGCATCGATAGCGATACGGACAGGAATTGCATTCAGGATTCGCTGCAAATAAATCTTTGATGCGGCCAGTCACAAACTGCATATAATAGCTATCGTTCAGACCTTGCTTTAAACCAATCTCTTGCACCCGCGGGAAATGGTCTTGTTTGGGACTGGCTGTCATAGGCATACATGGCAGCAATCGACCTTCCGGTGTGATGTAACAAGTTATGCGTGCTGAACCGCACATATATAGGTCCACACACTTTTCAATTCCGCCACGCTGTTCTGCAATTACGCCACACTGCTCTGCAATAATTCGATAGGGGGTATTTCTCTGCAAAACAATGATGTCTGAAAAGGTTAAATATTCAATGGGTTGGCCTGCTTGATAATACCATGTAATATAAGGAAGCATAGCTTCTATATATTCCTGATGCGTGAATGAATTTCCATCGCTGTTGTGTTGCCACAGTTCGGTCATTGCGACATGACTGACTTTTACGTTTTCAACGCCAACAGAGCGTAAAAGTTCGATGGACTGAGGCAGCGTGTTTACATTGCCGCGATGGATACACATTTCAACATCTGTTTGGAATCCTCTTTTTTGACATAAGCGCAATGCACGTAAGGCGGCCTCTTCTGCTCCAGAGACGCCTCTCATCCAATCATGCCAACCGACGCCATCAAAGCTAACTGATATCTGCGGTTTAAGTCCTCGCGCTTCAAAAGCATCTAACACATTTTCGGTCAAAAGCCAACCATTGGTAAAAACTGTACCAATTGTTATATGATGAGAAACAATGCGATCAATTAATTGCCACAGATCTTTGCGAATAAAGGTTTCTCCGCCGGTAAGGTCCACCTGCAAGATACCACATTC
This sequence comes from uncultured Faecalibacterium sp., assembly GCA_944385995.1. Classification (GTDB taxonomy): domain Bacteria; phylum Bacillota; class Clostridia; order Oscillospirales; family Ruminococcaceae; genus Faecalibacterium. The sequence continues at coordinate 15,765 of CALWZL010000021.1, forward strand.
GGCCATTTGATCAATCAAATTCAAAGCCTCTTGGGTTGTCAGCTCTCCGAATTTCCCTTTAGGAGCATCCATATAACAGTGTCTACAACGATAGTTGCATTTTCCGGTGATAGACCATAGAACACTGCGTACATGTCGATTGTTGTAAAATTTGTAGTATTGTTCAGAATCCAGCGGAAATGATTCTGTAGAGGATACGATCAGTCCTTCTTCCTCGCATTGTTGTAACGTATGTTTTATAGAGGAATCCAGAAGATCGTCAGACAATTCTGTTTCGCCATCGCAAAGCAGCAACGTTTGAAATTTTTCCTGTGTCAAATACTGCGTTAAATTTTCAGGCCTTTTGACTAACACCCAGGCTGATCCCTTCCAGCCCCGTAATACATATTCAGGTTTCAGTCTGTAGTACATTATAATGTTCCTTCCTGAGACTCTCCTTATAAAAATGGCAAACAGACAGCAAGGCTATCTGTTTGCCATTTTTGGACAGAGCTAATAAAATTATCTTGTTTTAACAAACTGGCCGCCTAAACAGATCAGCACCCCCAGGGACCCCAGGTATTGCCGCTGCCGCTACCATAGCTGCAAGGCCCGCCGCAGAGCGTCTTAGTGGTCTCAATGGAGTCGGTGTTATCGAACAGAACCAATTCGACCTCTGCCTTCTTGTACTCCATCTTATTGTTCGTGCGGTAATCCATACTGTTTTCTCCTTTCTAAAGTAGATACTTTTATAATTGTTAACAGAAAACTAAAATCATTTAGAATAAGCTTCCTGTTACACCAGACTGTATTAACAATGAACGTAATTTACGTCGTACGCGTTTGGATAGAGCAGATAGTTCAAGAAACTTGTGTCGCCATCCAAGCGTTTTTAAGTACCTTTGATAACGTTTGCTTTCACAAGAAACGTAGATATTCTTTTCATCTGCATAATAGCCGGTCATTATTCCAATAATCCATTCGGCTGGAACAATCTCGTTGGCAATACAGTTATCACCACGAATGACATACATGCTGTTGTCGATCGCTCCTATTACGCGGTGCAAAACATATTCACCTGTTGGTCGATGATATAATACAACGTCATAGCGTTTTAAGGGCATATTACATTTCTCAAGAACCACGGTGCTTTTCCGGTCATGCAAAAGGGGCTCCATACTGACTCCAACAGTATGTGTGAGAACCCGTTCGTGCTGATTGATACTTTGTTCAATGGTACTATAATTGTACATCTCTACTTTACTGCGTTTCAGAAGATAACGATCGTGCCATACGCACCTTTAAAGTATTCCATTCCGTACCTACATCGGTGAAAATTTCTTAAGATTTGCTTTTTCTCATTGTCAAATAAGACAACCGCGATGCTTCAGGATCACGATTACAACGTAAGAGATAGAAATCCATTGAATTCATCATCTGACTCAGTAAATTCCAAAATTGGTCAAAATAGTCTGGACTATTTCTAGGAATTGGAACTTGTTTGAAAATGCGTCGGCTTACGTCAGAAAATGATAACTTTTCGATATGATTTGTTGGACACTGTTCAATAAAACAGACAGCACCCAAGGGTAACATGGCATAATTTTCGCCAAGATTTTCTTTGCCTTTCCATGGAGTACTACAAGCGTAAATTTTGCCATCTATAATGCGAATCATCACTTTGTCACCATTGACTACCTGTGCCCGACTGCCAAAGTGATCCAACCAAAGCTGCATATGGGTCGTTTTTCCAGTACCACTGGGTGCGGTAAACGCATAAGCTATTCCATCGACAGATACAACTGCAGCGTGTAACAGAAAGGCGTTATAAAATAACATATGGTGACAGATATCTTCAAAAAGACATTCACCTTCATAAAAACCGATTAACCCACCAGGAAGATGCGGGGGATCGGGAATGTTTGGATCCCATTGATATTCTGATCGGATTCTGGCATCTGATGCACGAACTGTAAAGTCTGGTGAAAAGGATTCCTCTGGGGGAAGCACAAAATCCTGACAAATCCAACGAGTGTAGGGGTATCTATTATCTATCCCAATTTTGACACCGGCAATTTTAATATAAAACATAGATTTTGATGCCCCCGTTCCATGATATAGAATTTTATGCCAGAAAGAGCACCCAAGATAATCCATCAAATAGTTAGATAAAAAGCATGAAAGCTATTTATGGATACGATATTTTCACAAATAACAACGTCGGACTTTGAGCCCGACAAAACCAATTGTACATAAAAGATACAATATTTATAAATTGCACAATCTTGATAAAAGATTTTATTTTCTTAAAGTATACGATATTCGCATTCCTATGTCAATATTATGACCATGCAACATACGTCATAAGTGAACCGCTTGCGGCTTTTCCTGCTTGCTCTTGACAGAAAGGCCGGGGAGTGGTATTCTGTTGGTGCCAACCTGTATTACAGGTATACAATTTGAAGGCGGCGCGGCTGTCATCTGGCCCGGCCGCTTTTGAGACGTGGTTGAAAGTTGGATGGCCTGCTGCTTTGTTGGAGGCCGGCGGGCGGCGAATGGACCGCGGCAGGCCGGGGCCTGGACCGGGTCAGGATGCTTGATAGACGACAGAAAGGATAAAAACGCTATGTTTACGCTCCCTGTATTTACGATTTACCAGTTGGTGTGCCGGATGGAGACCGAATATCCCGACCGGATCGCTGTTCGCTATTACGATGAGGAAAAACAGGGTGTGCGGGAGGTCACCTACCGCCAGTACGCCCACGATATCCGCTGCATTGCGGCGGAGTTGCAGGAAAAGATTCCCGAGATTGAGGGCAAGCGGGTCTGCGTTTTGGCGTCCAACAGCTACCACTATGCGGCGACCATCTTCGGCACCGTTCTGTCAGGGGCGGTGCTGGTGCCGCTGAACCTCCAGAAGAGCTGGGACGATATCCACTACGAGATCGACCTGGTGGATGCGGCGGCCATCCTCCACGATGGAAAGTATCTGGACCGGGAGCCTGTTCTGGGTGAGGTGTACGGCGAGAAGCTGATGCCCATCACCGGCTATTTGGACTACCAGCCCGCCGAAATCCACGAATGCAGGGACCGGGAAGCCCTGATGGCCATCATGTTTACTTCGGGCACCACCGGCCGCAGCAAGGGCGTCATGCTCAGCCAGAAAAACCTCTTTGCCCCGATGCCCGCCTACTGCGATCCCTTCCAGGTGATGCTGAAAGAGATGGGGGTGGACCACTACGATTTCAACCACTTCACCGTCCTGCCCATGTTCCACATTGCGGCCTTCACCAGTCTGGTTTCCTGGGCCATTATGGGGATGGCGCACAACCTCTGTACCGACCTGCGGAACTTCTACCGCGATCTGTCCCTGATGCCCTGTGATACCATGGCAGCGGTGCCGGTCCTGCTCCAGTCCATCCACCGGGATGTCATGCGGGGCCGGAAGGACCGGTTGGGCAAGCTGCGGACCCTGACTTGCGGCGCCGCGGCCTGCACCCCGCAGATGATGCTGGACCTGATGCACAACGGGTTCTTCATCATGCAGATGTACGGCCTGACCGAGACCAGCGGCGACGGCACCTGGAACAACGACCAGAGCGAAAAGCACATCTACTCGGTGGGCGTGGGGGATGAACCCATCTGCCAGTACTCCATCCAGGATGGGGAGCTGTGCATCAAGGGCGACCCCGTCATGATGGGCTATTACAAGGAGCCGGAGCAGACGGCCGAAGTGCTGATCGACGGATGGTTCCACACCGGCGACCTGGTCCGCAAGGACGAGGAGGGCTACTACTACATCACCGGCCGGAAAAAGAACCTGATTATCCTGGCCAGCGGCGAAAACGTCAGCCCGGAAGAGCTGGAAAAACTTCTGTCCGCCAGCCCGGAGGTTCAGGAGTGCATGGTCAAGGAAAAAGACGGCAAGATCTGCGCCGAAGTCTATTGCCCGGCCGAGAATCAGAGCGCGGTGCGGGACTACATCACCGAGCTCAACCGCACGCTGCCTCTTTACAAGCGGATGACCCTGGTGGAGTTCCGGGACAAGCCCTTCGCCCGCAACGCCACCGGCAAGATGGTTCGCAGCTGATTTTCCTCCTTCCATAGAACCGAGACAGGCCGCCTCTTTGGGGCGGCCTGCCTTGGCTTCGGGGGAGCAATGACAGCGCATCAAAAGACGAAAATTGACGCGAAGTTCTGTTGAATTTTGCCTTGACAAACCCATGGGGTGCCCGCTATAATCAGAGCATTCCTCTTTGCACTGCATTACATCTGGCCCCGGGCCGGATGCGAGATCAACAGTACAAACTGAGCAGGCGATGCACCGTTACAGGTCATGGGGCCGGGCCGCTCTTGCGCGGCAGCAGATGAGATTCGACATCTGTGGGACAGTTGTATGTTCCCACAGGTGTCTTTTTTATACCTGGGGGACAGCTTATCTCGGCGATGTGCTCATAAGAGAAAAACGCACTGTCATGGACAGGAACAAGTACAGGAGGTTCTTTTATGACAACCAACAACCGCCAGCAGACCCAAACCACAACCCGCACCCTGGACGAAAAGGCCATCATCCGCAAATTGTCCCTGTGCAGCATTGTCGGCAACACGGTGTTGTCCGGCTTCAAGCTGTTCGCCGGGGTCGCGGGCCATTCGGGGGCGATGATCTCCGACTCCATCCACTCGTTTTCGGACGTGCTGACCACCTTCATTGCCTGGTTTGGGGTGAAAATCTCCAAGAAAGCCCCCGACCGCGATCACCCCTACGGCCATGAGCGGCTGGAATGCGTCGCCTCTCTGGTGCTGGGCGCCGTCCTTCTGGTCACCGGCCTGAGCGTGGGCAAGAGCGGCCTTGCAACCATCGTCTCGGGTCAGTATGAGACGCTGGCGGTGCCGGGGGTGATTGCCCTGGTGGCCGCCGTGGTGTCCATCGCCGGCAAGGAGGCCATGTACTGGTATACCCGCTATTATGCCAAGCTGATTCATTCCTCGGCCTTTATGGCCGACGCCTGGCATCACCGGTCGGACGCCTTTTCCTCCATCGGCTCTCTGATCGGCATTGCAGGGGCCCGGCTGGGCTTCCCGGTGCTGGACGCGGTGGCCAGTGTGGTGATCTGCCTGTTCATCATCAAGGTGGCCTATGACATCATGAAGGACGCCATTGTCAAGATGCTGGACACTTCCTGCGGGGAGGAGTACGAAAACAAGATCATCGACTTTGTCTCAGCACAGGAAGGCGTGGTGGGAGTGGACAAGCTCCGCACCCGGATGTTTGGCAATAAGGTCTATGATGTGGACATCGAGATCTCAATGGACGGCAACGAAACCCTCCGTCAGTCCCACCAGACGGCGGAACAGATCCACGACCGGCTGGAAAGTCAGTTTACCGATGTCAAGCACATCATGATCCACGTCAACCCGGCGGAAAAATCCGCATAACAAACAGAAAAACGCCCCCGCTGCACAATGCAGCGGGGGCGTTGCTGTGTCGGTGTTACTTTACGGTGTGGTAGCCGTCGGGGTTGTTCTTCTGCCAGTTCCAGCTGTCGGCGCACATCTCTTCGATGCCGTACTCAGCCACCCAGCCCAGTTCCCGTTTGGCCTTGGAGGGATCGGCGTAGCACTCGGCGATGTCGCCGGCGCGGCGGGGCTCGATGACATAGGGCAGCTCCTTGCCGCAGGCCTTCTCGAAGGCATGGATGACATCCATGACGCTGTAGCCCTTGCCGGTGCCCAGGTTGCAGATGAAGAGGCCGCAGTTGGTCTCCAGCTTCTTGATGGCGCAGACGTGGCCGCGGGCCAGGTCCACCACGTGGATGTAGTCGCGGACGCCGGTGCCGTCGGGGGTGGGGTAGTCATTGCCAAAGACGTGGATCACCGGCAGCTTGCCGACCGCCACCTTGGCAATGTAGGGCATCAGGTTGTTGGGGATGCCGTTGGGGTCCTCGCCGATCAGGCCGGACTTGTGGGCGCCGATGGGGTTGAAATACCGCAGCAGAGCCACATTCAGGCTGGGATCGGCCTTGCAGACATCGGTGAGAATCCGCTCGGTGAAGACCTTGGTGGTGCCGTAGGGGTTGGTGGTGGCGCCGGTGGGGAAGTCCTCGGTGATGGGGACGCTGGCCGGGTCGCCGTAGACGGTGGCCGAGGAGCTGAACACGAAGTTGTGGCAGTTGTGACGGCGCATCACGTCCAGGATGGTCAGGGTGCAGTTGAGGTTGTTGGTGTAGTACTCGATGGGCTTCTGAACGCTCTCACCCACGGCCTTGTAGGCTGCGAACTGGATAACGGCGGTGATGTCCGGGCACTCGGTGAAAATGTGCTCGACCTGCTCGGTGTTGGTCACGTCCGTCTCAAAGAAGCGGAAGTCCTTGCCGGTGATCTGTTTGATGCGGTCCAGCACGACGGGGCAGGAGTTATAGAAGTTGTCTGCCACCACGATGTCGTAGCCCGCATTCAGCAGCTCAATGCAGGTGTGGCTGCCGATGTAGCCGGCGCCGCCCGATACCAAAATTGCCATAACAAATCCTTCCTCTCGATCAACTCAGTGGATATTCCCTGCCTGGGCAACCGCCCCGGCTTTTCTTGCTTACAGGATACCGCAGACGCCGCCCGGAATCAAGAGCCGCCGCTGTTATATCCATGTAATTTTGTTGCATTTCTTCCGGGCAGAACATGGGCCCACGCAATTTTTGAAGTAAAATCAATGAAAAATCAGACCATACAACGGGAAAAGAGGGGCACACAAAACCAGGCCCCCGTTGGGAGCCTGATGCCGCATCAGATGACACCGCACTGTTTGCCGGTGAAGAAGCGGAGGGTGTTGGAAACCCGGAACACCTTGCCGGCCCGCAGCACCGTGGAAGGAAATTCGGGGTGGGAGGGGCTGCAGGGGAAATGTTCGGTCTCCAGGGCGAAGCCGCCGTATTTCTGCATTGGGTGCAGGCCCTTGCCGGGGCTGGGGCAGTCCTGGAGGAAGTTGCCGGTGTAGAGATGGACCCCGGGCTGGGTGGTGTAGACCTTCATGCTGATGCTGCTCTCGTCGCAGGTGGCCCAGGCGCAGATGCTCTGCCGGGCGCCGGCCCGGGGACGGTCAATCACAAAGCAGTGGTCGTAGCCGTCGCCCACCATCCGGGTCTGGTCGCTGCCGGGGTTCAGGTCCCGGCCGATGGCCTTGCCCTTGGTGAAATCCATGGGGGTGCCGGCCACCGGCAGAATCCGGCCGGTGGGGCAGGTCTCCTCGTTGCTCTCCAGGTAGGTGGAGGCGAACAGCTTGAGCCGCTGGTTCAGGATGCTGCCGGTGCCGTTGAGGTTGAAATAGGTGTGGTTGGTCAGATTGACGATGGTGTCGGCGTCCGAGGACACCCGGTAATCCATCCGAAAGGCGTTGTCGGGGGTGAGGGTGTAGCGGACAGCAATTTTCATGTTGCCGGGGAAGCCGTCCTCCCCGTCGGGACTGTCGGCTTCCAGCAGCAGGGTATCTCCAAAGGCCTTGACCTCGTAGGACTTGCGGGCAAAACAGCCGTGGAGATGGTTGCGGCCGTTGTTGGCTTCCAGCTGGTAGGTTTTGCCGTTGAGGGTAAAGGCCGCCCCTTCGATCCGGTTGGCGTAGCGCCCCACAAAGGCGCCGCAATAGGTGGCGTTGTCCAGTTCATATTCCTGCATGGTGTCGTGACCCAGCACCACATCCACCGGTCCTCGTTTGGCCGGCACGATGATGTTTTTGATGATGGCGCCGTAATCCAGCACGCTGACCGACAGGCCGCCGGGATTGGAGAGGATGTATTCATTGACGGGAGTCCCGCTGTGGGTGAACCCAAAAAGCCTCGTTTCGATCTTGGCCATTGTGTCTGCCTCCTTCTGCCGGGATGCGGGCAGGCACACAGGGCGCTCCGCACCGGCTTATATGGACCTGGTACAAAAAACGATCCTTTTCTCTATGATTATATCACAATTTTCCTGTATTTACAGGGAAATCTTTTGTGTTGAGGATATAATTTTTCGAGAGATCTTTGTGGAAATCACCGAGAGGGAAAAAGGCCGTTCCAGCGCCGAAAGAGCCGGCAGAAACCAAAACCCCGTCCTTCCGCAGGGGAAGAACGGGGCGTCGGGGCGGGAGAAAAAAGGAAAAAGAGGTCAGAAATTCTGGCCGTTCCAGCCCCAGTCGCTGACGGGGTGGTAGGTGACATAGACCGCCTGGGCGGGGATGGACAGCTGGTCCGAGAGAATCCGGCACAGCTGGCCGGTCATCTTGTCGTAGTCGGCGGGGGAGGCGGCGCCGTAGAGGCTCACCGCGATATAGGCCCCCTTGTCCAGCTTGCGGCCGCCCAGCCAGAGATCGCAGCTGTCCTGGATGGCCACCATCAGATAGGATTCGGTCTTGTGGAGGGTGGTGATGGCCTGGCCGAAGGCGGTTTTGAGGGATTCCCGGCGGTCGGCCGGGACGGGGACGGTGGTGCGCAGATCGATGAAGGGCATGGCAGTTCCTCCTTGTCAGTGGCCGGCGGCGTCCAGGGCATCGAGGGCGGCCAGAACGTCGGCGGCGTTGGTGTCGGGCTTGACCTTGGGCATGGCCTTCAGGATGGTGCCGTCCTCCCCGATCAGGTAGGTGGAACGGACGGTGCCCATGCTGACCTTGCCGTAATTCTTTTTCTCCTTCCAGACATCGTACAGCTCCAGGACGGCGTGGTCCGGGTCGGACAGGAGCAGGAAGGGCAGGTTGTATTTGGCGGCAAATTTCTGGTGGGACGCGGCGGAATCCTTGCTGATGCCGATGACCACCACCCCGCGCTGCCGGAATCCGTCATAGGCCGCGGCAAAGGCGCAGGCCTGGCGGGTGCAGCCGGGGGTGTTGTCCCGGGGATAAAAATAGAGGACCACCTTTTGGCCCCGGAAGTCGGACAGGTGATGGATCTGGCCGTCGGCGTCGGGCAAAGCGAAGTCGGGCGCGAGGGTGTTTTCACTGAGCATGACGGATTGCCTCCTTTGGTGTCAATGGTGCTTTCAGAATACCATATTCGGACCCCGGGAGCAAGCCCCGGGGCAGGGGTCTTGACGGTCAAACGCCGGCGCGTTATACTGTCCCGGGCGGGGGCCGCTGCGGCGCGGCATCCGCCCCCAAAAGATCGGAAAAAGAATGCAACAAAGGAGAATCTGTGCTATGGCATCCCAAGAAAAGAACCTGACGGAAGGGCCGCTGACGCGGCAGATTTTCGTTTTCAGCGTGCCGCTGGTTCTGTCCAACCTGCTGCAGGCCCTCTTCAATATGTCGGATATTGCGGTGGTGGGCCGGTTCGCCGGTTCCCAGGCCCTGGGCTCGGTGGGTTCCACCACCATCTTTGTCACCCTCATCACCGGTTTTCTGATCGGTCTGGGGGGCGGCGTCAATGTCCTGGTGGCCCGGTTTTACGGCGCAGGCCATCCCAAAGACGTGGAAAAATCGGTCCATTCGGCTTTGCTGGTCTGTCTGGCCGCCGGCATCCTGATGCTGCTGATCGGTGTGTTCTTTTCGCCGGCCCTGCTGCGGCTGCTGGGCACCAAGCCCGACCTGATCGACGGGGCCATCCTCTACCTGCGGATTTATTTCCTGGGCATGCCCGCCCTGGCCGTCTACAATTTCGGCAACGGCGTGTTCAGCGCGGTGGGCAACACCCGCAAACCCCTGGTGTACCTGTCCATTGCCGGGGCCCTGAATATCGTTCTCAACCTCTTTTTCGTCATTGTGTGTCAGCTGAGCGTGGCGGGCGTGGCCCTGGCCAGCATCCTCACCCAATACCTCTCGGCAGGGCTGATCCTCCGGGCCCTGGCCCGGGCTGAAGGCTGTTACGGCCTCCGGCGGGACAAGCTCCATCTGGACCCCGCCATGACCCGCAGTATTTTGGGTCTGGGCGTCCCGGCGGGCTGCCAAAATGCCATTTTCGCCCTGGCCAACCTCTTCATTCAGGCCAGCATCAACACCTTTGACACGGTGGTGGTCAGCGGCAATTCGGCCGCCGCCAACGCCGACCCCCTGGTCTATGACGTGATGGCGGCGTTCTACACCGCCTGCTCCAGCTTCATGAGCCAGAACTACGGCGCCGGCAAGCGGAAGCGGGTCAAACAGAGCTATTTTATCTCGCTGGCCTATTCCTTCGGCATCGGCGCGGTGCTGGGCCTCTCCCTGGTGATCTTTGGCCGGACCTTCCTGGCCCTCTTTACCACCGAACAGGCGGTGGTGGACGCCGGCATGCAGCGGCTGGTCATCATGGGCCTGTGCTATCCGGTGTCGGCCTTCATGGACTGCACCATTGCCGCATCCCGGGGCCTGGGCCGGACCATTGTCCCCACCTTCATCGTGATTATGGGCTCCTGCGTGTTCCGGGTGGTGTGGGTGTACACCATCTTTGCCTACTTCGGCACCCTGCAATCCCTCTATCTGCTCTTTGTCTGCTCCTGGAGCATCACCGCCATCGCCGAAATCCTCTACTTCGCCCGCGCCTACAAGGAACAGATGAAGATTTACGATCCGGCGTAAATAAATTAAAATCAACGCATGGGAGACGCCTGAAAGGGCGTCTCCTTTTGTTTTGCCCTCAAAGCGGGGCCGGGGGGGCAGCGGTCCGGCATCTTGACAGGCACCGGATTTTGGTGTTTATTAAAATAAAGTATTGCCTGAAGGAGGGGCGGCCGCCTGGATGCGGCCGGATGTATATGGAAAAAAATCTGACCACGGGCAGCGTATTCCGCAACATTGTGGGGTTTTCGCTGTCCTATCTGCTGGCCTACTTTTTGCAGACCCTGTACGGGATGGCGGACCTGTTCATCACCGGACAGTTCAGCGGGACGGCTGACATCACGGCGGTGTCCATCGGCAGCCAGGTGATGCACATGATGACTGTCATGATTGTGGGCCTGGCCATGGGCACCACCATCGCCATCGGCCGGGCGGTGGGGGGACAGGAGCGGGAAAAGGCCGCCCTGGCCATCGGCAACAGCGCGACCCTGTTCATCGGTCTGTCGGTGGTGCTGACGGTGATTCTGCTGACCCTGGTGCGGCCCATCGTGTCGGTGATGTCCACCCCCGCCGAGGCGGTGGAGGGGACGGTCCAGTATCTGACCATCTGTTTCATCGGGATTCCCTTCATCACCGCCTACAACATCATCAGCTCGATTTTCCGGGGGCTGGGGGATTCCCAGAGCCCCATGAAATTTGTGGCGGTGGCCTGCGCGGCCAATATCCTGCTGGATTACCTCTTCATCGGCGGGATGCAGATGGGCCCGGCGGGCGCAGCCCTGGGCACCACCCTGTCCCAGACCCTGAGCGTGGTGGTGTCCCTGGTGATGGTCACCCGGCAAAAGACCGCCCTGCCGGTCCAGAAGTCCAGCTTCCGGCCCCGGAAAGAGATTCTGCACGCCATCCTGAAGGTGGGCATTCCGGTGGCATTGCAGGATGGATTCATTCAGATTTCCTTTTTGCTGATTACCGTCATCGCCAACAGCCGCGGCCTGGACGATGCCGCCGCCGTGGGCATTGTGGAAAAGGTCATCAGCTTTGTATTCCTGGTGCCCAGCTCGATGCTCTCCACCGTCTCGGCCCTGGCTGCCCAGAACATCGGCGCCAACAAGTATGACCGGGCCGCCCAGACCCTCCGGTATGCCATCGGGATGTGTCTGTGCTTTGGCCTGGTGGTGGGGATTGCGGTCCAGTTTGCCGCCGGGGGGATTGTGGCCCTCTTTGACAGCACCCCCGCCGTGGTCACCGCCGGCAGCCAGTACATCCGGGGCTACATCTGGGACTGCATGTTTGCGGGGGTTCACTTCAGTTTCAGCGGCTATTTCTGCGCCTATGGCCGGTCGGGGGTGTCCTTTCTCCACAACGCCCTGTCCATCGTGCTGGTGCGGATTCCGGGCGCTTACCTGATGTCGCAGCTGTTCCCGGGCACCCTGCTGCCCATGGGCTGCGCTGCCACCGCCGGCTCGCTGCTGTCGGTGGTGGTCTGCGTGATTGCCATGGTCTGGCTGCGGCGGCGGGGGGCCTTGGATCACCCGGCGGCCGTCTGAAATGTTCACAAAATCATCAAAAAAGAGCGGTTGACTTTTTCGGCCCTCTGTGGTACAGTGTAGGCGTTTGATAGGTAAGGCTCCTACAGGGATATGGGCTGCTGCCGCAAAACGGTGGAGACACCGTGCGCAGGTCTGAACAGGATGCGTCGCAACAAGGCGCATCATAATGCAGCTACACCGCCCTGCAGAGTTGAAGCTCAGGCGAACGCAAGGTTGACTTTCGACCCGCTGGTCCTATCGGACGAGCGGGTTTTATTTTTTGGTCAGGAAAGGCAGGTGGGACGCATGGACCCCAGCAGTAGACGAAAGCGGGCAGACCGCAGACAGCACAGCCGCAAAAGAGGGTACAGGCGTTCCAGCCTGATGCCTTGATTCTCTGCGCCCTGTGCGTCCGCGATCTGCCGGAAACCGGTGGAAGCGGGCGCTTTTTTTTGCGCCCTCCCACACAGGAAGGGAGGAACCCATCATGATGATGAAATGGATCAAAGCCTATGCGGCATCGCAGAACACCGCCGCAAAAGAATCGGATGCACGGCTGCGGGCAGCGGCCGCCTGCACCGAGGAAGAACTGATGAAGAAGCTGGGCACCGCCCCGGCGGGACTGACCGACGAACAGGCCGAGGCGGCCCGGGAGAAGTACGGCGCCAACCGCCTGGCCCGGGTCAAACGGAAGAGCGCGCCCCGGCGTCTGCTGGAAGCCTTTACCGACCCCTTTTCCCTGGTTTTGCTGCTGCTGGCAGTGGTGTCGGCCTTCACGGACGTGATTTTTGCGGCGCCGGCCGAGCGGAACTATATGACGGTGGCCATCATCACCGTCATGGTGGCGGTGTCGGGTGTGCTGCGGTTTGTCCAGGAGACCCGCAGCGGCAATGTGGCCGAAAAGCTCACCGCCATGATTCACACCACCGCCTGCATTGAGCGGAACGGCAGCCGGGAAGAGCGCCCCATGGAAGAGATCGTGGTGGGGGACATCATCCACCTGTCCGCGGGGGATATGATTCCCGCCGATCTGCGGATTCTCAGCGCCAAGGACCTGTTTTTGAGCCAGTCGGCCCTCACCGGCGAGAGCGAGCCGGTGGAGAAGTCGGGGGAGCCCTCGGACAAGGACCTGCCCCTCACCGAACTGCCCTGCCTGGCGTTTCAGGGAAGCAACGTCATCAGCGGCAGCGCCCGGGCCGTGACTGTGGCGGTGGGCAGCGGCACCATGTTCGGCGCCATCGCCCGGACCATCAGCGGCCAGCCCACCAAAACCGCCTTTGACAAGGGCATCAGCTCGGTGTCCCGGCTTCTGATCCGCTTCATGGCGGTGATGACCCCGGTGGTCCTGCTGCTGAACGGCTTCACCAAGGGCAGCTGGATGGAGGCCCTGCTGTTCGCCATCTCGGTGGCGGTGGGCCTGACCCCTGAGATGCTGCCCATGATTGTCACCACCTCGCTGGCCAAGGGCGCCCTGGCCATGAGCAAACAGAAGGTCATCATCAAGAACCTGAACGCCATCCAGAACCTGGGCTCGGTGGACATCCTCTGCACCGACAAGACCGGCACCCTGACCCAGGACAAGGTGGTGCTGGAGATGCACCTGGACATCGACGGCCGGCCCAACGACCGGGTGCTCCGCCATGCCTTTTTGAACAGCTGGTTTCAGACCGGGCTGAAAAACCTGATTGATCTGGCGGTCATCGCCAAACAGCAGGAATTGGGGGCCGACCGGCTGGTCCAGACCTATCACAAGGTGGACGAGGTGCCCTTTGACTTTGAGCGCCGCCGGATGAGCGTGGTGGTCTGCGACACCGCCGGCAAGACCCAGATGGTCACCAAGGGCGCGGTGGAGGAAATGCTGTCCTGCTGCGCCTGGGCCGAGCGGGACGGGCAGCCCCTGCCCCTGACCGATGATCTGCGCCGCCAGGTGCTGGCCCAGGCCGACCGGCTCAACGCCCAGGGCATGCGGGTGATTGCGGTGGCCCAGAAGAGCAACCCCGCCCCGGTGGGCCAGTTCTCCACCGCCGACGAGTGCGATATGGTCCTGATCGGCTTCCTGGCCTTCCTGGACCCGCCCAAGGCGACGGCGGCCGCCGCGGTGGAAGCACTCCACCACTATGGAGTCCAGGTCAAGATTTTGACCGGCGACAATGAAAAAGTCACCTGTGCCATCTGCGGCCAGGTGGGCCTGCCGGCAGACAAGGTTTTGCTGGGCAGCGACATCGACGCCCTCCCCGATGAGGAACTGGCACGCCGCGCCGAAGAAGTTTCGGTGTTTGCCAAACTCTCCCCGGCCCAGAAGGCCCGGATCATCCAGCTGCTGCGGAAAGACGGCCACTGCGTCGGCTACATGGGGGACGGCATCAACGACGCCGCCGCCCTCCGGGCCGCCGATGTCAGCATCTCGGTGGATACCGCGGTGGATATCGCCAAGGAGTCTGCCTCCATCGTCCTGCTGGACAAGGATCTGATGGTGCTGGAACAGGGCCTCATCGAAGGCCGCAAGACCTACGCCAACATGATGAAGTACATCAAGATGACTGTCTCCTCCAACTTCGGCAATATGCTGTCGGTGCTGGTGGCCAGCGCCTTCCTGCCCTTCCTGCCCATGACCGCCCTGCAGCTGATTCTGCTCAACCTGGTGTATGATCTGTCCTGCACCGCCATTTCCTGGGACCACGTGGACGAGGAATACCTCCAGAAGCCCTGCCGCTGGGATGCCGGCGGCATCGGCCGGTTCATGTTCTGGAACGGCCCGGTCAGCTCGGTGTTTGACATCCTCACCTTCCTGCTGATGTACTTTGTCTTCTGCCCGGCCTCGGCCGGCGGCAAGCTGTACACCCAGCTCACCGATCCCGCCGCCCGGGACGCCTGGGCCGCTCTGTTCCAGACCGGTTGGTTTGTGGCCTCCATGTGGACCCAGACCGTCGTCATCCACATGATCCGCACCGCCAAGCTGCCGGTGGTGCAGAGCCGGGCTTCGGCCCCGCTCACCGCTCTGACCCTGGCGGGGATTGCGGTGGTCACCGCCCTGCCCTTTACGCCTCTGGCGCCGGCTCTGGGCCTCACCGCCCTGCCGGCGGCCTACTTCGCCGCCCTGGCGGCCATCGTGACCGGCTATATCCTGCTGGAAAGCATCGCCAAGAAATACTATATCCGCCGCTGGCACAGCTGGCTGTGATAATCTGAAAACACGCAAAAAAACCGGGCCCACAAGCAGGAAGTGGGCCCGGTTTTTCTGCCCCTCGGGCAGAATGGGGGAGGCGGTAACCTCAAAAAGAGAAGGAGAAAAAAGGAATAAAGAAAATGTCACAAAGGGAACAGGCAAAGAGGCTGACAGCTGGCGCAGGCTGCCGGCGCCTTACAGCAGGTTCTTTTCGAAACGGCGGGCCATTTCCACGCCGTAGGGGGCATAACGGCCGTCCAGCAGGGCGGGCAGGGCCTTGGAGATGAATTCCTCCCAGCTTTCCGCCTCGTGGCGGGCCAGGATGGGGTAGAAGAACACCCCGTTTTTGCCGGCGGCGGCCTGGTCGCCGGGGGCATCCCCCACCATCAGAATGTGGGCGGGGTCATAGCCCTTTTCTTTCAGCTGGGCGATGCAGGCGGCCTTGGAGCCGCTGTCCTGGCAGCAGAGCACGTCCACCGAGGGCAGCAGGCCGCAGCGGGTCCACTCTTCTTCCACGGCTTCCCGGTTGGCGCTGGACACAATGGCCACGTCCGCCATACGGTGGGCGGCGGCCAGAGCCTCGGCCACCCCGGGGAAAGGCTTTTTGTCGCTTTCGGGCAGGGCGTCGATGGCGGCGTTGACCTTTTTAGACCAGGACAGGGCTTTGGCCAGACAGGGGCCCTGGGCGGTTTTGGCCGCCTCGGCAATGGCCTGGTTGGACAGCTCGGGGGCGTGTTCGGCCCAGGCCGCCAGCTCGGCCACCCCCTCGATGGGGCAGTAGACCTTGTCGATCTCGGTGAGGGCCATGGCCAGGCCCTTGAACCGGTTGATGCCCCGGGTGCCGGAATAGAGGTTGATGGCGTTCCACCGGCGGAGAATGGCCTCGGACCATTCTTCCAGCCCCCATTCCTC
>CALWZL010000022.1 GCA_944385995.1 uncultured Faecalibacterium sp.
TTGGAATTTTAAGTGTTTCCAACACTTTAAAGGTTCCGTTACAAGTATTCGATATTGTTCAATTTTCAAGGTCCTGTTCGTCTCGGCCTCTCGGCCGGCGACCTATTTATTTTATCACGTCCGGTCCGTTTTGTCAAGCACTTTTTTCATCTTTTTTCAAGTGATTTTGAAGTGCTCTCATTTCTCGGACTCTCGCGGAAGTCCGTTCCGCGGGGCGCCTGAGTATAATACTACAAAGTCCGACTTCTGTCAAGCCCTTTTTTCAAGTTTTTTGATTTTTTCATCCTGCCTCTATTCTGGACAGAAAAAGAGCCGCCTATACACAGTACAGACGGCTCTTTCAAAAATCAATTAGCGGATTTCGATATTTAGCTTATACTTCAGGTTGCCCAGAATTTTCTTGACGGTGCGCTCTACCTGCTCTGCTTCCACTTCCCCATTGGGATCGGCCAGAACCAGGGAGAAAGCCATGCTCTTTTTACCTTCGCCCACGTTTTTGCCGCGATAGACATCAAACAGGTTCACATCCGTAACCAGCGGGCTGGCCTTGCGGATGGTATCTTCGATTTCGCTGCAGGTGACCGCCTCATCGCAGACCAAGGCCAGGTCACGCTTGACCGACGCATAAGGACTGATGGGCTGATAATGGAGCTCGCCCTCCACACAGCCGCTCAGAGCTTCATAGTCCAGCTCACCCAGATAGATATTCTGGTTCTCCTTTTCGTCCTTGGCGATCTTCAGCTCTGCATTGACTTCATTGGACAGCTTGCCAAAGACGCCCAGGCGTTTGCCTTTGCACCAGACAGAGGCAGCAATACCGGGATGGAGCCAGGGAGTCTCGGTCTCACGCTGATAGGTGAAGCTGAGGCCCAGGGATGCAGCCAACGCTTCCAGAGCGCCCTTGACGGTGAAGAAGTCCTCACCGGGTCCGAAAACGCCCAGGCAAAGGGTCTGACGCTCGTGGGGACGCTCGGTCAGAGGCAGAGACTTGGGCAGGTAGACCGGGGCCATCTCGAACAGACGGCCGGCGGAATTGCCCTTCTTTAGGTTATCCACAATCACATTCAACATCGACGGGGCCAGCAGAGTCCGCATGATGGACAGGTTTTCACTGATGGGGTTCAGAATGCGGATGGCCTTCCGGGCCGAATCATCTGCCGGGATATGGAGCATATCCAGCTCGGCATTGGAGTAGAAAGCCAGTGTGGACGCCTCATAGAAACCCTGACCGGCCAGCAGGCGCTTGACTTTCAAGGTACGGTTCTGTTCCCCGTTCAGACCGCCATTGGTGACAGCGGCGGTCTTCAGGAAGGTAGGCACAATGTGATCGTAGCCATACTCCCGGATGACTTCCTCAGCCAGATCGGGGTAGCCTTCCACGTCCTCACGGTAGGGCGGGACACTCACCTTCCACTGGCCGTCTTCCACATCCACCGTGAAGGCCAGGCGGGTCAGGATATCAATCATGGTCTGATCCGGCACACGAATGCCCAAAACAGCGCAGATCTTTTCAGGGGTGGTGACGATCACCTTGCGTGCATCCGAGCGGCCATCGGTGCAGTCAAATTCCAGGGTGGTGATATCGCCGCAATCCAGCTCCTGAATCAGGTGCAGGGCGCGGGCCAGGCCCAGCTGGGGCGAATGGAAATCCACGCCCTTCTCATACCGGGCCGAAGAATCACTGGACTGGCCCAGAGAACGGCTGGTCTTGCGGACCGAGTCGCGGGCGAAGGTGGCGCACTCGAACAGCAGACTATGGGTGTGCTCATCCATTCCCGAATTGGCGCCGCCCATGACGCCGGCCAGAGCCACCGGCTTTTCTGCGTCGCAGATCACCAGATTGTTCTCGTTAAGGGTGAACTCCTTTTCGTCCAGGGTGACAATCTTCTCGCCGGGGCGGGCGCGACGAACATCGATGCAGCGGCCGGACACCTTATCCAGGTCAAAAGCGTGCATGGGCTGGCCAATCTCCAGCAAAGTATGGTTGGTGATATCCACCACATTGCTGATGGAACGCAGGCCGCACAGTGCCAGATGACGCTTCATCCAGCGGGGCGACTCGCCCATCCGAATGTTGCGGACATAGTGGGCCATATAGCGGGGGCACAGGTCGGGGGCCTCCACCGTCACCGAAATGGGTGCATCCGGCTCACAGACCGTCTTATAATCAGTGGCGGGCATGTGGAGGGGCTTATTCAGGACAGCGGCCACCTCCCGGGCAATGCCCAGAATGGACTGGCAGTCGGGGCGGTTGGCGGTGATGGAGATGTCGAAGATGGAATCATCCAGACCCACAACCGGGCAGATATCCGCACCGGGGACGGTATCCTCGGGCAGGATCAGGAGGCCGTACACATCCGCGCCCGGATAGAGGTCATCGTTCAGACCCAGCTCTTCGCCCGAGCAGAGCATGCCATTGGATTCAAAGCCCTGCATCATCCGCTTTTTGATGTGGATGCCGCCGGGCAGAGTGGAACCGTCCAGAGCTGCCGGGACATGGGCGCCCACAAAGATGTTGGGGGCGCCGGTGGTGATGTGGATTTCGTGGCCGTATTCGCCGCAGTCCACCACACACTTGCTCAGGTGGGTGCCCTCCTGCTTCTCAATGGAAGTGATGACACCTACCACAACCTTGTCAATTTCGGCGGACAGGTCGATCCGCTCTTCTACCTCGAAACCGCAGGAGAACAGCTTCTCCTCCAGTTCCTCGGCGCTAATGTCGATATCGACCAGTTCTTTCAACCAGCTGAAAGGTACTTTCATCTTAACCCATCCTCCCTCTTATTCGTGGAACTGACCCAGGAACCGCAGGTCATTCTCAAACATCAGACCGATGTTGTTGATGCCATATTTCAGCATGGCAATACGCTCGATGCCAATGCCGAACGCGATGCCCGAGTAGACCTCAGGGTCGATGTTGCAGTTGCGCAGAACCTTCTGGTTCACCACGCCGCCGCCCAGAATCTCAATCCAGCCGGTGTGCTTGCAGAGGCTGCATCCCTTGCCGTGACACTCGAAGCAGCTGACATCCACCTCGACGCTGGGCTCGGTGAAGGGGAAGTAAGAGGGACGGAGACGGGTGCGGACTTCACTGCCGAACAGACGCTGGACAAAGACATCCAGCATACCCTGCAAATCGCAGAGGGTAATCCCCTTATCCACGACCAGGCCCTCCATCTGATGGAACATGGGGCTGTGGGTGGCGTCCGAGTCGGAACGGAAGACACGGCCGGGGACCAGAACCTTGATGGGAGGCCGCTCGGCGTCCATGGTGCGGATCTGGCCGGTGGAGGTCTGGGTCCGCAGGAGCAGTTCGTCGGTCAGATAGAAGGTGTCCTGCATATCCCGGGCGGGGTGGTCCTTGGGAACGTTCAGGCGGGTGAAGCAGTGGTCATCGTCCTCAATCTCGGGGCCCTCATAAATTTCAAAGCCCATCCCTGCAAAGGCGTCGATGATCTGGTTGCGGACCAGGGTCAGAGGATGCAGTCCGCCGGTGGGACGCATCTTGGCCGGCAGGGTGATGTCCACCGTCTCGGCGGCGTTGCGGGCGGCCAGCTCGGCCTGATTCACCCGGACCGCGGCAGCGTCATAGTCTGCCTGGACCTTCTGCTTCAGCTCGTTGATGGCCTTGCCCATGGCGGGGCGCTCGGAGGCGTCCACCGTCCGCAAATTCTTCATCAGAGCGGGCACCTGCCCGTTTTTGCTCAGGTATTTCTGCCAGAACGAGGCCAGCGTCTCCTTGGAGGTGACCTGTGCAAGGTCCGCTTCGGCCTGTTTTGCCAGCTCTTCAATGATTGCCTGCATACATTTTCTCTCCTTTTTCAACAGTATCTCGCTGCTTCGGGACGGAACAGAAAAGAGGCCCCGTCCCCCGGCGGCCATCAGCCAGCCAAGGGACGGAGCCTCTGTCAAATACTCCGTGGTACCACCCAAATTCCGCGCAGGTGCGACGCTGCACGGCACTCGAACGCCATAACGGGGCTTTACCGTCCCGCACTACCGGACAGCTGAACGCTGTCTTTCCCGCGGGCCGCTCGGGAGCGAACTTCGGTACTGCTGCCTCCGGGGACCCTTGCAGCCGGTGGAGTCCCTCTCTGCGCCAGGCGCACAGCACCTACTTTCTCCGTCATCGCGTTTTTTCGTGATTCGCTTTGCCTATAGTAGCACAAAACGCTGGGTTTTGCAAGCCTTTGGGTGCCGGACTCCGTTACGGGGTCAGACGGTTGGGGCCGCGGAACAGGAACATGCACTCCTTGATGGTCAGACCCACCAGCAGCATGGTCAGGCGGTCAATGCCCAGGCCGAAACCGCCGTGGGGCGGGCAGCCATACCGGAAGAACTCCAGGTAGAACTCGACATCCTTGCCCAGGCCCTTCTCTTCGGCCTGTTTTTTCAGCACATCATAGCGGTGCTCACGCTGGGCACCGGTGGTAATTTCAACGCCGCGCCAGATCAGGTCGTAGCCCTGGGGCACGCCGTTCTCATCCCGCATGTGATAGAAGGCACGCTTCTCGGCGGCGTAATCGGTGACAAACAGGAACTCATGGTTGTAGTGCTTCTTGACCCATTCATAGCTCAGGCGCTCGGCCTCGGTGGTCAGATCGCCCTTTTCGGAATCGTCCACCTTATACCCGAAGTCCTCTTCCAGGCCCTTGTACAGGTCAGCCAGCTTGACCACCGGGAACGGGGTCTCAGGCACGATGACCGGCAGGCCGAAGGCCTCTTCGATCTCCTTGCCGTAGGCATCCTTGACGGCCTGCAGGGCAGCCTTCAACAGTTCTTCCTCAATGTGCATCACGTCGCGGAAGGAGTTGATGTAGCTGAACTCCAGGTCGAAGCCTGTGAACTCGGTGGTGTGCTTGTTGGTGTAGGACTTCTCGGCGCGGAACACAGGGCCCACCTCAAAAATCCGCTCGAAGCCGCTGGCCATGGCCATCTGCTTGTAGAACTGGGGGCTCTGAGCCAAGTAGGCGTTCCGGTCAAAGTAATCCACCTTGAACACCTCCGAGCCGCTCTCGCTGGCAGCAGCGATCAGCTTGGGGGTGTGAATCTCGATGAAGTTCTTGTCCAGCAGGAACTTGCGCATGGCGTTGACCATGACGGTCTGGGCCTTGAACATCAGCTGATTTTCATCGGTGCGCAGGTCAATCCAGCGGTAATCGATCCGCTGGTCGATGCTGGAGCGCTCCACCGCCTTTTTCTTCTTGGTGGCGGCGATCTCCTTGCGGACAATGGGCAGCGGCTCAGCGATGCTCTCAATCTGGATGGTCTCGGGAATCATCTCGATGCCGCCCATCTTGACGTAATCGTTGGCCATCACCTTGCCCACCACCGTGATGACCGAGTCGCCGGTCAGCTGGTCGATGGTGCCCACCAGGTCGGGGTGATCCTCCTTCTCGATGGTGATCTGGAGTTTGCCGGTGATATCCTTCAGCACAATAAAGGCCATTGCCTTGCTGCTGCGAAGGTTTTCAATGAAGCCCTGCACCTTGACGGTCTCGCCAATGTGGTTTCGGACTTCGGAAATATAGGTTCGATCCATTCCAATCCTCCCCAATCCATGGCCGTTTGCCGGTCATGTTGTCGTTCCATGGTATAACAGCTCTATTATACTGTATTTCGGGGCAAAATCAAGCGAAAATCTTTTGGGTCTGCCTTCCGGCCCACAAAAAGGCACCGACGCTGTGCCCGCTGTGGGGGTGCGTCCGTGCCTTTTCTTGCGATGGTTAGTCCTCTTGGTTTGCTTGTTCCGGCTCGGGAACCGGGATGGCCTTTTCCACCACCGCGGTGTCCACCCGGTGGCCAGTGACGTTCTTGACGTCGATTTGCAGCCCGTAACCCTCACAGGTGAACTGCTCCCCTTCATCCGGCACACGGCCCACAATCCCGCAGATCAGGCCATTGAACGTCTCGTGCTCGTCGGTGGGCAACTGGACATCCAGTTCCTCGGCCACCTCTTCCAGAGAGGCCGAACCGCGGATTTCCCAGCAGTTCTCGCCGATCTTCTGGATTTCCACCTGACGGACGGTATCCTCATCGTCCATGGTGCCTACCAGTTCCTCGATCAGGTCGTGGGCGGTGACAATACCGCTCATGCCGCCGTATTCGTCGATGACGATGGCAAAATACTTGCGTTCCTGCTTCATCCGGCTGAACAGGGCGTCGGCCCGGATGCCTTCGGGCACAAAGAAGGGCTTATCCACCGCATGCTTCATCACCGAACGGCGGGACAAATCGTCCAGGCGGAAATAATCCTTGGTGTTCAGAACGCCCACCACGTCATCCTGGCTCTCACCACAGACAGGGAAATAAGTATAATGGCTGTCCCGGATGGTCTGGGCCCAGACATCCATTTCGTCCTCCAGATAGAGGCAGACCACATCCCGGCGGCGGGTGCTGACCTCTTCGGCGGTGGTGTCGTTGAGATCAAAAACATTTTGGATGATTTCATTTTCGTCGTTTTCGATGGTGCCCTGCTGGCTGCCCTCCATCAGCATCATCTTGATTTCGTCCTCGGTGACCAGCTCCTGATTCTGGTTGGGGTCAATCCCCAGAATTCGCAGCAGGCCGTTGGTGGAGGCTGTCAGCAGCCAGACCAGCGGGGCGCACAGCCGGGACATAAAATACAAAATCCCTGACAGACCCAGCGCCAGACTCTCGGATTTTTTCATGGCCAGCCGCTTGGGCACCAGCTCGCCGAATACAATGCTGAAATAGGTCAGCACCAGGGTAATGAGGACCACCACGGCGGAGTGCAGCGCACTGCGGGGCACGCCGATTTCAAAGGTCATCAGCAGATCTACAATGGGATCGGCAAAGTTTTCGGCTGCAAAGGCACCGCCCAGCAGTCCGGCCAGGGTGATGGCCACCTGAATGGTGGCCAGAAATTTCGCGGGCTGTTTGGTGAGTGCCAATAGCCGCTTGGCCCGTTTGTCCCCCTCATCGGCCAGGACTTTGAGCCGGGTCTCGCTCATGGAAATGACAGCGATCTCTGAGCTGGCAAACAGCGCATTGACCGCAATTAAAAGCATCTGTAAGATGAAAGCGCCAATCATTTTCGTTTTCTCCATTCTTCTGTCATCATCGATTGGAAACACAAAAAGCACAGTCCGCAGCTTCTACAAAGCGCAGACTATGCTTTATAAGTTCATCCGATTCATAACACGCCGTGGAGAAACAAAGGCTGCCGTATGGGGGTCCCCATCCGAACCGTCTTCCATGGAACTTCCGCACCTCGCTTTCTGTACAATTGCAAGAATTATACCACAGCGAAAGGCAGAAGTCAACGCGGCTCTCTCAGACCGGCAGCTGTGCGCCCAGGCGATCGGCAATCACCTGGGGCGCCAGGTTTTCCCCAATGACGATCAAAACTTCCTGTCCCTCCCCAATGGGGCAGAAGGTGAACTGTTCCCGGGTGGCATTCAGCTCCAGCCAGCCGTTCTCTGTGGGAAGAAAGCCTTTGACCCGAAAGATTTTTCCGCAGGCCGGGTCCTGCCAGAGAGATTCCACCCGTCGGCGCAGCTCTTGGGGAGACAAGTCCAGATGCAGGAAATAGACCGACTCAAACCCGCCCGCCTTTGCCGCAGGCAGCATCTGCTTGCGGAAACTAACTTGTTTCCAGCCGCAGGAGGCCAGCCGGGCAAAGTCGGCATCGGTCAACTGATCCCAGTCCTTGGCGAGAAGGTCTTTTCCGTCGCCAAACCGCCGGGCACAGCCTGCGGCCTCCAAAGCCCGATCCAGTCGGGCAATGGCTGCAGCGGCCCGGGTCTCCCCTGCTTCCTTGTATTTGCTGAGGACGACACAGCCGGCCTCGGCCGCCTCGCTGGCCAGCAGGTATTCCGCCTCGGGAGAGAGATGTTCCTCCAGCGAGGCATCCAGCACGGTGATGACACTCCCCGGCTCATACCACCGGTCCACCGGTTCCTCACACAGTGCGTCGAAAAACTCGTCTACATCGTAAATGCCCGAAGGCTCTACCAGCACTCGGTCATAGCCCAGCATCCCCATAGCAATCAGCTTGGTGCGGAACCGCCGTTTGTGACAGTCGGCATCACATCCGCCCGAAATCATCTCCAAATCACACTGGGGGCCTTCCAGGTCCTGCAACAGCATTCGGTCTACATTGACCGCGCCGTAATCGTTCTCCAGAATGCCGATCTTTTGTCCCTGGTCCATCAGCCAGCGGGCGTAACGGCGGATCAGTGTAGTTTTTCCTGCGCCCAGAAATCCAGTGATGAGATCGATTTTTATCATATGTTTTCCCCTCCGGAACCTGCTGGTTTGTACGGACTTATTATAGCAAAAATCCATCAAAACGCAACTGCCCTTCCCGTTCGATACAAAAAGCTCCCGGCGGGTCTCTGCCCTGCGCCGGGAGCAAAACACGGATTCAGGATACGCGCTGCCGGGATGCCTGCTGTTTTTGACACAAGCCCGTGACACGGTTGGCATGTTCATTGGCGCAGACCATCACAATCAGGATGGCCAGCAGATAGACCGGAAACAGTCCAATGGTGAGATGTTCACTCAGGACGCCAAACGCAGGCGGCATCAGGCAAGTGCCCACATAGGCGCTGGCCATCTGAAGGCCAATCAGGGACTGGGAGCGGTTCGCCCCGAACCGGTCAGGCGTTGCATGGATGATGCTGGGATAGATGGGCGCGCAGCCCAGTCCCACCAGGACCAGACCTGTCTGGACGCTCCAGCTGATGGGCAGAAGCAGGGCCGCGCAGCCAGCCAAAATCACCGTCTGGCCCAACCGAATCATCCGCACATCTCCCAGCGCGGTGGTCATAAAGCCGCTGACGGCCCGGCCCACCGTGATGCCAATATAGAACAGCCCCACCAGGCGGGCGGCCCGTTCAGCTGAAAGGCCGCTGTGAAGGACCATATAGCTGCCTGCCCACAGACCGGCGGTCTGTTCCAGCGCACAATAGCAGAAAAAGGCCAGAACGGCGCTTTTTGCCCCCGGAATCCGGGCCACCTGCCGCAGGCTGAGGACCTGACTGTCGGATTCCGCATCCTGTGCAGCGGCAGGCTGACGCTTCCACAAGGGCAGACTGAACAGCAAAACAGCTGTCAAAACCACCTGCATCAGAGAAATGATTCGATAGCCCATCTGCCAGCCCTGGCCGCCGGACAGAGCGTAGCTGATGAGATTGGGGCCCATCAGGGTGCCCACGCCCCACATGCAGTGGAGCCAGCTCATATGCCGGCTGGCATAGTGAAGGGCCACATAGTTGTTAAGGGCGGCGTCCACACTGCCGGCGCCCAGTCCATAGGGCACAGCCCACAGACAGAGCATCCAGAACGAGGACGCAGTAGAAAAGCCAAACAGGGCCAATGCCGTCAGAGCCACACTGAAAGCCGTCACCCGGCCAGGGCCCAGTTTGTGGGTGAGGCGGTCGCTGTTGAGGCTGGAGAGGATGGTCCCCGCCGAGATAATCATCGAGATGATACCCGCATAGGAAACCGGCACCCCCAATTCTCCATAGATGGACGGCCAGGCCGAACCCAACAGGGAATCGGGCAGTCCGAGACTGATAAACGCCAGATAGATGACGCCAAGCAAAAGATGTACCATGCAAATTCCTCCTGATTGATGTGACGCATCTAGGATACCGCCAAAGAGGCCTTGATTCAATCCCAAAAGCGCCTTATACTATAAGAAAAGCGACCAAAAGGAGGTTTCCATGCGTCTGAAGGAATGCGGCATCCGTCCCGCTCTGAACCTCACCCCGCAGCGCCGGGAACTGCTGCCTCACGGCACTCTGGATTTTCCCTGCGGAAGGTATGCGGAGTGCTACACCCCAGACCCCGGCCATGGCCTGCCC
This sequence comes from uncultured Faecalibacterium sp., assembly GCA_944385995.1. GTDB lineage: Bacteria > Bacillota > Clostridia > Oscillospirales > Ruminococcaceae > Faecalibacterium. Next base: position 9,834 of record CALWZL010000022.1, read on the forward strand.
TGGCACTGGCATGACGATCTGGAGATCATTTATATTTCATCCGGTGAGATGACCGCCGAAATTCCCGGGCACCAATACCGGCTGACCGCCGGGGACTGCATTGCCTTCAACAGCGGCATACTTCACAGCGGCAGCACCACAACACTCTGTGAAATCCGTTCCATGGTCTTTAGTCCCGTTTTGGTTACCGGCGGCAAGGACACCGTCTTTGCGAAAAAGTACCTGTCCCCTCTCATCGGGTGCAGTGCCTTCCGGGCCTGGGTCTTTGACCGCGATACCGAGGCTGCGGCCATTCATTCTTTCATCGCCGCTTACCGCGCCCTGGCGCAGGCGGCTCCCGGCTACGAATTCGCCGTGCGGGACCATCTGTCCGCAGTCTGTCTGGCCCTCTGCCGGCGGTTCACCGATAATTTTCAAAAGGTGGATGTTCCCCATCGCAACCAGGACGAATACCGGGTCCAACAGATGCTCACCTATATCCAAAAGAACTTTGCCCACAGCATCACCGTGGGAGATATTGCCGGCGCCGCCGGTATCGGAGAGAGGGAGTGTCTGCGCTGTTTTCAAAAGACCATCCATGTCCCGCCCATTCAGTACCTGTTAAAATACCGGATCATGCAGGGAGCCGATGCCCTGCTGGCCCGCCCCACGGACAGCATCGCCGAAATCGCTGTGGCCTGCGGTTTTGACAGTCCCAGCAACTTCTCTCAGCACTTCCGACGGTTCTATAACTGCACCCCGCGGGAATACCGCAGCCGCAGCGTTTGACCGGGGTGCGCCGCAGCTGGTTTCTGTCCCTCTCCTTCTTTTGAAAAGGGAACGGCAAACTTTTCCTTGACAGATTCCGATCCCGTCCTTATAATAGGGACAAGAGACAGGGCACTGACGCCGGAAGGCGTTGGTGCCCTGTTTTTTGTGTAAGGAGGATTTTTGGATGGACGACCTGATCCGGCACGAACAACAGATCAATCACCAATTGGCGCGCTATGGCGTCAAATTTGGCATCTACAAAAATGGAACATTTCACGAGCGGCTCTTCCCTTTTGATACCATTCCCCGCATCATTACGGCCCAGGAATGGGAACAGCTGGAAAAGGGACTGGCGCAGCGCGTCAATGCCCTGAACCTGTTTTTGGAAGATATTTACGGCAAAAAGCACATTCTGGCCGATGGCATCGTGCCGGAAGATTTTGTTTACCGCTCTCCCGGCTATCTGCCCCAGTGCGAGGGCATTACCCCGCCGGGCGGTGTCTACAGCCATATTTCCGGCATCGACCTGGTCAAGGGCAAGGACGGCGTGTGGTATATCCTGGAGGACAATTTGCGAATTCCTTCCGGCGCCTCTTATCCCCTGATCGCACGGGAACTGTGCCGCCGGTGCAGCCCGGATACCTTCCGGCACAACCACATCGTGGACAACCGCAATTATGGGCAGCTGCTCCGCCGCACCATGGACAGTGTCAGCACCGGGGGCATCAACGTGGTATTTACGCCGGGACGGTACAATGCGGCGTATTTTGAACATTCTTATCTGGCCGAGCAGGCCGACGCCGTGCTGGCCGAGGCGGGCGACCTGTATGTGCGGGACAGCGTTCTCTATTACCGTTCCACCCACGGCGATCAGCGGGTAGGCGCCCTCTATCGCCGGGTTTCGGATGAGTACATGGACCCCCTGTGCTTTGAGCCCAGCTCTTTGATCGGCATTCCCAATTTGATGGCGGCCTATCGGGCGGGCAATGTGGCGGTTCTGAATGCTTTCGGCAACGGCGCGGCAGACGACAAGGGCATCTATTATTTTGTGCCCAAAATGATCCGCTATTATCTTGGCGAGGAGCCTATCCTCTCCAATGCACCCACCTATCTGCCCATCGCCCCCACCGACAAACAGTACATTCTGGACCATCTGGACACCCTGGTGGTCAAGGATGTGGCCGAAGCCGGCGGTTACGGTGTGGTATTCGGCAGCAAATTGACCCGGGAACAGCTGGGCGACCTGCGGCAGACCATTCTGGCCAATCCCCGCCGGTTCATTGCCCAGGAAGTCATCGATTTCCAGGACCTGCCCATCATGGACCAGGGGCAAAAAGTGGAGCGGAAAGCCGATCTGCGGGCTTTTGTCCTGTCCGGCGCTGCCGAAACGCTGGTCTGGCCCAGCGGGTTGACCCGTTTTTCCTGCAATCCCGACAGCTTTATCGTCAATTCTTCGCAAGGGGGAGGTTTCAAGGACACATGGATACTGTCACGCTGAGCAAACAAAACCGCCTGTTTTGGCTGGGCCGCTATGCTTCCCGGACTTATGTTACAGTCCGCTATATGATGAAACAACTGGACGCTCTCATCGACGGCCAGCCGGTTCCATATGAGGATTTTTGCCGCCGGATGGGGATTCCCTGTCCGTATCAAAACGGCGAGGACTTCTGCCGGCGGTATCTTTTCGATGAAAAAGATCCCTGTTCGGTGCGGTCCAGTGCAGATGCCATGCTGGGCAATGGGATGACGCTGCGCGAGACCATCACCTCTCCCACCCTGGCCTATCTCCAGATGGCCCAGTCGGCCATGGAGCTGGCCTCCCGCAGCGAGGCGCCCGCCGTCGAACTCCAGTGGGTTCTGGATGACATCATGGCCTTTCACGGCAGCTTTGACGACAACGTCGACACCGAGAGCGCCCGCAACATCGCCAAGACCGGCGGTTTGGTGGAGCGGCTCAGTCTGATGCTCCGTCTGAACCTTCAGCCGGACCGCCTGGAACCGGAATTGCGCAAGCTCCTCAACCGGCTGTACAAAACCGACTTGACACCCCAGCCAGACGCCCTCGCCGTCATCGAAAAACGGGCGGTAGAAGAACAGCCTGTAGATGCGGCAGAGCTGCTGGCAGCCGTGGAAGGCCTGTTTATCCTATGAGCCGGCTGCTGCATTTCACCTATGACATCCGGCTGACCTTCAGCGCACCGGTGACCCGGCACGCCTTTGTGCTGCGGTGCATTCCGTCCAGTCTCCCCGGACAGCAGATTTTGGACGCCTGTCTGACCCTCGACCCGCCGGTTCCCTTTTCCATCCAACGGGACAGCTTCGGCAATCTGCTTCAAATCGGCCGCATCGATGCCCCCCACGACCATTTTTGCTATTCGGTGCGGGGCTCGGCACGGCTGGATTTCAGTCAGCGTCAGTTGGTGCGCTGTTCTTCTCTCTTCCGGCAGCCGTCGGCTTATACCCATCTCAGTCCCGAACTGGCCGGCTGGCTGGACACCTTGTCTCTGCCGGAACAGCCCCGGGCCCGGGCCTGGACCCTGGCAGAAGCTGTCCACGACCGTCTGGCCTATGTTTCCGGCGCCACCGGTGTGGCCACCACCGCCGCTCAGGCATTTCATGCCGGGCAGGGGGTGTGTCAGGATTTTGCCCATGTCTATTTGGCACTGGCCCGACAGGCTGGGCTGGCCGCCCGCTATGTCAACGGTCTGCCCGAAGGTGAAGGAGCCAGTCACGCCTGGTGTGAGGTCTGGCTGGACGGTGTTTGGACCGGCATCGATCCCACCCGCTGCCGGTGGGCAGACGAAGGATACCTGCACTTCAACGCTGGCCGGGATTTCGGGGATTGTCCGATAGAACGCGGCGTCTTTCTGGGCGCTGCCAGCCAAACCCAAACCGTATTCATGCGGGTTTCCCAACAGCAATAACAGCGATCGCAACGGCGCGAGAATGTGAGAATCGTCCTTCCCGGCCGTGCGTCGGAAAGGACGATTTGATTTATGGTACAAGAAGTTGTCCGCCTGCCCCTTGCGGTGGGCGAAGATCTGCGCATCTGCAAAAACCGTCTGGGCAGCGGCGGCAAGCGCATCTGTGTCGTCACCGGTACCCACGGCGACGAGCTGGAAGGCCAATATGTGGCCTGGCGGCTGAACCGATTGCTGGTGCAGAATCCCGATTTTCTGCACGGGACAGTAGATATCTACCCAGCCATGAATCCCCTGGGCATCAGCACCATGACACGCGGCATTCCTCTGTGTGATCTGGACATGAACCGCACTTTTCCCGGCAGCGAAAACGGCTCCATGTCCGAGTACATTGCGGCGCGGCTCATCCAGGATCTGCAAGGAGCTGACGCCTGTGTGGATATCCATGCCAGCAATATCTACCTGCAGGAGATTCCCCAGGTCCGCGTCAATGTCAACACCGCCCAGCGTCTGGTTCCCATGGCCAAGCTCCTGAATATGGATTTCATTTGGGTCCATGCTGCCGCCACTGTGTTGGAATCCACCCTGGCTCACAGTCTGAATGCACTGGACACCCCCACCCTGGTGGTGGAGATGGGAGTCGGCAACCGGCTGACGCCCGCCTACGGCGATCAGCTGTTGACAGGGCTGCTCTGTCTGATGGCCTCTCTCGGCGTCTGGACCGGACCGGTCAAACAGGTGCGGGAACCCATTGTCAGCAGCGATCACCATGTTTCGTTCCTCAACGCGTCCTGTCCCGGCATTTTCATCCCCTCGGTGGGCCACACCGCCAAGGTCCACCAGCGGCAGGAACTGGGAATCATTGCCGACCCGCTCACCGGCGAGATCCGGCAAACCCTCTACAGCCCCACAGATGGGTTGCTGTTCACTCTGCGGGAGTATCCGGTGGTCTATGAAGGCTCCCTGATCGCCCGCATTCTGGATGCGTATGCCGACAGCAAGGAGGAACTGGTATGAGAGAGACCGTCCTGTTCACCATCGATACACCCTATCGCCCGGCCCTGCCGGTGCGGGCCTGGTTCTTCGGCGCCGAGGGCCAGAAAAGTCTCGCCGTTATGGGCGCTCTGCGCGGCAATGAAATTCAACAGATGTACATCTGCGGGCGGCTGATCCGCGCCCTGGAAACGGCCGAATCCGCCGGGCAGCTGGACCCGGCCTGCGGCATCCTGGTGGTGCCCTGCGCCAACCAATTTTCGATGAATGTGGGCCGGCGTTTCTGGGCCGCCGACAACACCGACATCAACCGCATGTTCCCCGGCTACGACCAGGGCGAAACCACCCAGCGCATCGCCGCGCGGCTGTTTGAAGCGCTGAAAGGCTATACCTACGGCGTCCACTTGACCAGCTTTTATCTGCCCGGCGACCATCTGCCCCATGTGCGGATGATGGAAACCGGCTATCAGCACTTGGAAGAGGCCGCCGGCTTTGGTCTGCCCTATGTATTGCTGCGCACACCCCAGGCCTATGACACCACCACCCTCAACTACAACTGGCAGATTTGGGACACCCAGGCCTTTTCTCTCTACAGCACCTCCACCGACTGCATCGATCAGGAAGCCGCCCGTCTGGCGGTGGAATCGGTCCTCCGGTTTCTGGCGGTCAAGGGGCTGCTGCACCGCTCTTACTTTCCTGCGGCTGGTGCGCCCAGGTTTTTCCGTGAAAACTGTCTGCGCAACGTGCTGAGCACGGCAGGCGGTCTTCTGCTCTGCCGCCGCAAGCCCGGCGACACCGTTGCGGCCGGAGAAATCCTGGGCGAAATCCTGGACCCCTGCACCTGTCAATCCCTGGAACAGTTGAAAGCCGGATGTGACGGACGGGTGTTTTTCTGCCATCGGGCCCAGCTCATCAATGGCCACGAGGTGGCTTTCCGCGTGCTGCCCGAGGAACCCGAAAAATAACTAGAGTGTCTCTTTCTCTCAGCGCAAAAAGATCCAGGTCATGGCGGCCTGGATCTTTTTCTGTCAAGTATTGGGTTTTTAGTCCAGTTTCAATGTGCTGAAATCGGTGCAGAGATATTCGTACTGCCGATCAACCATCTGAAAGCCCATCCGGGCGTACATCTCTTTGGGGGTGTCATCCGCATCGGCGTGAAGAAAGACCACCCGGCCCTGACTGCGGGCATCTTTTACAATCGCCTGGATCAGCGTCGTCGCCACACACCGGTGCCGATGGCCGCTGTCCACCACCAGGCTGTCCATGCAGGTATAGCCGTCAGCGGAATAGGTATAGCAGGAGCCGACCAGCTTTCCGCCCCAATAAGCTCCGTGATAAGTCAGTTTTTCGCGCAAGCGGCGGTTATTCCGCACCGTGAAGCTCTCGCCGTACAGAGGGCCATAATATTTCAGCTCGTGCTGTTCCAGCTCTTCCCAGTCCGGCGCCTGCACCACCACATCAGGATTGATTTTCCAGCCGTCGATGCTGGCATCCTTCGGGAGTACCATTGTCCATGTGACATCCGGCTCCATTCCAAAGGAATCATCCAGCGGGGCATAACCGTCCAGCTTGAGAAAGTTGTCTCCCCGCGCTTTCTGGTAGTCCAGCGCTTTTCGGATTTCTTCTGCGGTGGGCTGTCCAGTATAAGAAAACGCATTGTGATCGTATTTATCCCGCAGCTGATTGTCCTCCCGCTTGGTCAAATGTTCCGAAAATACGAAAGGAACCGAAAACAGCAGGGAAATCTGTTCGTCGATTTTTCTTGTAGGTAGCATCTTGTGTTTCCTCAAATTCTACATCATTCACTTTGGCAGCTTTTGCACCCTTCAATCTGCCCTTCTGCTGGACCCCCAAGCCGTATTGAATTGTACCGCAAAACAATCCGAAATGCAACCATGATACAATCCCCCTGGCCTCAACCGCGCCAGTCATCGGCTGGCAAAATGTGACAGACGCACAGACTTTGCACAGAAAACCCAGTATAATAAAACAAAATGCAAGCAGATGTATCAGGTCAAAAGGTTCATCTTACAAGGAAAAGGAGCGTAAAACCATGAAGTATGTCATTGTTGGCGGCAATACGGGCGGTGCCGGCGCGGCGGCCCGGCTGAGAAGACTGGACGAGCAGGCAGAAATTCTTCTTCTGGAGAAAGGCGCCTATGTTTCCTATTCCAATTGCAGCCTCCCCTACCGTTTGAGTGAGACGGTGGACCAGACCGAAAAGCTGGTCCTCAACACCCCCGAATCTCTCCACGGCACCTACAACATTGAAACCCGGGCCCACAGCCAGGCCATCTCCATCGACCGCGCAGGAAAAAAGGTCCGGGTGAAGGATCTGGTTTCGGGGCAGGAATATGATGAATCCTATGACACCCTTGTCCTCTCCCCCGGCGCCAATGCGGTGGTTCCCCGGATTCAGGGCATCGAGGAAGCCAACCTCTTCACCGTTAAGACAGTGGAGGACATCAGCCGGTTCTATGGCTTTCTGAAAAACACCGGAGCCAAGAAGGTCTCGGTCATCGGCGGCGGCTTCATCGGGGTGGAAGTAGCCGTCAACCTACGGGAGGCGGGCTATCAGGTGGCCCTGGTGGAAGCCATGCCCCAGATTCTCAAGCCCTACGACTACGACATGGCGCAGATTCTCCAGAAGGCCATGATTGACCACGGCGTCGAGCTGGTGGTGGGCGATTCGGTGGTGGCCTTCCAGAAGTCCAATTTGCAGCTCAACTCGGGCCGCATCATCGAAGGCGACGCCGTGGTGATGGCGGTGGGCGTCCGCCCTGACACCGCACTGGCCGCCGATGCCGGGCTGGAAATGAACGCCCGCGGCGCCATCCAGGTGGACGCCAACTATTGCACCAGCGATCCCAGCATTTACGCCGTGGGCGATGCTGTGGAGGTGTTCAATCCCCTGACCCGCAAGCCCGCCATGGTCCAGCTGGCGGGCCCTGCCCAGAAACAGGCCCGGCAGGCCGCCGACCACATCTATGGTCTGCCGGTGCGGAACACCGGTTTCATTGCGTCCAGCTGCATCAAAGTCTTTGAGTGGAATGCAGCCAGCACCGGCCTCACCGCTGCCCAGTGCGAACAGGAGGGCATTCCCTACGAGATCGCCTATGTTCTGCCCAAGGACCGGGTCGCCATCATGCCGGACAGCTCCACCCTCCATTATAAATTGATTTTTGAGGTCCCCACCGGCAAGGTGCTGGGCGCTCAGGCTATTTCCAAGGGCGATGCCGTCAAGCGAATTGACGTAGCCGCCACCCTCATCAAGTTCGGCGGCACGGTGGACGATCTGCGGGATCTGGAACTCTGCTACGCTCCCTCCTTCTCTGCCCCCAAGGACGCCGGCAACTATGCCGGCCTGGTGGCAGGTAACCTGCTTCAGCACCGCTTCCGTCAGGTCCATGTGGATCAGGTGCGCCAGCTGGTGGAATCCGGCGCCTATATCCTGGATGTCCGTCCTGACGCCATGTATGATCTCGGCCACCTGAAAACTTCGGTCCACATTCCGCTGGGTCAGCTCCGGCACCGCCTGGACGAGATTCCCACCGACCGGCCGGTCTATGTCCACTGTCAGATCGGCCAGAGCAGCTACAACGCTGTGATGGCATTGCAGGGCCACGGCTTCACCAATGTCTACAACGTCTCGGGCGGTTTCCTGGGTATCTGCAACTATGAATACTTCAACGATGTGACCCGGAAGCGGGAGCCCATTGTCACCCATTACTGCTTCTGACGGGTGCGGGTATCTGTTCGCTCCATCAGAATCTTCTCATCCAAAAAGCGAAAGCGCGCCGCAGAAATGCGGCGCGCTGCGTTTGTTCCAGAATCAGCGGTCCCACTTGTCGCACAGGGCGTTGATCTGGTCCGCAAATTTGGCCAGATCCTTGTTGGCGCCGCCCTCGTTGTGCTCGATGACCCGCATCAGGCGGCGGCCAGCGCTGACCAGGCGCTGATAGACCGCCGCTGCCCGGCTGAGGGTGGGCGTTGTGACTTTTGTGGTCGTCCGTTCCCGGCTGCCCTCGGACAGACAAACTGCCCCGTCGGCGCCCAGTGCCCATTGGGCCCCGTTGTAGGGAGCGCAAGCCGTGTAGCCCAAACTCTGAAGGGTGCTGACAAATTCGTCTTCCACTGCGTCGTCGCCGTGATTGACAAAAACCCGCCGGGGCCTCGGGTTGAACGAGTCAATCCACTTCAGCAGACCCTCTCGATCGGCGTGGCCCGACATGCCGCCGATCTGGGCAATTTCGGCCTGGACCTCGATTTCTTCGCCGAACAGCTTGACGCCCTCGATTCCCTCCAAAAGGGCACGGCCCAAAGTTCCCACTGCCTGGTAGCCCACAAACAGGATGGTACATTCTTTCCGCCAGAGGTTATGTTTCAGATGATGGCGGATGCGGCCTGCGTCACACATGCCGCTGGCCGAAATGATGACCTTGGGGGTTAAATCGGTGTTGATGGCCCGGGATTCGTCGCTGGTGACGCTGACTCGCAGGCCAGGGAAACTGATGGGGTCGATTCCCTGCGCCAGCAGGGCGCGGGTTTCATCATCAAAACAGTTTGCGTCGGTGTCCTGGAAAATGCGGGTGGCCTCGATGGCCAGGGGGCTATCAATGTATACCGGGAAATTTCCGTGTCCGGTCACCAGTTTCTTCTCTTTGATCTCCCGCATGAAGTAGAGCAGTTCCTGGGTGCGGCCCACCGCAAAACTGGGAATCACCACATTGCCGCCGCGGTCAAAGGTCCGCTGCAAAATATCCACCAGCTGCTTGACATAGTCCGGGCGGGGCGGATGGCTTCGGTCGCCATAGGTGGACTCCATCACCACATAGTCGGCCTCAGTCAGGTAGGTGGGGTCCCGCAGAATGGCCTGATTCAGGTTGCCGATGTCTCCCGAAAAGACCAGCTTGGTGGTTTTGTCCCCTTCGGTGACCCAGATTTCAATACTGGCTGAGCCCAGCAGATGCCCCACGTCGGTAAAGCGAACGGTCACACCCGGTGCAATTTCGGTCTTTGTATTGTAGTCGATGCCTTCAAAAAGGCTGATGGCCTCCTCGGCATCCCGGATGGTGTAATCCGGCTCCACCGGCGGTATGCCGGCACGGGCATTTTTCCGGTTTTTCCACTCTGCTTCCGACTCCTGGATATGGGCGGAATCCCGCAGCATAATATCACAGAGCCGGCAGGTGGGCCGGGTTGCGTAGATTTTGCCCCGATATCCCTGTTTGGCCAACAGGGGCAGGTGGCCGCTGTGGTCAATATGGGCGTGTGTCAACAGAACACCGTCGATTTCGCCCGGTCCCACCGGCAAGGGCTGGTTTTCGTAGACATCCTTTCCCTGCTCCATGCCGCAGTCAATCAGGAAATGCAGCCCACCTGTCTCAAGCAGGGTGCAGCTGCCCGTTACTTCGTGGTTTGCACCTAAAAATGTGAGCTTCATCGCTATGTACCTCCGTCCCGCCCCGGATGGCCGGGGTCCTTTTTTGTGGTATTCTAGTTGTATTGTACCACAAAAGGGGCTTTCTTTTCCGCCCAAAATCCGACCCGGTTTCCGTCAAAACGCCGAAACCACGAAGTTTATTTTAGATAATCTTGACAAAGTCCCCGCCATGTTTTAAACTTATATGGTTGAAGTCATTTCGTCATCTTCGGAGGGACGGATCTTGCAGGGTGGCAGCGGGGATTTTCCTGGTTGCCGGCCCACCAGAACCATCCTGACGGCATATCGCGATGCAAAATAGAGAGGTTTGATTTTATGATTCGTAACGATTTGCGCAACGTGGCCATCATTGCTCATGTCGACCATGGTAAGACCACCCTGGTGGATGCCATGCTCCGCCAGAGCGGCGCGTTCCGCGACAACCAGGTCGTGGCTGAGCGCGTCATGGACAGCGGCGACATCGAGCGTGAGCGCGGCATCACCATTCTGGCCAAAAACTGCTCCTGCAACTACAAGGGCGTCAAGATCAACATCGTCGACACCCCGGGCCATGCCGATTTCGGCGGCGAGGTGGAGCGCGTTCTGAAGATGGTCAACGGCGTTCTTCTGCTGGTGGATGCCGCCGAGGGCTGCATGCCCCAGACCCGTTTCGTTCTGCAGAAGGCTCTGCAGCAGAACCTGAGCCTGGTGGTGGCCATCAACAAGATCGACCGCCCCGACGCCCGCATCAAAGAGGTGGTGGACGAGGTCCTCTATCTGCTGATGGATCTGGGCGCTTCGGATGAACAGCTGGACTGCCCCATCCTCTATTGCTGCGGCCGCGCCGGCACCGCCAGCCTGGACCCGGATGTCCCCGGTACCGACCTGATTCCCCTGTTCGATACGCTGCTGAGCACCATCCGGCCGCCTGAGGGTGATCCCGACGCTCCCTTCCAGATGCTGGTTTCCTCCATCGACTACAATGATTTCGTGGGCCGTATCGGCATTGGCCGCATCCAGAACGGCACCTGCCGTGTGGGCGAAGAAGTGGTGGTCTGCGACTGGCACGATCCTTCCGTCAACATGAAGGGCCGTCTGACCAAGCTGTATGACTTCCAGGCCAACGGCCGCGTTCCCTGCGACAACATCACCGCCGGCGATATCGTCGCTTTCTCGGGCCTGCCCGATGTCACCATCGGCAACACCCTGTGCGATCCCTCCAAGGTGGAGCCCCTGCCCTTCGTCAAGATCAACGATCCCACCGTCGAGATGACTTTCTCGGTCAATGACAGCCCCCTGGCTGGCCGTGAGGGCAAGTATGTTACCAGCCGTCAGATCCGCGACCGTCTGCAGCGCGAGCTGCTGAAGGACGTGGCCCTGAAGGTGGAGGATTCCGCCACCACCGATTCCTTCCGGGTCATGGGCCGCGGCGAAATGCACCTGTCCATCCTGATCGAGACCATGCGCCGGGAAGGTTATGAGCTTCAGGTGTCTCCCCCGCACGTTCTGACCAAGGTCATCGACGGCAAGACCTACGAGCCTATGGAACAGGTGGTCATCGACGTGCCCACCCAGTACCAGGGCGCCGTTATGACCGGTCTGGGCCAGCGCAAGGCTGTCCTGCAGCAGATGGACCCCCTGGGCGACAGCCGGGTCCGTCTGGTGTTCCGCATGCCCAGCCGCGGCCTGTTCGGCTACCGCAACCAGTTCCTGACCGATACCCACGGCGAAGGCGTCATCAACCAGATCTTTGACGGCTACGATCAGTGGGCTGGCATGATCCCCAACCGCTCCACCGGCTCTCTGGTCAGCTTCGAGACCGGCGACTCGGTCACCTACGGCCTGTTCAATGCCCAGCAGCGCGGCACCCTGCTGATCGGACCCGGCGAAAAGGTCTACGAGGGCATGGTCATCGGCTACACTCCCACCGGCGAAGACGTGGATGTCAACGTCTGCAAGACCAAGCACCTGACCAACACCCGTGCTTCTGGCTCGGATGATGCACTGCGGCTGGTTCCCATCAGCCGGCTGAGCCTGGAAGGCTGCCTGGAATTCCTGGCCCCCGATGAACTTCTGGAGGTCACTCCCAAGAGCCTGCGCATCCGCAAGCAGATTCTGAACCACGAGCAGCGGATGAAGGCCCGCAGCCGCAACAAGTAACCAGCTGCATTTCTGCATGCTCATTGCCGGGCTCCCCCGCCCTGAGGGAGCCCGGCGTTTTTATGCCCAAACGCAAGAAGCCCACCGGCCCGGCGGGGACAGGTGGGCTTTGATGCGCGTGTTATTGAGCGTAGGCGCTGCCGGCAGTCCAGGGATTGTCCGCAGAATAGACGGTATGGCTCCGCAGGTAGTTGACCCAGGCGCCATAGCCGTTGCCCGCCGACAGATGGACCCCATCCGGCGCAGCACAGACCTCTTTCAGGTTGCCCTCGCCGTCGGCCAGGGCCTCCCAGAGATCCAGGTAGACGCATCCTTTGCTGTCTGCCAGAGCGGCCAGCCGCTCGTTGACCGCCCGCAGGTTGTCGGTAGAAAGGCCGGGACGTTCAGCCACCGCCTCGGGCCGCACCGGCGGGATGGACTGGACATAGATGATGCAATTCTCCCCCAGCGTCTCCCGCAGAGTGTCCAGCATCGCCCCGTAGTAGGTCAGGAATTTTTCTTCTGCACCGGCGGTGGTCAGGGTGTTGGTACCCAACAGAATATACAGCTTTTTGGGCTGGGCCGCAGCCAGCACATCCAGCGCCACCTCATCGCCGCGGGTCATATGGTTGACCGTCATCCGGTTGACAATGGTATCGGGTCCCGCGCCGATATAGCCGCAGATCAGCGCTCCCGACAGATTGATATCATAGTCGGTGAAACCCACCGTCAGGCTGTCTCCCAGGAAAGCCGCATCTGAAAAATAACTCAGATCGACCTGTCCCACCGTCGGCTGACGAATGACGCTGCTGCCATAGGCCTTGACGGTATAACTTCCGGCGCTCTGACGCACCGGCCCAAAATTCAAAATCCGGCCGCTGGTCTGGTTTCCCGCTTCGCCCGGCTGCATGGGCAGCGGCGCCAGGATGCCGTCCACTGTTCCACTGGGCAGAAGTTCGGAGGCGGCCGGCCCATTTTCCCGCTGGGCGGTCTCCAGAATTGCCGTAATGCCCAAAGACAGCACCAGAATGGCCGCTGCGCTGGCTGCGATTTTCAGTTTGATATATTTGCCCCGCTGCCGTGCCCGACGGTATGCGCGGTTGTATTCGTGTGAAATGCCCATTGTGTTTCTCTGTCAGGAAGGGACTGTGTACCAGCACCTTCCTGTCCCCCTTTCTGGCATATGATCCGGGACCGGCGCCTCACTCCGCCGCCCGGAAATGGCTTCTGGCTGCCCTCTGCCCTCCCGGCAGACCGGCCCAGAAAGAAAATTCCTGCTCCAAAGTAGGAATGTACTGATTCTATCATAAATTTTTTGTCTCTGCAACCAATTAGGCCTTGCATACAACGTTGGAAACGGTTACAATAGGATTGGGACAAAAATCCAGCAACCTGCAAAAAGCCCATCCGCTGGGAAGCGGCTTTTTGTGTGAGTTTCAGAGGTTTCAATCCCGTCCGCGGCGGCGCAGTGCAGGGCCCGTCCGGAACCAAACCACCCATCCATGATAAGAAGGAGCGAATTATGACCAAAAACGTGATCGTCGGCCAATCCGGCGGCCCTACCGCCGTCATCAATTCCAGCCTCGCCGGGGTCTATAAGACTGCCCGCAGCCTCGGCGCCGGCAAGGTGTACGGTATGAAATACGGCATCGAGGGCCTCCTGAAAGAGGAAATCGTCGACCTGGATATCGTGCTGGACGACCGGATGAGCATCGAACTGCTCAAACGGACCCCTTCCAGCTTCCTGGGCAGCTGCCGCTATAAGCTGCCTGATCCTGACGATGACAGTGTGCCCTTTGTGCAGCTGTTCACCCTCTTCGACAAATACGACATCTGCGCGGTCTTTTACATCGGCGGCAACGACTCGATGGACACCATTGCCAAGCTCAGCCGCTACGGCCAGCGGGTGGGCAGCCCGGTCCGGTTCATCGGCGTCCCCAAGACCATCGATAACGACCTCTGCCTCACCGACCACACCCCTGGTTACGGCTCGGCCGCCAAGTACATTGCCACCATCCTGAAGGAAGTCATCCGGGATTCTTCGGTCTACGACATCCGCAGCGTCACGGTGGCTGAGATTATGGGCCGCCATGCCGGCTGGCTGGCCGGCGCCTCCTGTCTGGCCGCCGGGGAGGACTGCGACGGTCCCGACCTGATTTTGCTGCCCGAAGTGCCCTTCGACCAGGAAAAATTCCTGGCCCGGGTGGACGAGCTCCAGAACCGGAAATCCAACGTGATCATCGCCGCCAGCGAGGGCGTCCGCACCGCCGACGGCACCTATCTGTGCGACCTGGTTTCGACGGCTGGACAGCTGGACGCTTTTGGCCACAAGGCCATCCTCAGCGGTACCAGCCGGTACCTGTCCGAGCTGATTCACTCCCATCTGGGCTGCAAGAGCCGTGCCATTGAGTTTTCCACCCTCCAGCGGTGTGCCAGCCATCTTGCCAGCCGCACCGATGTCACCGAAGCCTATGCGGTGGGCGGCGCTGCCGCGGCCGCCGCTTTTGCGGGTGAGAGCGGCCGCATGATTGCCCTCAAGCGGATGAGCGGCTATCCCTACCAGTGCATCACTGAGTCGGTGGACGTACAGCAGGTAGCCAATCTGGAAAAGAAGGTGCCTCTGGACTGGATTGCCCCCGACGGGATGCACGTCACTGAGGCCTTTGAGGAGTACGCCCGTCCCCTGATTCTGGACGAGCTGACGCCCATCTACGTGAACGGCACACCGCGCCACGTGCACCTGTAACTTTTTGGAAGTCCCGGGCGGCCGACCCCGACGTTCTTTCCTGCCAGGGTTCTCCCCTGTGCAGTCAAGATAGAGCCAACATAAGACCTACTGTAAAGGAGAAAACATCATGGGTAAAAACGCAATCGTCGGCCAGTCCGGCGGCCCCACTTCCGTCATCAACGCAAGTTTGGCCGGTGTCTTTGAGAGCTGCAAAAACCGCGGCGCTGAAATCGTCTACGGGATGCGCAACGGTGTAGCCGGCCTGCTGGAAGAGCGGGTGGTGGACCTGGGTACGGTCTTGAAGGATGACCTGGACATCGAGTTGCTCAAGCGGACGCCTTCCAGCTTTTTGGGGAGCTGCCGCTACAAGCTGCCCGACTGGCACGCCGATGAGGCCGTCTACAAGAAACTGTTTGCCATCCTGGAAAAACTGGACATCGGCTATTTCTTCTACATTGGCGGCAACGACTCGATGGACACCATCGGCAAGCTGGCCGACTATGGGATGCGGATGGGCAGTGAGATCCGGTTTATGGGTGTGCCCAAGACCATCGACAACGACCTGATGGTCACCGACCACACCCCGGGCTATGGCTCTGCCGCCAAGTACATCGGCGTGGTCATGAAGGAGATCATCCGGGACGCCACTGTCTATGGAACCAAGTACGTAACCATTGTGGAGATCATGGGCCGTAATGCCGGTTGGCTGACCGCGGCCGCCGCTCTGGCCAAGGGCGATGACTGCGAGGGTGTGGACATGATCTGCCTGCCCGAAGTCCCCTTCCATGTGGACCGGTTCGTCGAAAAAGTCCGGGCCATGCAGGAGAAAAAGCCCAGCATTGTAATTGCCGTGTCGGAAGGCGTCAAGCTGGAGGACGGCCGCTATGTCTGTGAGCTGGCCGACGATGTCCATGCAGTGGATGCCTTCGGTCACAAGGCTCTGACCGGCACCGCCCGGTTTCTGGCCAACACGGTGGCCCGCTCTCTGGACACCAAGACCCGCTGCATTGAGCTTTCCACCCTGCAGCGCTGCGCCGGTCACCTGACCAGCCGCACCGATATCACCGAGGCCTATCAGGTGGGCGGTGCTGCCGCCAAAGCTGCCTTTGAGGGGGTCACCGGCCAGATGGTGGCTCTGAAACGGATTTCCAACAACCCCTATCAATGCACCACCGAGCTCCACCCCATCAGCGAGGTGGCCAATCTGGAAAAGAAAGTCCCCCTCAGCTGGATGAACGAAAACCATACCCAGATGACCCATGAATTTCTGGAGTACGCCCGGCCTTTGATTCAGGCCGAGCTGACGCCCCTTTACATCGCCGGTCTGCCCCATCACATCTACATGAAGTAAAACCAAGCAAAACGCCCCGCACAGTTTCACAAGGCTGTGCGGGGCGTTTATCATTTCAGAACTCAGACCGTCAAGGGATGGTTACCCACGGTGGGAGCGCCGCCGGCGATTTCCTCAGCTGTGAGGGGGGTGGCAGGCGCGGGATTTTCCAGCCGCTCCTTGGCAACCGCCAGCATCAGCTTGATGCGGTTTTCCTGGTTGACCTTGGTGGCGCTGGGGTCGTAGTCGATGGGGGTGATATTGGCGATGGGATACAGAGCCCGGATCTTGTTCACCATGCCCTTGCCCACAATGTGGTTGGGCAGGCAGCCAAAAGGCTGGGCACAGACAATGTTGGGGTAGCCACCCTGGACCAGCTCGATCATCTCGGCCGTCAACAGCCATCCCTCGCCCATCTTGGCGCCCAGAGAGATGACCCCCTTGGGCTTGTCGATCAGTTCCTTGAAAGGACCGGGCGCATAGAAGCCGGCATCTGCGGTGGCCTTCAGCATGGCACGTTCGACGCTGTCCAGCCAATCCAACAGACGGTCGGTGGTGAACTTGGTGGCCAGCTTGCCGCCATAGAGGACATGGTCCTCGCCCATATTGAAGATACAGTACTGACAGAAGCCCATCAGGCCGGGGAAGTTGACTTCACAGCCCTCCGACTCCAGGAATTTCTGCAAGTCGTTGTTGCCCAGAGGGCTGTACTTGACGTAGATTTCGCCCACGACGCCCACTTTGACCTTGGGCACACGGGTCACCGGGATGGCGGCAAACTCCCTGGCGATCAGAGGGAAGGTGTGCTTCATCTCACGGGCTGTATAGCTCTTGCCAGCCAGCAGGGCCCGGCCCAGGCGGGCCACCCATGTATCCACCAGCCGGTCGGCCTGGCCCGGCACATTCTCATAGGGCGCCACCTGATTGCGCAGAGCGCAAAGCATATCGCCATAGAACACGCAGGCCACCGCCTGCCGCAGCAGGGGCAGATTCATCTGGAAACCGCTGTCCTTCTCCAGACCGGAGAAGTTCAGACTGGCCACCGGGATCTGAGGATAGCCCGCCTTGACCAGGGCTTTCCGCAGCAGGTGGATGTAATTGGATGCACGGCAGCCGCCGCCGGTCTGGGTAATCAGCAGGGCGGTGTGATCCAGATCGTATTTGCCGCTGTTCAGTGCATCGATGAACTGACCGATGACCAGCAATGCCGGATAACAGGTGTCGTTGTGTACGTACTTCAGACCCAGCTGGGCCACCGCGCTGCCGCAGTTGCCCAGAATCTCACACTTATAACCCTCGTGCTGGAGCGCATACTTCAGCAGCCGGAACTGGGTCACCGCCATGTTGGGGATGAGGATGGTGTGGGTCTCCTTCATCTCCTTGGTGAATTTGGGATAATTGTATTCCACGGTTGCCTCCTATGTTCAGCGGCTCGCGGCAGGCTCTGCCGCTGCGGGCTGCTCTGCCTTGGCCTCGGCTTTCTCCCGGGCCAGCTCGTCTCGCTCATCCAGGGCGGCAAACAGGCTCCGCAGGCGGATATTCACCGCGCCGAGGTTGGTGATCTCATCGATCTTGAGCTGGGTGTACAGTTTGCCGCCAGCCTGCAGAATCTCGCGGGTCTCGTCGGTGGTAATGGCGTCAACGCCGCAGCCAAAGGACACCAGCTGGACCAGATCCATATCGGGCTGGGTGGTGCAGTATTTGGCGGCTGCGTACAGGCGGCTGTGATAGGTCCACTGGTTCAGAACACTGGTGGGGAACTTCTCCACCCGGTCCGAAATGCTGTCCTCGGTGACCACTGCCGCCCCGTGCCGGATAATCAGACGGTCAATGCCGTGGTTGACTTCGGGGTCCACATGATAGGGACGGCCGGCCAGCACGATGATCCGCTTGCCCTGGCGGCGGGCCTCGTCGATGATCTCCCCGCCCTTGGCCCGAATCTTGGCCATATGGAGCGCATACTCGGCGTAGGCCGCATCGGAGGCCTCCTGGACCTCTTTCTGCGAAATGCCGCCGAAATACTTGGGCAGGATCTCCTTGGCCATCTTATGCACAAAGTCCTTGGGACGATGAATGCCCACGTAGTCGCAGATGAACTTCTTCCCTTCCAGTTCGGGGCAGTTGCCCAGCAGAACCTCGGGATAATAGGCCACCACCGGGCAGTTGTAATGGTTGTCGCCCAGACCTTCGTCGATGTTGTAGGTCAGGCAGGGATAGAAGATGGCGTCCAGCTGCATGGCCGACAGGGCCTTGATATGGCCGTGGCTCAGTTTGGCCGGGAAACAGGCGGTATCGCTGGGGATGGTGGCCTGACCGGCCAGATACAGGCCCCGGCTGGAAACCGGACTGACATGGACTGCAAAGCCCAGCCTGGTCCAGAAGGTGTGCCAGAAGGGCAGCAGTTCATAGAAATTCAGGCAGAGCGGAATGCCGATGGACCCCCGCTTGCCGGGCACCGGCTTATAGCTGGCCAGCAGTTCCTGCTTGTAAGCGTAGAGGTTGAGGGAGTTGTCCTCACCCTTGCCGGTGATGGGCTTATCGCAGCGGTTGCCCGAGATGTACTTGCGGCCGTCGGCGAAGGTATTGATGGTGAGTTGACAATGGTTGCCGCAGGCGCCGCACTTGACGTTGGCCACCTTCTGGGTGAAGTTCTCCAGCTCCTCCAGACTCATCATCGAGGATTGGGCCTGTCCCGCCTTCTTGCTGCGGCGCAGGCCGTACAGGGCTGCACCATAGGCGCCCATCAGACCGGCAATATCGGGGCGGATGACCTCCACCCCCATCTCCTTCTCAAAGGCGCGGAGAACAGCCTCGTTGTAGAAGGTGCCGCCCTGAACGACAATCTTCCGGCCCAGCTCCTCGGGGCTGGATGCACGAATGACCTTGTACAGAGCGTTTTTGACCACGCTGATGGACAGGCCGGCACTGATGTTTTCAATGCTGGCGCCATCCTTCTGGGCCTGCTTGACCGAACTGTTCATAAAGACGGTGCAGCGGCTGCCCAGGTCCACCGGGCGGTCTGCAAACAGGCCCAGCGCGGCGAACTCCTTGACATCATAGCCCAGAGCCTGGGCAAAGGTCTGGAGGAAGCTGCCGCAGCCCGAAGAACAGGCCTCATTCAGGAAGATATTGCTGATGGCGCCGTCCTCGATTTTAAAGCACTTCATGTCCTGGCCGCCGATGTCGATGATGAAGTCCACATCGGGCATAAAGTACTTGGCGGCGGTGAAGTGGGCCACCGTCTCCACCAGGCCATAATCACAGCGGAAGGCGTTCTTGACCAGATCCTCGCCATAGCCGGTGGTGGTCACGCTGGCCACCTGGAGGCCGGGATGGGCCTTATAGATTTTGAGCAGCTGCTCCCGGATCAGGGGCAGCGGGTTGCCCAGATTGGGCTGGTAATTGGTATAGAGAATCCGGCACTGCTCATCCACCACCACCAGTTTGACGGTGGTAGACCCCGAGTCGATGCCGATGTGGACCGGGCCGCACTGGGCACTGAAGGGCACACAGGGCACGCTGTGGGACATATGCCGGGCGTGGAAGGCCTCGTACTCCTCTTTGTTGGCAAAGAGGGGCGGCTCGCTGGCATAGGTGGCCGTGGCGGCATAGCGGTCCAGGGCTTCTGCTACCTCGGAAAGATTGAAGGACTTGTCCGCATACAGAGCTGCGCCCAGGGCCACATACAGCAGACTATTCTGGGGGCAGGTGCCGGTGACGCCCAGCGCCTCATCAAAGCTCTTGCGCAGCACCGAGCTGAAGGTCAGCGGGCCGCCCAGGTACAGAATATTTCCCTGGATGGGCCGGCCCTGGGCCAGGCCGGCGATGGTCTGGCTGACCACCGCCTTGTAAATGCTGGCCGCGATGTCCTCGGCCCGGGCGCCCTGGTTAATCAGAGGCTGAACGTCACTCTTGGCAAAGACACCGCACCGGGATGCGATGGTGTAAGTACGCTGGGCGTTCTCGGCGGCTTTGTTCATCTCGTCGGCGCTCATCTTGAGCAGGGTTGCCATCTGGTCGATGAAGGCGCCGGTGCCGCCGGCACAGCTGCCGTTCATCCGCACCTCGGTGCCGCCGGTCAGAAACAGAATCTTGGCATCCTCACCGCCCAGCTCAATCACGCAGTCGGTCTCGGGGACAAACCGCTTGACCGCTACGCGGGTGGAGAATACCTCCTGCACAAAGGGCACGCCGCAGCTGTCGGCCAGACCCATGCCGGCCGAACCTGAAATGCTCAGCAATGCCTTTGCACCGTGCAGGTATTCCGTATCAATCCGGCGCAGAAGCTCCTGCGCTTTCTCCAAAATATGGCTGTAATGACGTTCGTACGTCGAATACAGCAGGTTTTCCTGTTCATCCAGCACGGCACACTTGATGGTCGTGCTGCCGATATCAAGACCAACTCTCAAGTTTTGATCCTCCTGCAATGGAATGCCCGGGAAAACGGGCTTTTCATTTGTTTTTTGTTTGACAGCCAACAGTATTCTTTGTTCACATACAGTTATATTATATCGTATTTTTTTGTCGGATGCAATCAGCCATCTTGATTTTACACGAAAAAAACAGTTTATCTATAGCGAAAAAGAAAACATTCTGTGAATGCCGCCCGTTCACAGGGCCGGCCGAAACTGCCTGCACCCATTTTGCAAAACCCTCTTGCGCGCCGGCAGATTCCGCGGTATCCTAGAGACAGGATTCTTTCCTCCGGCGCAATCCGTCCCCTGCCGACACATTTTGCCGCATTTTTATCATTGCATCAGGGCGGGTGTCCCATTAAAATAGGGTTGTAGCTTCGCGACGCCAGACCGTGCGGTAAATCCACAAAAAATGGGTTATTTGCAGGAGGAGAATATGAACCATGAAACCATATGCACCATTGACCAGGGAATTTTCTGCCATCGAGATGCTGCAGCGGCCTTATCTGCTGACCTATGCGATGGATGAGGCGGACGGCGCCTGCCGGCTGACCTTGTCCCGCACCGGCGAGACAGCCTGCAGTGACAGTCTGGTCCTGGATGCGCCGCCGCAATA
>CALWZL010000023.1 GCA_944385995.1 uncultured Faecalibacterium sp.
GCGCCTGTGGCTTTCAGAAAGTCACCGCGGGACATTGCGCTGCACATGTTTCTCCTCCTGGATGGACACAAAGGGTGAATGAACAAACCAAAAAGGGCAGACTTAGCGCCTGCAGGAGAATTTTGGAAGACCGCAGAGGGAGCACAAAACGCCGCGGGGATGCGCTGCGGGGGGCCGGTCCATGGGCAAGTTCCACGGGACAACCTGCGATCCCTCTGGACGCCCAAAACAGAAAACCCTCGTTGCAAACCGCAGCAGGCCCCGTGCACTCCGCCGGCAGCAAGCCGCTGCTTCAGGAATGGGCGGCGTAAAAGGCGCGCCGTTCCCGGAAATAGCACTGGGGACACATGCTGACGTATTGGACATCGTTTTCCATGTCGATGGCCACCTGTTCCCCCTCAAACACAAACTTGCCGCCCACCTTGCGGGCGTTGCAGATGGCCTTGCGGCCGCAGGAACAGATGGTTTTCATCTCCTCGATGGTGTGGGCCAGCTCCATCAGCCGGGTGGAACCGGGGAAGCCCTTGAGAGAAAAGTCGGTCCGCAGGCCATAGCAGATGACGGGGACCCCCAGGTCCACCGTGACCATAAAGAGCTGTTCGGCCTGGGCCGGGGTGAAAAATTGACTCTCGTCGCAGAGAACACAGGCCAGGGGAATGGAATGGGCCTCCCGGTCTGCCTCCACGGCGGCAAAGACATCGTCTGCGGGCCGGATCAGAAGGTCCGCTTTCCGGCGGACGCCCAGACGGCTCACCAGTTCGCCGCCGCCCTTGGAGTCAATCTGGGGCTTGAGGATCAAAACTCGCATCCCCTGTTCTTCGTAGTTGTGGGCCACCTGCATCAGGGCGGTGCTCTTGCCGCTGTTCATGGCGCCGTACCGGAAATATAACTTTGCCATACTCGTATCATCCCATTTTCTTGTATGCACAAAGCCGCCCCGCCCGCATCAGGCGGACAGGGCAGATCTCCATGCAGAAAAAGCTTCTCCTGTTTCCCTATTCAAATGAAAGGAATCAATCTCCATTGCGCAGACGGTAGCCCAGACTCATCAGACTGTCCCCCAGGTGAACGTTTTCCACCACCGCGTCGGGGAAGGGCACCGACAAATCATAATGCGAAAAGTTCCAGTACCCCCGGATGCCCAGATTGACCAGGCGGCCGCTGATTTCCTCGGCGCCGCTGCGGGGCAGGCAGAGGACCGCGACCTGGGGGTGATGCTTGTCACAAAAGGCGTTCAGATCGTCCAGGTGACGGATGGGGATTCCGCTGATGGTCTGGCCGATCAGCTCGGGTTTGACATCGAAAGCGGCAATCAGGCGGAATCCATTGTTGTTGTTGGCGATGAAACTGCTGACGGCAGTGCCCAGGCGGCCGCATCCAAAGAGGATGGCGGTCAGCCGCTCACCGTCCCCAAACAGGAGACCTTCCAGGATGGCCAGCAGATTGTCCACCGAATACCCAATGCCCTGGCGGCCGTTGACATCGCCGATGCAGTTGAAATCCTGCCGGACCTGGGATGCGGTGGTGCCCATCTGAGCGGCCAATTCCCTGGAGGAGATGCTGGTAATGTTCGCATCCTTCAGGGCTCGGAGATAGCGGTAGTATTTGGGTAGGCGCCGGATTACCGGTACCGAAGCCTTGACGGACGGATTCATGGCAGGACCTCCTCTTACATTGCCTGAAAAATTGGATAACTTGGCAGGAAAATGGAATCATTTCCCTCTATAAGTATACGACATTTGCTGAGAATGTCAAACCCTTGTCAATGTTTTTGATATATTTTTACGATTTTGTTATTATCATATGTTTCACATGGGCGGAAGAGGCTATATTCCTACCAAAAAGAAAGGAAAGACACCGACACAGAAAAAGCCCCTGCGGCCGGCAGAGGCAAAACAGATCAGGATTCTATCTCATGATAAAGCCATCGCATGGCGTCGGACAGGCCGCCCAATTCGTCGATGAGGCCCTCCTCGACGGCGTGGCGCCCATCTAGCACGGTGCCCATGTCCAGAACCAGTTCGCCGGTGTGGAGCATCAGCTCGTTGAAGCGGTCGGCACTCATGCCGCTGTGGCCCGCCACAAAGCCGGTGATTCGCTCCTGCATCTGCTCAAACCAACGCATGGTCTGGGGAACCCCCAGAATCATCCCGGAATGGCGGACGGGGTGGACGGTCATGGTGGCCGTGGGGACAATAAAACTCCGCCGGGCGCTGACGGCCAGGGGAATCCCGATGGAATGGCCGCCCCCCAATACCAGGGTGGCGGTGGGTTTGGACAGACTGGCGATCAGCTCGGCCAGAGCCAGCCCGGCTTCCACGTCCCCGCCAACGGTGTTCAGCAATACCAACAGGCCCTCAATGGCCGGGTCCTCCTGCACCGCCACCAGCTGGGGAATCACATGTTCGTATTTGGTGGTTTTCTGGCCCTGGGGCGCCTCGACGTGTCCCTCGATCTGACCGATGACGGTCAGGCAGTGGATGGCGTGGGGGCCTTTGGTCAGGCTGACGGTGCCCATCTCCTGAATCTGGCTCTGTTCAAAGGCGCGGCGTTCGGTGTCCTCACTGCTGCCGGCGGCGGGCGCCTGGTTGGCCGGTGTGTCGTCGCCGTGCTTTTTCTTCTTTTTCTCTTTGTCCATAAGCTGCACAAGCCCTCCTTTTTCTCTGTAGGATGCCCATGCAGAGGGAAAATTATTTGCCAAACGCCCTCCCGCCCCGAAAGACAAACCGGTCCGCAGGCCAAAGGCAACGTAAGCGCGGCACAGTGAGCGGCACATAGCACCCTGTAAAGAGCGGCCAGAGTGAATGGTACCCAGGGAAAAACTTTTTACCTGCCTTTTCCCGAAACGGGCCGCAGGCCAAAGATGAAGTAAGCGCGGCACAGTGAGCGGCACACAGCACCCTGTAAAGAGCGGCCAGAGTGAATGGTACCAGGCAAAACTTTTTACCTGCCTTTTCCCGAAACGGGCCGCAGGCCAAAGGCAACGTGAGCGCGGCACAGTGAGCGGCACATAGCACCCTGTAAAGAGCGACCAGAGTGAATGGTACCCGGTAAAAAGCTTTTCACCTGCCTTTTCCCGGACCGGGCCGCAGGCCAAAGGTAACGTAAGCGCGGCACAGTGAGCGGCACATAGTACCCCCTAAAGAGCGGCCAGAGTGAATGGTACCCAGTAAAAAGCTTTTTGCCTACTTTTTCTCGAAAAAGTAGGCGGAGACAGATAAAAAATTTGAGATGGAGGCTTGCATCTGAGAGAGCGGAAAGCTACAATAGAAGAGCCGCTTGTCGGCATTTGTACAATTTGGAATCTTGTGAGGAGGAAAAACATGAAACGTGAAACATTCGGCTCACGGCTGGGCTTCATCCTGGTCAGCGCGGGCTGTGCGATCGGTATCGGGAACGTGTGGCGGTTCCCCTTCCTGGTCGGACAGAACGGCGGCGGCCTGTTTGTGCTGTTCTATCTGATGTTCCTGATTATTATGGGCGTGCCCGTCCTGACCATGGAACTGGCCGTCGGCCGGGCAGGCCGCTCCAGCGCGGTGCTGGCCTATAAGGCTCTGGAACCTGCCGGCAGCAAATGGCATATTCACGGCTGGTTCTGCATGGCGGGCTGCTACCTGCTGATGATGTACTATACCACCGTTGCGGGATGGATGCTGGACTATTTTGCAAAGTTCGCCTCCGGCCAGTTCTCGACCATGCAGTCGGGCGGCGCCGTGGACGCCTTCAACCAGATGCTGGCCAATCCCGTGGAGATGGGCTTCTGGATGGTGGTGATTACGGTGGCCGGCTTTGCGGTGGTCAGCTTCGGCCTCCAGAACGGCCTGGAACGAATCAGCAAGTGGATTATGATGGCTCTGCTGATCCTGATTATCGTCCTGGCCGTCAACAGCGTGCTTCTGCCCGGCGCCGGCGAGGGCGTCGCCTTCTACCTGCTGCCCAGCGTTGAGCGGGCTGCTGAGGTGGGCATCGGCGGCGTCGCGATGGCCGCTATGAACCAGTCTTTCTTTACCCTGAGCCTGGGCATTGCCGCCATGGAAATCTTCGGCAGCTACATGAAGCGGGACAACACCCTGCCCGGCGAATCGATCCGCATCTGCGTGCTGGATACCTTTGTCGCCCTGATGAGCGGCATAATTATCTTCCCGGCCTGCTTCGCCTACGGCATTCAGCCCGACGCCGGCCCGTCCCTGATCTTCATCACCCTGACCGAGGTCTTTATCAATATGCCCGGCGGTCAGCTGTGGGGCAGCCTGTTCTTCGTCTTTATGACCTTCGCCAGCTTCACCACCGTCATCGCGGTGTTTGAAAATATCCTGGCCATCTGCTGCGATAACTTCGGCTGGACCCGCAGAAAGTCCTGCGCCATCAACGCTGTGATTGTTCTGGTGGCCAGCGTGCCCTGCGTCCTGGGCTACAACGTCTGGAGCGGTTTGACCTTCCTGGGCGGCAAGAACGTCCTGGACACCGAGGACTTCCTAGTCAGCAACCTTCTGCTGCCGGTGGGCTCGCTGATCTTCCTGCTGTTCTGCGTGTCCAAGTGGGGCTGGGGCTATGACAAGTACCGCGCAGAGGCCAACACCGGCGAGGGCCTCAAGCTGCCCGACTCGATTGTCCTGAAGCGCTATTTGCAGTTTGTGCTGCCGGTCCTGATCCTGATTATTCTAGTGCAGGGCCTGATCTGAACCCAATGCAATAAATCCAAAAAAGTGGAGCCGTACCCCAACAGGTGCGGCTCCGCTTTTTTGGTTAAAACAGCCCAAAGAAACTGATGTGGTTGACCCCCAAAAACACAAAGACGGCGATGAGGGCTACCAGAACGGCAATCAGAATGTCCATTTGATGGACGCTGAGGGGAAAATGATCGTAGATCTTCTCCTTGGGATTCTGAAAGGCGGGGTTGCCGTTGTTCAGCAGGCCCTGGGGTTTGGATGAGAGATCCTGAGCGGCCCGGGCGGCCTCGGCTTCCCGGGCTTCCAGTTCCGCCTCCCGGGCGGCCAGGGCGGCTTCCCGGGCGGCCAGCTGGGCCTCGCGCTGGTCGGCCGAGGGCTGGGTTTGGTGTTCGGGCATGGAAGCTTCCTCCTTCCCTGTGGCAGTATAAAGGATGCCGGCGAAAATTGCAAGAGGGCTGCCGGATGATCCGACAGCCCCCTTGTCAAAGCAAAAGCGGAGATTACTTCTTGGCCAGGTACTTGCGGATATCGATGGCGACAGCCAGGATGATGACCAGGCCCTGGACAATGTAGGTGTAAGAGGAGTTGACGTTCATGAACTGCAGAGCGACCTTCATCAGCTCAAAGACCAGAACGCCCACCAGAATGCCGGGGACAGTGCCGACGCCGCCGGTGGTGGAAACGCCGCCGATGGTACAGGCTGCGATGGCGTCCAGCTCATAGCTCATGGCGGTGTTGACGGATGCGCCGCCGGACTTGGCAGCCAGCAGGCAGCCGGCCAGGCCGAACATGCAGGAAGCCAGGATGTAAATGCGGATCTTAGTGGCGGCGACGTTGACGCCGGCGACCTCTGCCGCGGCCTCGTTGCCGCCGATGGCGTACATGTACTTGCCGTGACGGGTCTTGTTGTACAGGAACCAGAAGCAGACAGCCACAATGATGGCGATCCAGATCAGAACGGGGACGCCGATGATGGAGTCAAGCGCCAGGGCGGTGAAATTGCTGTTCAGGGAGCCGATGGGGGTACCGCCGGTGTAGACCAGGCAGATACCGTAGACCACCTGCTGCATGCCCAGGGTGGCAATGAAGGGCTGGACCCGCAGATAGGAGACGACCAGACCGTTGCACAGGCCGACGATGGCGCAGATGGCCACCACCAGGATAAAGACCACTGGGGTGGGCAGGGTGGGAAGATTGGGATAGAACTTATTGGCTGCATCGGAAGTCTGGGCGAAGATGCAGGCCAGGCAGGCCGCAAAACCGGCCAGACGGCCAGCCGACAGGTCGTTACCGGTGGTAATCAGACAGCCCGAAATGCCCAGGGCGATGATGTAGCGGATGGACACGTTTTTCAGCAGGTTGATGATGTTGGCCCTGCCGAAGAAGTTGGGATGGATGATACCCACAACAAGGGAAACGAGGATCATCAGGACGATGATGGCGTTGTTGCCCAGCCAGCTCTTGACCAACTGGCCGGTGGTTTTCTTGGTAGTATCCACGATTAGACTGCCTCCTTATTTACTGATTGGCCGCGGCCTGAGTGGGTGCGGTGCTGAACTGGGTGGCCAGCGCCATGATGTTTTCCTGGGTGGCGTCTTTGCCGTCAATGAAGCCGGTGATCCGGCCGTCGCACATGACCATGACCCGGTTGGACATGCCGATGATCTCGCTCATTTCAGAGGAAATCATGATGATGCTCTTGCCCTGTTTGGCCAGGTCGGCGATGATGCAGTAAATCTCATACTTGGCGCCGACATCGATGCCGCGGGTGGGCTCATCCAGAATCAGGATGTCGGGGTTGTTGGCCAGCCAGCGGGCAATCAGAACCTTCTGCTGGTTGCCGCCCGACAGGCTCTTGATTTGGGTCCGGGGACTGGGCACCTTGATGGCCATTTTCTCCTTGTTGGACTGGACCAGATCCAGAATTTTCTTGTTGTCCAGCATGATGGGACCCTTGCGCAGGTCGTTGAGGGAGGCAATGGAGATGTTGTCCGCGACGCTGAGCACGCCCATGATGCCGGTGGCACGGCGGTCCTCGGTCAGCAGGGCCAGGCTCTTGGAAATGGCGTCCCGGGGCTGCTTGATCTGGACCTCCTGGCCCTTGATCCATACCTTGCCGGCGGTGTGAGCCCGCAGGCCGAAGATGCCTTCCATCAGTTCGGTGCGCTGGGCGCCCACCAGACCGGCCACGCCCAGAATCTCGCCCTTGTGCAGCTCAAAGCTGCAGTGGCGGAAGCTGCGGGGATGGATGGAGGTGAAATCCTCCACCTTCAGCACGACTTCATCCGAAGGATGATTTTCCAGTGGGGGATACTGGTTGGACAGCTCGCGGCCCACCATCTTGGCGATGATCTCTTCTTTCGAGATGCTGGCCACGTCCCATTTGCCGATGTACTGGCCATCGCGCATGATGGTGACTTCGTCAGCAATGACCTTGATCTCGTCCATCTTGTGGCTGATGTAGACCAGCGCCACCCCCTGGTTCTTCAGCTCCCGCATGATGCGGAACAGGGATTCGACCTCGTTGGCGGTCAGGGAGGAGGTGGGCTCGTCCAGAATCAGGACTTTGCAGTTGGCCGAAACCGCCTTGGCGATCTCCACCATCTGCATCTGGGCAATGCTCAGGGTGCCCAGCTTGGCGTAGGGGTTGATGTCCAGTTTCAGGTGATTCAGCAGTTCTTTGGTGTCCTTGTACATTTTGGCGTGGTCCACCATGACGATGGGACCATAGCGCTTGGTGGGGTAGCGGCCCAGCCAGATGTTCTCGGCGACGGTCCGGGCCGGGATGGGCTGAAGCTCCTGGTGCACCATGGCGATGCCTTTTTCCAGGGCGTCCAGCGGGGTGGGGATGGTAACCTTCTGTCCTTCGTACTCGATCTCGCCCTCATCCATCTTGTAAATGCCGAACATACATTTCATCAGGGTGGATTTGCCGGCGCCGTTCTCGCCCATCAGGGCCATGACCGAACCGGGGCGAAGCTCAAGCCGGGCATGATCCAGAGCTTTGACGCCAGGGAAGACCTTGACGACATCTCTCATTACCAGACGGTACTCTGCCATTCCGTAGAGCCTCCTTTTGTGTTTTGGTGTTTGCCGCAAGAAAAGGTGCGCACGGGGAGAAGAAGCCGCTCCCACGCACGCACCTCTCATTCCTTACAATTCGTTCCGCTCAGGCAGCCGAAGAGTCTGCGTTACTCTTCCTCTTCCTCGTCATCGGCAGGCAGGTAATCGGCAGCGTTCTCCGGGGTGACCTTGACGTAGTCAACCCAGTAATACTGTTCGACAGCCTGGCCCTCGACGTACATCTTGGTGGCCTCGGTGGCGGCGGTGGCCTGGCCCACGTCGTCGTTCAGGACGGTGCCGGTCATCCGGCCGTCCACGACAGCCTGGACAGCCTCGGCCAGTGCGTCAACACCCACCAGATAGATGTCGGTGCCAACGGTGCGGCCAGCCTGCTCGATGGACTGCAGAGCACCCAGAGCCATGGCGTCGTTGTTGCAGAAAACAACCTCGATCTGGTCGCCATACTGTGCCAGCGCGTTGGCCACATCCTGCTGGGCCAGGGTCTGATCCCAGTTGTCCAGGTACTCGTACAGGCAGTTGACGGTCTTGCCGGCGTCTTCCAGAGCCTTGATGGAGTACTCGGTGCGGTACTGTGCATCGATGTTCTCGGGGTCGCCCTTGCACATGATGTAGGTGATGACGCCGTCGCCGTTGATGTCGCCCTCGGTGTCGGTGGCCAGGATCAGCTCACCCTGGTATGTACCGGACTGACGTGCGTCAGCGCCGACATAGCAGCACTTCTCGGGATAGCTGTCCAGAACGGACTTGTCGGGCTCGCGGTTGATGAAAACGATGGGGATGCCGGAGGGAGAAATGGTGTCCACGATGGTCTGGGCCGAGGTGGTCTGGACCGGGTTGATAATCAGGACATCGACACCCTGCTGCAGGAAGGTGTTGATCTGCTCGGTCTGGGTGTTCTGGTCGTTCTTGCCGTCCATGATGGTGACGCTGTAGCCCAGAGCGGTCAGGTACTCTTCCAGGTCAGCGCGGTAGAGGGTCATGAAGTTATCGGCAAACTGATAGATGCAGATGCCAATGTTGGCACTGCCGGAAGCTGCTGCAGAGGAAGCGGTGGAAGCAGCAGAAGTTGCGGTCGAAGCAGCAGAGCTGGAATCGCCGCCGCCGCAGGCAGTCAGGGCAGCAGTCGCGCCGACAACGGCAGATGCCTTCAGAAAGTCGCGGCGAGAGATCATTTTCATAATAGCATTCTCCTTCATCAAAACAAACTCGGTGCGGGCAGGTCCCCCACACGCTAAGGGGCCTGTCCTTTCTGCTTCCTATTATACCTTTGCTGTGAAACCATGTGCAATAGTAAAAACAGCCAACTTTGCGTGTAAAGTTTTAGGCTGTTTTGACAACAAAATGCAGGCTGCTCTGTGAATTTTGCGGCAATTGGTACAAAACTGCATTTACAAGCATCATATATACAAAAAGTGCATATTTTGTATTCCAAATTCCCCCGCCCCTCCAGAGTCAAAGGGGACATCCAATCCAAACTTCACTTATTTTTTGAGCAAATCCAAACATGTGACTTTGTTTGATCGATATGGACTTTTTATGCCTGTTTTCGCGGTACCGTCCAAAACCGGGAATCAAAGCAAAATACCGGAAATTTGCGCTGCCGTCCCGCGGGCCTGGCCCATACAGGCCGCCGGAATGCAACAAAAGTCCTTGGGCCGGAAGGCGCTTTTCCACCCGCCTCGGCCCGGCGCAGCCAGGCCCTTTGTCCGTCAGTCAAAAACAGAAAAACGGCTTTCCCGCCGGCCATACAAAAAAGCCCCTGCCGGGCGGGCAGAGGCTTCAGGAGCGGAAAAGTATTACGATTGAGCCGGCACAACGGCGGCGGTGCGGCTGCCGCGGCGGGCGGAAGAAGTCCGTTTTTCCCGCTTGGTCTGGGGTGCGGGAGCCGGGGGCGCAGGCGGGGTTGTGCTGGAGGGATGGTCGGCGGAAGCGTCGGCCTGATGCTTGGTTTTCTCGGTCATAATCAGCATCTGGAGACGGTTCTCCAGGTTGGCAAAGCTGACATCGGGATCGTAATCCAGCGGCAGAATCTGGGCGTCGGGATACATCTCCTTGAGCCGCTTGGCCACGCCGCGGCCCACCACATGGTTGGGCAGGCAGCCGAAGGGCTGCAGGATGATGAAGTTGCGGCAGCCCTTCTTGGCATGGTGGAGGATTTCGGCGGGGATCAGGACGCCCTCGCCGGCGTCGAAGGTGTGGTGAATGATGGGATCGCTGGCCTGCACGATATCCTGCATCCGGGCCGCCCGATGGTAGAGGGGATGCCGCTTGGCGATGGAATCAGTCATGGCGTGGGCCGCATTGAACACCTCGTCGGCGGTGCGAAACCAGATTTTTTCGCCCAGGGGCTTGTGGATGTGGTATTCCTTGATCTGGGCGTCCATATAGAAGTAGGTCTTGCGGATGACATCGGTCATCCGGGCCTCGATGATCTCGAACCCGTTGGTCTCCAGATACTTCTCGATGTCGTGGTTGGCGCCGGGATGGAAGTTCAGCAGATACTCGCCCACGATCAGGACGGTGGGCCGGGGATTGGAGCGGTCATAGGCCACCTGTTTCATCAGGTCGATGGCCTTTTCAAAGCCCTTCTTGAGGCCGGGAATGCCGTGGCGGGTCATCCCGTCCACAATGGCGTCCATGCCGGCCTCAAAGGCCTTGTCGGCCGAACCGGGAATCAGCTCATAGGGGCGGATCTTCCGCAGCAGTTCTTCCATGACATCGATCATGGGCAGGGAGAAGACCAGGTTGAAGCTGGAAACCAGATTCATCTTGAAGCCGGGGTGCATGTTGTGGCTGTCCTTGTCGTCGTTGGTGAGGATGGGAATCTGGGAGAATCCGGCGTCGTCCATGGCTTTCCGCAGCAAAGCGCTGTAGTGGGTCAGACGGCAGTCGCCGATGTACTTGGCCATGGCCACAGCGGTGTGATCCAGGTCATACTGGCCGCTGCGGAGGGCCGCCAGAATCTCACCGATGACGATCTGGGCCGGGAAGCAGATGTCATTGTGAACATACTGCTTGCCCAGCCGGATGGCATCCTCCCGGCCGATGGCCAGAGGGACAGCCCGGACATGCTGGGCCGCAAAGGCCGCCGACATGACCCGACAGAAGGCGTGGGAGGTGTTGGGAACCAGCACCACCCGCTCTTTGATGTCCTCTTTGGTGAACTTGACGGGGTAGGGGTCGGGGAGATTGTGGAGGACGGGATGGGTGCCCCGGGCCCGCCGGATGGCGGCGGTCTCCACAAAGGACCGGACCCGAATCCGCAGGGAACCCTGGGCGTCGCTCTCGTCCAGCTTGAGGATCAGGGGGCTCTTGCCCGAGATTTCGTGCATCATCCGGGTGATTTCGTCGGACAGATAGGCGTCATGGCCGCAGCCGAAGCTGACGATCTGGACGTATTCCAGACACTCGTCCTGGGCGGCCAGAACCGCCGAGGCCAGCATCCGGGCGTGGTAGTTGTTGACAATATCCAGACGGCTCCGGGACAGGTCCACTTTGTTGATGTCAGGCAGAGAGTCGTTGGTCAGCACCGGGATGCCCAGGCTGACAAACAGGTCGGGCAATGCGTGGTTGACCAGCTCGTCGTTCTGATAGGGACGGCTGGACAGGACCACCGCGTAGCTGTTTTCGGCGTGGCAGCGGTCCAGGACGGCCTGACCGGCGGCCTTGAGCTGATCCGAAAAGCTAGTCTGTGCCGCATCGCCCAGGGCGATGGCCTTGCGGGTCAATTCCTTGTCGATGCCGAAGGTCTCGGCCATGTAGTCGGTGAGCTGACGGTCCCGGTCGGCGTGGTGATGCCAGTGGAACAGGGGGGCGTCAAAGGGAATCCCCCAGCGCCGCTGTGGATTGTCCGAATTGCGGATGACAATGGGATAGCCCTTGACCACCGCACACATGGACTCGCTGGTGGAAGCGGTGCCCTCGGGCTGGACGGTGGTGATGGAGGGCATAAAGATCCGGTCCACCTTCCGCTTGGCCAGATCCCGGATGTGGCCGTGGACCAGCTTGGCCGGGAAACAGACGGTGTCGGAAGTGACAGCCGACAGCCCCTCCTCGTAGAGGGGCCGGGTGCTCTTGCCCGACAGCTGAATCTTGAAGCCCAGGCTCCGCCAGAAGGCATTCCAGAAGGGCATGGTCTCCCAGAAGGAGAGGACCCGGGGAATGCCGATGGTCACCCCGCGGTCAGGGGCCAGAGCGGGGGCGTCGTAGTCGGCAAACAGGAGTTTTTCCCGCAGGGCGAAGAGGTTGGGAATGCTCTGCATGGCCTTGTTGGTCTCCCGGACCTTGGCCTGAACGCTGCTGTCCTTGGGGTCGCCCAGAATCTCGCCCCGCTCGCACCGGTTGCCGGTGACAAAGCTCTCCCCGGTGGGGAACCGGATGACGGTGCGGGTGCAGTGGTTCTGGCAGAAGGGACAGGGCTCGTTCTGGCTCTGGGTATATGTAAAGGTGTCCAGGGCCTCCCAGCCGATGAAGTGGCTGGCAGGGTTGCCGTTGGCCTCGGCCTGACGCTTGGTCAGGAGGGCGGCGCCGATGGCGCCCATCTCGCCGGGGTAGGGGGCACGGGTGACGGTCCGGCCCAGGTACTGTTCCAGGGCCCGAAGAACCGCGTCATTTTTAAAGGTACCGCCCTGGACCACAATCCGGCTGCCCAGCACGTCGGTGTTGGGGATGCGGACCACCTTGGTAAAGACATTCTTGATGATGGAGCGGCACAGGCCCGCCATGATGTCATCGGGGGTCCGGCCGTTTTTCTGCTCGGTGATGATGCTGCTGTTCATAAAGACGGTGCAGCGGCTGCCCAGCTCGGCGGGGGCCTGGGCCCGGAAGGCCGCGTCGGCGATTCCCTCCACCGGAATTCCCAGACCGGCGGCAAACTCCTCCAGGAAGGAGCCGCAGCCCGAAGAACAGGCCTCATTCAACAGCATGTTGGTGACGACGCCGTCCTTGATCCAGATGGCCTTCATGTCCTGGCCGCCGATGTCCAGCAGGAAGGTGACATCGGGCAGATAGTGGCAGGCCGCCGAGGCGTGGGCCACCGTCTCCACCGTGTGATAGTCTCCGCCGAAAGCCTTGCTCAGCATCACCTCGCCATAGCCGGTGGTGCCGAAGCCCAACACTTCCAGCTTTACGCCCCGTTCGCTGTACTTTTTAAAAAGGGTCTGCAAACCGTGACGGATCACCTCGATGGGGTCGCCCCGGTTGCTGGCATAAAAGCGGTCCAGAACCTTTTCATTCTCGTCCAGCAGAACCAGCTTGCTGGTGGTGCTGCCGGCGTCCACGCCGATGTAGACCCGCAGGGTGTCGCCCGGCCGGGTGACCGGCTCTTCCAGTTCCGGCAGGGTGTGGCTGGCCTTCCAGGCGTCCCGTTCGGCGTCGTCGGCAAAATACCGCTCGGCGGTGTGCTGTTCGGTGATTTCGGGGGCCGAGGACAGCCGTTCCAGGGCCACTTCGGGGGTCATGGGGGCGGCCCGGCCGGTGGGCAGGGGATACAGTTCATCCATGGCCAGGGCGGCGCCCAGGGCCACGATGGTATCGGCGTTGTCGGGACGGATGATCTGGTCCTCCCGCAGGCCCAGACGCTCGGCAAACACCCGGATCAGGGTGGGGTTGTAGGTCAGGGGGCCGCCCTCAAAGATGACCGGCGGGGTCATTTCCAGGCCCTGGGCCAGACCGCCGATGGTCTGCTTGGCGATGGCGTGGAAGGAGGACAGGGCAATGTCGGCCCGGCTGGCGCCCTGGTTCAAAAGGGTCTGGATGTCGGTCTTGGCAAAGACGCCGCACCGGCCCGAGATGCTGTAGACCTGCTTGCCCTGGGCCGCCAGAGACTCAAACTGTTCGGAAGGCACCCGCAGCAGGGCGGCGATCTCGTCGATGAAAGCGCCGGTGCCGCCGGCACAGCTGCCGTTCATCCGCATGTCAGAGGTGGTGAGGGTGCCGTCCTTTTCCTCCCGGAAGAAGATGACCTTGGCATCCTGGCCGCCCAGCTCGACGGCGGTGCGGGCCTTGGGATAGAGGGAGCGGACCGCGGCGCCGTTGGCCACCACTTCCTGGACGTAACAGGCGCCCATCTGGTCGGCCAGAGGCCGGCCGCCCGAACCGCAGACCGCGATCCGCATGGGCAGGCCGGCGAATTTTTCGCAGATGGCGCCCAGCAGTTCGCAGAGGGTGCGCCGCTGCTCGGCGTGGTGGCGCTGGTAGCGGCGGAACAAAATCTGACCGCTCTGACGATCGGTCAGCACAGCCTTGACGGTGGTGGAACCAATGTCAAGGCCGAGATTCAAACGTTTCATGATCTCTTTCATTGTATTACCATAGTTCAATCGCAATGTTGTCTGTCGTCTCGAACGGGTCCGGCAAAATTCCAGGCCATATCGTTCGATATCATACAGAATAACACGGCAATGTGAACATTTCAATGTTTTGAGGGAAGACGGATGGGATTTTGTCGGTTTGCTTAGAATTTACAAGAATCAGGAAATCTTTTTGGACTGGATGGATACCACAGGAAAGCGTATGTATGTGGATTTTACATCCAAAACCTGCTCTTTACATTGGGTCTGGAAACAGACTGCTACTTTTTACCAAAGCTTTGCCTGGACATGGTTTCACCGGGAACGGGCCTCGGGTACAATAAAGCCGTCCCAAATAGGAACCGGGCCTGCGGGGCCCGGCAAAACGACAATCAGGGCCCGAACACCGGGCCGGGGCAGGGCTGCAAAGCCCGCCGCATATGTTGGGTACACGTTGAAGAGAGAAAGGAAAATTGGTATGAAGAATTTCAAGTTATCCCGCCGCAGCTTCCTGAAGGCAGGCGCCGCCGCTTCGGTGGCCAGCCTGGTGGCCGCCAACGCCGCAGCTGCTTCTGCCGCTGAGCCCGTCCAGACCTCCGCAGACGCCGAGAATGGCCTGTTTGACTTCCTGGGCAAGAAGCCCAAATACATCTTCCTGTTCATCGGCGACGGCATGGGCCTGCCCCAGATCCAGTCGGCTTCCTTCTACAAGGGTACCGTCGAGAACAACGGCGCTGTGACGGGTGCAGAGTTGAGCTTCATGAAGTTCCCCTACACCGGCAGCGTGACCACCTACGATTCCACCTCGTTCTGCCCCGACTCCGCTTCCACCGCCACCTCCATTGCATCGGGTGAAAAGACCGAGTCCGGCGTCATCAATATGTGCCCCTGGACCCGCGATGTCCCCTATGAGACCATCGCCGAGAAGCTGCACAAGCAGCTGGGCTACAAGGTTGGCGTCATCACCACCGTCAACATCGACCACGCCACCCCCGCCGCCTTCTATGCGCACCAGGCCAGCCGCAGCAACTACTACGACATCGGCGTGGAGCTGGCCAACAGCGGCTTCGAGTATTTCGCCGGCGGCGACTTCGAGAAGCCCTACAACGACGGCACCAAGGCTTCCAACTACGATGTGGCCATTGCAGCCGGTTACAACCTGGTGACCACCCAGGCCGGCGCCGAGGCCCTGAAGGCCGGCGCAGGCAAGACCCTGGTTATCGCTGAGCACCGCGCCGATGCTGCCGCCATGAACTACTCCATCGACGCTCCCGCCGGTGAGTGGAAGCTGTCCGACTACGTTCGCAAGGGCATCGAACTGCTGGACAACGACAAGGGCTTCTTCATGATGACCGAGAGCGGCAAGATCGACTGGGCCTGCCACGCCAATGATGCCGCCGCTTCCATCCACGATGTTCTGGAGATGAGCAACGCCGTTCAGGTGGCCGTCGACTTCTACAATGAGCATCCCAATGATACCCTGATCCTGGTCACCGCCGACCACGAGACCGGCGGCATGACCATCGGCTTTGCCACCACCAACTACAACACCTACCTGACCAACCTGACCAAGCAGACCACCTCCTTTGTCAAGTTTGACAGCGAGCACATCGACAAGCTGCGGGCTGCGGGCGCTTCCTTCGAGACCGCTCTGGCCGACGTAAAGAACAGCTTCGGCCTGATTACCGCCAGCGATCCCGACGCCTCCAACCCCGAGTATGAGAACCTGATCCTCACCGACTACGAGCTGGAGCAGCTGCGGGACGCTTATGAGCGCAGCATGACGGTGGGCGCTTCCAGCCAGAGCAAGATGACCCAGGAGGAGTACGAGCTCTACGGCACCTACCAGCCGTTCTCTGCCGCCATCTGCCATGTCCTGAACCACAAGTCGGGCATGAGCCACACCACCTGGGCACACACCGGCGCTCCCGTCAACATTTACGCCCAGGGCGCTGGCGCTGACAAGTTCACCGGTGCTTTCGACAACACCGAGATCTTCCACAAGCTGGCTGAGCTGACCAACGTCCAGTAAGCTACATACCAGCCCTGGTCTTTCCAATATCCCGAGACTCTTTCGGAAACCTTCTTCTGAATAGGCAATAGCAGACACAACAAGGCCCTCGCTCCAACACCGCGCGACACGGTGCAGGCGAGGGCCTTGCTGCTTTGCTGTTAGGACGGAAAACCGTTGCAGAGGACAGAAATCAAACCTGATGCTGGGCAATCCACTGGGCCACCGGCTGGGCGATGGCCTTGACGCTGCCCTCCTCAAAGGGGGTCTTGAGACCGGCGGTCCGGCACAGTTCGGTGTAACTGGCGGTGCCGCCCCGGCGGCAGAGACGGAGATACCGCTGCCATGCGTCGGTGTGGTCGGCCTCGTTCAGCAGGAAGAACTGCAGAGCGGCCATGGTGGACAGACAGTAATCAATATAATAGAAGGGACACTCGTAAATGTGGAGCTGACGCTGCCAGCCGGCGCCGCGGCCGTAGAAGGGCAGGCCGTCAAAGTCGATCCAGGGACGGTATTTCTGTTCCAGCTTGAGCCAGACATCGTTCCGCTGGTCGGGGGTCAGGTTGGGGTGCTGGTACATGATGTGCTGGAACTCGTCCACCTCGCAGCCGTAGGACAGGAAAATCAGACTCTCCTCAGCGTGGGTCAGGGCGTATTTGGGGGTGTCCTGGCCGAAAAGCAGCTGGTGCCAGGGGGCGGTGAGGAATTCCATCGCCATCGAGTGAATTTCGGCGCTCTCCATGCTGGGGCACTTCAAATCCTCGGGGATGGACTCGTCCCGGGCGGCCAGATAGCCCTCGAAGGCGTGGCCGGCCTCGTGGGTCAAAACGTCCACGTCTCCGGCGGTGTCGTTCCAGTTGGCAAAGATGAAGGGGGCCTTGTAGGTGGGCAGGATGGTCATATAGCCGCCGTTGGCCTTGCCGGGCCGGCTCAGCACGTCGAACAGCTCGTTGTCCTGCATGAAGTCAATGAACTCGGCCGTCTCGCTGCTCAGCTCGTGGTACATGGTGCGGGCGGCGTCCATCCGAACCTGATAGCCCTTGACCGGGACCGGGTTGCCGTCGGGGAATGCCACATTCAGATCGGCGAAGGTGGGATGTTCGATGCCGGCGCGCTTGGCCCGGCGGGCCACCACCTCGGCCAGCAGGGGCACCACGTCCCGGGCCACCTGGTCCCGGAAGATACGGATTTCTTCGGGACCATAGCCGATCCGGTTCATCCGGGCGTAAGAAAGTTCGCTGTAGTCCTTATAGCCCAGGATGGCGGCCTGCTGGTTCAGGTTCTTGACGGTGCGCTCGTAGAGCTCGTCGAACTCGCCCCGGTGGGCGTCGAAGTAGCCGGCCTCGGCCTCAAAAGCCGCCCGGCGGACAGCGGGGTCCAGACTCTGTTTGTAGGGGCCCAGCTGGGGAATGGTGAGCTGTTTGCCGTCCATCGCCACCAGGGCACCGCCGTACAGGCGCTGGTACAGGCTGGAAATGGTGTTGGCCTCCTGCTGGAGCTCGGTCACCCGGCTGTCCACCGACAGCACCGCATTGCGCATGCCGGGCACGCAGGTGGAACCGTATGCCTCGGTCAGAGCGTCCAGATGGGGATTGGCCAGGATGGCCCGGTAGATTTCGGTCACGGCGTTGGAGACGGCGGGACTGTTGGTGTCGAAGAAATCCTGTTCAGCCTGCCAATAGGCGTCGCGGGTGTCACAGGTATAGTGGATATTGGCCAGATTGGCGGCGGTGGTATAGTCGGCCATGGCGGCGCTCTGGTCGTAGTAGAGTTTCACCAGGGCTTCGCCGGACGGAGCCGTTGCCGCATCGGCGGCGAACTGTGCGCAGCGCTTCAGAATCGCGTCAATGTCGGGGCGTGCGTAGGGCATTTCACTGAACTTCATATGCTTTCAATCTCCTTCCTGTTCCCGGGGGACGCACAAAGCGCCCTCTCCTAGGATTCCATCATATACCCCTAGCATACCACAGAGATCTGTGAAAGAAAAGGCCCCCTTGTTATGCTTTAGGGGGAACCAATTTCTGCGCGCAGTCGCGCGGCAGAAATCCTTTCCCCCTAATATCCCCCTTTTGGACAAAATGGGACACAGAACCGCGCACGTGCCGCTTTGCGGCCCGCACACTCCCTGTGTCCCATTTCCCTGCAGGTGTCCCAGCCGTACGCACATGTCGTCCGGCTGGGACTTTTTGAATGAAGAAAAGGCCCCCTTGTTCCGAAACGGAAAAGGGGGCGGAGATGGGATCATGGCCTGTGGAAACCGGCTGGTAAAACTTGTTCTGCCATGGGGTGTTCCCTCTTGCGCTTAGCCGATTTTTGCGGCGCGCCGCGGCGGGCGCTTGCAAAAATCGGAGCGCGGCGCCAAGCACACCTCGCTGCATCTGCCGCAGGCAGCGCTTCGGTGTGCTTGCCTCTTGCGCTTAGCCGATTTTCCCTGCGGGCTGCAGGAGCACCCTTGTGAAAATGGGAGCGCGGCTCCGGGTTGCCGTTAGCCAAATATGCTGCGCGGGGCGGCGGGCGCTTGCAAAAATCGGAGCGCGGCGCCAGCGGCGGCTCCCTGTTCCGTCCACTGGACGCGGTCGCCGCCGCTGCCGCAGGCACAAACGCCGACTAAGATGCAGGGCTTTGCCGCCGACTAGGTGTAACGTGAGTGCGGCCAGAGTGACCCGGTACCCAGTGAAAGTCTTTTGCTTACTTTTCTTCCAGAAAAGTAAGGGCGCGGCGGACATCGCCGGAGAAATAGAGGGTGCCCAGGGCGGCCACCGGACCGCCGCCGGCCAGAGCGTCGGCCCGGGCGACGGCGGCCGGAATGCTGTCGGCAGGCTCGGCGATGCCGCCCAGGGCGGTGATCTGGGCCGCGAGGTCGGGGGCCGGGATGGCCCGGGGACTGGGGGCCGTCACCGTGACAAAGGACTTGGCCAGAGGCAGCAGGAGCCGGAGCATTTCATCCGAGTCCTTGTCGGCCATGATGCTGACCAAAAAGACGAAGGTTTGCCCCGGGAACTGTTCCCGCAGGCTGGCCACCGTGGCCCGCATGCCGTGGGCGTTGTGGCTGCCGTCCAGCAGGAAAGGCGGGTCGCGCCGCAGCAGTTCAAACCGGCCGGGCCAGCGGACCTGGGCGAGGCCCTGCCGGATGGCCTGGTCGGAAATGTTCCAGCCGCGGCTGCGGAGAACCCGCAGGGCCGTGATGGCCACCGCGGCGTTTTTGGGCTGATAACTGGCCAGCAGAGGCAGAGTCAGCCCCTCCAGCCCGTCAAAATCAAAGACCAGACCGTCCAGGGTGACGCTGCGCAGATGCAGACGGTTGAAATCCACCACCGTCAGGGGAGCGCCCTGGGCCCGGGCGGTGTCGGCGATGACCTTGTCCGCCTCAGGTGCGCCGCCATAGCTCACCACCGGACTGCCCGGCTTGATGATGCCGGCCTTGGCGGCGGCAATGTCGGCCAGGGTGGGGCCCAGCTCCTTGACGTGGTCCATCCCCAAGGCCGTGATGACGGCACAGGCCGGCGGCGGGATGATGTTGGTGGAGTCCAGCGCGCCGCCCAGGCCAACCTCCAGAACCACAATATCACAGTGCTGCTGGGCAAAGTAGAGCATGCCCAGAGCGGTGATAATCTCAAACTCGGTGGGAACATCGGCCATGGCCGCCGCGGCCGGTTGGACCTGTTCCACCAGCCGGACCAGGTCCTGGTCCGGGATGGGGACGCCGTCCACCTGAATCCGCTCGTTGAAGCGGTTGATGTAGGGCGAGGTGAACAGCCCTACCTTATACCCGGCAGCCCGGAGACAGCTGTCCAGCATGGCGGCGGTGCTGCCCTTGCCGTTGGTTCCGGCCACATGGACAAAGGACAGCTGCTGTTCGGGGCGGCCCAGAGCGTCCAACAGGATGCGGATGCGCTCCAGACCCGGTTTGTGTCCCTGCCAGTGGACCGCGTGGATGTAGGCCAGCGCTTGGTCGTAATTCATTCAGAACGCCTCCCGGTAAAACTGCCGCGGGCTGCCGCCATCAGGCTGTGATTGGCCAGCAGGGCGCGCATCAGGAAAAATTCGGCCACAGAGAGAATCAGTGCATTGGGAATGCGTGCGGCCAGCACACTCCATGCGTAGCCATAGAACAGCCGCAGGGCCAGGG
Organism: uncultured Faecalibacterium sp.; assembly: GCA_944385995.1. GTDB lineage: Bacteria > Bacillota > Clostridia > Oscillospirales > Ruminococcaceae > Faecalibacterium. The sequence goes on from CALWZL010000023.1 coordinate 20,185, forward strand.
AATTGAGGACGATGGAGCCCACCGTATGGCCCAGCAGGATGCCGCAGGCCAGCCGGAGGCTGTCCCGGCGGAGGGGCAGCCAGCACCAGCCGATGCCGGCAAACAAGCCGATGGCCCCGGCCCCCAGGGTGATGAGGGGGTTGATGGCGTAGCCCGCCAGCACGCCGCCGATGATGTCGGCGATGGCCCCCACCGCGAAGCCGGCCGCCGGTCCAAACAGGACCGCTGCCAGCACCACCGGCAGGCTGCCCAGATTGAACCGGAGAAATCCGGTGGAAATGCTGAGGACCCGGCTGAACACAATGCTCATGGCGATGAGCAGGGCGCAGAAGGTGAGATTGCGGAGAGATTTGGGCTGATTCGGATTCATGGCAATGCCTCCTTTACTGAATCCAGGGTGAGGAGGACAGAAAACGGCCCTCCCCATGCGACAAAACCGCACAAAGGAGGGCCGTGAAATCCGGCAGCATTCACACCGGGCCGCAGGCATGCCACGGCCCGCGCCCAAGTCCATGCAGCAGCGGGATGCAGGCTGTGCACCGCGGGAAAACTTCGCCTTCGTCCGCAGCACAACTCCCCGTTGATGCGGCACTTAACGCGCACAGCCTTACTCTGTTGATCTTTCAGCAGGGGGCCGGGACGGCCCCTTCCGGCCCGTGGACGGGCCGGCGCCCGCCCTGCCGGGGCGGACGGTCGGCAGGCAACGCGGCCTGCACTGTCTGTATTATACACGGTTTCGACGGGCTATGCAAGGCGTCAAGAGGACATCTTTCCCAATTCGGAAGCTTTGTTTTCGTGCAGTATAGACAATACCAAAAAGAAAAACGGCGGCCCGTGCAGGTTGGGCCGCCGCTTTGCCCTTGCGGGCAGGCAGGGTAAATGATAAGAAGGTAAATGAAGAAAATAGCAAAATCCAGAACGGAGCGCAAGGGGCTGTACGCCCCGGCGATGCAGGTTGAACGCTGTTCTTGTATCCAAGGCGCTCCGTTGGGATACAAGATACCACTTTTCACATAGAAAAGCAAGTGCTTTTTAAACAAAAATGCCACTGAAACAGCGTAAAAACGTATTTTCGTGAAAGCGCACAAATATGGATGCGCTTTGCTGCAACAAATGCCAAACTTGCGCAGAGGGGATGTTTTCGGACCGCGGACAGACCGCACCGGGAACCGGGCGGCAGGCTTTACAATCCGGCGGGGCTATGTTATGATAAACAGGTACGCCTATGATAAATTGGGAGAGTTTGCCCGTCCCTGCGGGGGCGGATGAAGGGGTGAGAGGAAAGAATTCATGGAACAAGCGACAGGGGAATACAACCCCAAAATTTTGAAAAATGGTCCGGGCGGGCCCATTTTCACCACCAATGAACTGCTGCGGCTGATTGTTCCGCTGCTGATCGAACAGCTGCTGGCCACCACGGTGGGCATGGCGGATACCATGATGGTGTCCCGGTGCGGCGAGGCGGCCATTTCGGGCGTCAGCCTGGTGGATATGATTAACAACCTGGTCATCAACCTGCTGGCGGCGCTTGCCACCGGCGGCGCGGTGGTGGTCAGCCAGTACCTGGGCGCCCTGCGGAAAAAGGAAACCGACGACAGCGCCGGGCAGCTGGTTCTGCTGAGCCTGCTGCTGGGGCTGGGGCTGGGCATCTTCTGCTGGGTGCTGGCCCGGCCCATGCTGCGGCTGTTTTACGGCAGCATTGCGGACGATGTGCTGGACGCCGGCGTCCGCTATCTCCAGGTGACCGCCCTGAGCTACCCCTTCCTGGGGCTTTACAATGCCGGTGCGGCCATCTTCCGCAGCATGGGCAACTCCAAAATCTCGATGCAGGTCAGCCTGCTGATGAACGCCATCAACATTGTGGGCAACGCCGTCTGCATCTTTGTTCTAAATATGTACGTGGAAGGCGTGGCCTGGCCCACCGTGGTCAGCCGCGCCCTGGCCGCGGTTCTGATCCTGCTGGCCTGCCGCCGCAAGGACAATGTGGTCCAGGCCCGGATGACCTTCCGGGTGGACGGCGCCCTGGCCAGACGGATTCTGGGGATCGGCATCCCCTCCGCCTTTGAAAACAGTCTGTTTCAGGCGGGCCGGATCATCGTGGTGAGCATGATCTCCCTGTTCGGCACGGTGCAGATCGCCGCCAACGCCGTGGCCAACAACCTGGACGGCATGGGCTGCATCCCCGGCAATGCCATCGGCCTGGCCATGATTACGGTGGTGGGCCGGTGCATCGGCGCCCGGGACAACGACCAGGCTGCCGATTATGCCAAGCGGCTGCTGCTGTGGAGCTACATCGCCATGGGCATCTTCAACGGCGCCATCCTGCTGTTTGTAAGCCCCCTGGTGGGCATTTACGCCCTCTCGGGAGAGACCATGGAACTGGCCATCCTGCTGGTTCAGATTCACTGCGGCTGCGGCCTGCTGCTGTGGCCGGTGGCCTTCGTCCTGCCCAATGCCCTCCGGGCCGCCAACGATGTCAAGTTTACCATGACCGTTTCGGTCCTGAGCATGGCGGTTTGGCGTCTGGGCTTCAGCTATATGCTGGGCGTTCAGATGGGGTACGGCGCTGTGGGCGTCTGGATCGCCATGGTGATCGACTGGATCTGCCGCGCCGTCTGCTTTATCTGGCGGTTCAAAAGCGGGATCTGGCGGACCAAGTATCTGGAGTGATCTGTCCGCGGTACAGAGGAAAATGGTTGGAAGAAAACAAGAAGGGAAGACTGTATGAAGCTAGTCAGCTGGAATGTCAACGGCCTGCGCGCATGCCTGTCCCATGGCTTTGCCGAGAGCTTTGCGGCCCTCGACGCCGATATTTTCTGCCTGCAGGAAACCAAGATGCAGCCGGGACAGGCAGACTTTCACCCCGAGGGATATGCTGAATATTTCTATTCGGCCCAGCGCAAGGGCTATTCGGGGACTGCCTGCTATTGCAGGGAAAAACCCCTGTCGGTGACCATGGGGGTGGGCCAAGAGGCCCACGACCAGGAGGGCCGGGTCATCACCCTGGAGTATCCTGCTTTTTATCTGGTGAACTGCTACACCCCCAACAGTCAGGACGGCCTCAAGCGGCTGGACTACCGGATGGAGTGGGAGGAGATGTTCCGGGCCTACCTGCTGAAGCTGGACGCCCAAAAGCCGGTGATCCTCTGCGGCGATTTGAACGTCGCCCACCAGGAAATCGACATCAAAAACCCCGACACCAACCGCCGCAGCGCCGGCTTTACCGACGAAGAGCGGGCCGCCATGACCCGGCTGCTGGAATCAGGCTTTGCGGACAGCTTCCGCCTGGTCCATCCCGACGAGGTCAAATACAGCTGGTGGAGCTATCGCTTCCGGGCCCGGGAACGGAATGCCGGCTGGCGGATCGATTATTTTCTGGTTTCCCGGCGGATTGCCGACAAGGTGCAGGCCGCCGAGATCCACAATGAGATCATGGGCTCGGACCACTGCCCGGTGGAACTGGTGATGGATCTCTGAACCGAAAGGAGCATATCAATACCATGGCAGAAAAACAGTCCTCAGCATCCTCCTCTGGGTCGGCAGACCAGCGCCTGGGCACGGCGCCGCTGCTGCCTCTGATTTTCAGTCTGGCCCTGCCCACCGCGCTGGCACAGCTGGTCAATATGCTGTACAACATCGTGGACCGGATCTATGTGGGCCATATCCCCGGCAACAGCAGCCTGGCTCTGGCCGGTTTGGGCGTGACCTATCCCATCATCGTCCTGATTACCGCCTTTTCCAATCTGGTGGGCATGGGCGGCGCGCCCCGGGCCTCGGTGGCCATGGGCCGCGGCGACTACAAGACCGCCGAAAAGATTCTGGGCAACTGCATCACCCTGCTGGTGGTCCTGTCCATTGCCCTCAGCGTGGTCTTTACCATCTACGGCGAGCCCATCCTGCTGGCTTTCGGCGCCAGTGAGAACACCCTGCCCTATGCCATGGCCTATCTGCGGATTTACCTGCTGGGCACCATCTTTGTCCAGTTTACCCTGGGCATGACCCCCTTCATCACCAACCAGGGCTTTGCCAAGACCAGTATGGCCACCACCTGCATCGGCGCCATCAGCAACATCATTCTGGACCCGGTTTTTATTTACGGGCTCAATATGGGAGTTCAGGGCGCAGCGGTGGCCACCATCCTCAGCCAGGCCCTCAGCATGATCTGGGTTCTCTGCTTCTTTTTGGGCAAGCGGAGCGTGCTGCGCATCCGCAAAGAAAACCTCATCCCCGACAAGGCCATCCTGGCTTTGGTGCTGTCGCTGGGGGTCTCGCCCTTCCTGATGTCCGCCACCGAGTGCCTGATTCAGCTTTCCTTCAACACCGGCGCCGCCAAATATGGCGGAGACAGCGCGGTGGCCATCATGAGCATCCTGTTCTCGGTGGCGCAGATCGCCAACCTGCCCATCCAGGGCTTCTGTCAGGGCGCCCAGCCCCTCATCGGCTACAACTTCGGCGCCCGGAAGCTGGACCGGGTCCGCAAGACCTTCCTGGTGATGCTGTCGGTGTCGATGGGCGTCACCACCCTGGTGGTGGCCGCGGTGGAAATCGCGCCCCAGCTGTTCCTGGGCCTGTTCTCCAGCGAGGCGGAAATCGTCGCCATGGGCATTGCCCCCCTGCGGATCTATCTGCTGGGCTACTTCTTCATGGGCGCCCAGAACGCCTGTCAGCAGACCTTCCTGGGTCTGGGCGAGGCCAAACTGAGCATGTTCATCGCTCTGCTGCGAAAGATCATCCTGCTGCTGCCCTTGTCTTTCATCATCCCCGGCATCTTCGGGATGCTGGGCATCAGCCAGCTGCTGGGCCTGTATGTGGCAGAGCCGGTCAGCGACTGCATTTCGGCGTCCACCTGCACCATCCTCTTCTTCGTCATCGAATGGAAGAAGCTGAAATCCTCTCCCAAAGCTGCCAACTGACAAAGGAGGTTCTATGCTGAAGAAGTATCTGTTTGTGTTTTTTGTCTCGATGGTCCCCATCATTGAGCTGCGCGGCGCCATCCCCATCGGCTTCGGCCTGGGGCTGGAAGCGCTGCCGGTCTACCTGGTGGCGGTCATCGGCAATATGCTGCCGGTGCCCTTCATCTACCTGTTTGCCCGCAAGTTCCTGATCTGGGGCTATCACAAACCCCTGATCGGCGGCATCTGCAAATTCTTTGTGGTCAAGGGAGAGAAGGCCGGCCGCGCCCTGGAAGCCAAGGCCGGCCGCGGCCTGGTGGTGGCCCTGCTGATCTTTGTGGGAATTCCGCTGCCGGGCACCGGCGCGTGGACCGGCACTTTGGCCGGCTCCATCCTGGACATGAAGTTCAAAGATGTCCTCATTGCCTGCATGGGCGGCGTGCTGATGGCCGGTGTCATCATCGGCCTGGCCAGCGCCGGCCTGCTGGGGGTGTTCAGCGCATTGTTTGCGGTCTGAGCCCCATCCCATACAATACCCCCAAAGCCCCGCCCGTGAGAAACGCATGCGTCCCTGACGGGCGGGCGGCTTATGATAGAAAGGAATGGATAGTTATGGATCAGGAACTCAATCAAAAGATTGACGCCTTCATCGAGGCAAATCGCGAGCAGCTGCTGGATGATATTGCCGCCCTGGTGGCGATCAACAGTGTGGAATCTGCTCCCGCTGCGGGCGCACCCTTCGGCCCCGGCGCCCGGGCTGCCCTGGACAAGGCGCTGGAGCTGGCGGAAAAGATGGGCCTTGCCACCCACAACTGCGAGGGCTACATCGGCTATGCCGAGCTGCCCGGTGCTGACCCCGACAAGTACCTGGCCACCATCTGCCATGTGGACGTGGTGCCGGCAGGGGAAGGCTGGGAGGCCGATCCCTTCACCATGCGCCGCCGGGATGGCTGGATTCTGGGCCGCGGCGTCATGGACGACAAGGGACCCATGGTGGTAACCCTGTACGCCCTCAAGTTCCTCAAGGAGATGGGGGTTCAGCTGCGGTATCCCATCCGCGCCCTGGCCGGCACCAACGAGGAGACCGGCATGGGGGATGTGACCTACTACCTGGCCCACAACAAGGCCCCGGCCTTCTGCTTTACCCCCGACGCCGAGTTCCCGGTCTGCAACGGCGAGAAGGGCCACTTCCACGGCAAACTGGTCAGCCCGGTCTGCAACGGCAAAATTCTGGCCTTTGAGGGCGGTGTGGCCAACAACGCAGTGCCCGACCGTGCCAGCGCCCTGGTGGACGTGGACATGGCGGGCCTCAAGAATGCCCCCAACATCACCCTGGAGCCGGAGGACGGCAAGGTGCGGATTCGCGGCTGGGGCAAATCGGGCCATGCCGCCAGCCCCGAAGGCACCGTCAACGCCATCGGCCTGGTGGTGGATTACCTGCTGGCCAATGACCTGTGCACCGAACAGGAGCGGAAGTACCTGGAAGCCGTCCAGAAGCTGCACAGCTCCACGGCCGGCGAGGGCCTGGGCATTGCCACCTCGGACGGCCCCTTCGGTCCTCTGACCATCATCGGCGGCCGGATGTATATGCAGGATGGCCGGATGGTCCAGACCATGGACAGCCGCTATCCCACCTCCACCAACGGCGAGATCATCGCCGACGCCATCCGCGCCGCCATCGGGGAGGGCGCTGCCCTGGAAGATGTGGACGCGGCGGACCCCTTCTATATCGAGGCCGATACCCCCGCCATCCTGGCCTGCATCGACACCTACAACGAGGTCACCGGCAAGAACGAAAAGCCCTTCACCATGGGCGGCGGCACCTATGCCCGCCACTTCCCCTATGCGGTGAGCTTTGGCCCTGAGTCCCACGACCTGGTTCTGCCCTCCTTCGGCGGCCCGATGCACGGCGCCAATGAGTCGGCTCCGGTGGATGCCCTGCTGCAGTCGGTCAAGATCTATATCCTGGCCCTGCTGCGCCTGGAGCAGATCGACTTCTAAAAACACAGACAAAAAAGAGGCGAAGCCCGTCGGGCTTCGCCTCTTTTGGTTTTACAGGGGTTTCAGCTGTTCATTGAGGGCCACCACAGCGCAGACTTCCTCTTCCCGGACAAAGGAGACAATCCAGCCACCGTCCTGACGAGTGCTCTTGAGAACAAGGGGGTCTCCCCGCCGCACAGGGCTGCGGTAAGAAATGCGGATGGTATGTATCCCCTGGGAGAGAATCTCCTGGGGCGCGGCGTCCAGGGCCAGATTCAGATAGGCGGTGTTGTGCAGGTGGCCGTTGTAGTCCATGTCGCTGCGGCGAAGGGAGACGGGCTCTGCGTCGGTGTAGGAGACAGGCGGCCGCAGGCGGGGCAGACGGTCAGAAAAGGCGGTGGCGCTTTCGGGCTGGTAGGCGTCCATCCGCTCAGGAGAGGACAGAACCGGGCTGCCGGTCCGGCGGTCTACCATGCACAGCTTGGCCTGACCCAAAGCCAGCAGTTCCCCCGATTTGCTCTTGAGGAACATTTCACGGGTGGCCTGGCGGGAACCGCTGTGGAGCCATGTGCTGGCCGAAAAGTCCTCCTCGTAGGAAGGGGCCCGCAGCACCTCGATCCGCCAGTTGGTGACCACCCATGCCATCCCGCAGCACAGGCTCTCCTTCATGACAGAATAGCCGATGGAGTCGGCGTGGCGGGCGCTGGTGTTTTCAAAGATGGAGAGAAGGGCCGGCGGAGTCAGCAGGCCTTTCTGATCGAAGTCCTCCACCCGGGTGTTGACAGGCAGGGTAAAAATCATAGCAAACCTCCGAAAGAATCAGTTCATGGGTCCTGTGCGTTCAAACATCCGGCCCACCTGTTGGGCCAGCAGGGCATGTTCGGGTGCAGTGAGCAGGGGATCTTTCGCCAGAATCGCCGCCGCCTCGCTCTGGGCGGCGTGCAGGGTGCGGGTGTCGTTGGCCAGGTCGGCGATTTGCAGGGCCGGCAGGCCGTGCTGCCGGCTGCCGAAGAAATCGCCGGGGCCCCGAGTCTCCAGGTCGTACTGGGCCACCGCAAAGCCGTCGGTGGTGGCACAGAGGAACTTGAGCCGGCTGCGGACACTCTCGGATTCGTTGTCGCTCACCAGAAAGCACCAGCTCTCGGCGGCGCCGCGGCCCACCCGGCCCCGCAGCTGGTGCAGGGCGCTCAGGCCATACCGCTCGGCGTTTTCAATCACCATGACGGTGGCGTTGGGCACGTCCACCCCCACTTCAATGACGGTGGTGGACACCAGAACATCCAGCTGTCCGGTGCGGAAGTCCTCCATGACGGCGGCTTTCTCTTTGGGTTTCAGTTTGCCGTGCATCAGCCCCACCCGCCGGTTGGGCAAAAGGGCCTTGGCGGTCTGTTCATAGTAAGTCTTGACGGGGGTGAGGCTGGCGTCGGGGCCCTCCTCGATGGCGGGACAGACGATATAGACCTGCCGCCCCTGACCCACTTCCCGGTCCAGAAAGCCGTAGAGATCTCTCCGCCGGGCCCCGGTCATCACCCGGGTTTTCACCGGCCGGCGCCCGGGGGGCAGTTCGTCCAGAATCGAGATGTCCAGGTCCCCGTAAATCAAAAGTCCCAGGGTCCGGGGAATGGGGGTGGCGCTCATGACCAGCAGATGCGGGGCGACCCCCTTTTCGGCCAGGGCGCCCCGCTGACGGACGCCGAAGCGGTGCTGTTCGTCGATGACGGCCAGGCCCAGCCGGGCGAATTCCACCCCTTCGGACAAAATGGCGTGGGTGCCCACCACCAGGTCCGCCTCGCCGGAGCGGATGGCGGCCAATGTGGTGCGGCGGGCGGCGGCTTTCAGGCCGCCGGTGAGAAGGGCCACCCGGATGCCGAATTTGGCCAGCATTCGGTTCAGATTTTCGGCGTGCTGTTCGGCCAGCAGTTCGGTGGGGGCCAGCAATGCCCCTTGATACCCGGAGCCGATGGCAGCCCAGAGGGCCGCCGCGGCCACCAGGGTCTTGCCGCTGCCCACGTCGCCCTGAAGCAGACGGTTCATGGAAGTCTCGCCGGCCATGTCGTCCAGGATTTCATCCACCGCCCGGCGCTGGGCCCCGGTGGGCGCAAAGGGGAGGCTGGCCCAGAAGGGCGCCGGGTCAATCCGGCGCATGGGGGCGCCGGTGGAGGCCGTGCCCCGGTTTTTCAGCTGGCCCATCCCCAGCTGCAGCACCAGCAGTTCCTCAAAGATCAGCCGGCGGCGGGCTTCCCGGGCGGCCTCGGGGGAGGAGGGGGCATGGATGTCCCGCACGGCCTGGGCCTTGCCGGGCAGACGGTATTTTTGGAGGAGGGAAGGGGACAGGGGTTCTCCCAGCAGTTCGGCATGGGGAAGGAGCTGGGCCACGCACCGGCCGATGGCGCCGCTGGTCAGGCCCTCGGTCTGGGGATAGATGGCGGCCAGAGGGGCGGCTTCCACCTGGGCGGGGGTCCGCACCTGGGGATTGACCATCTGACGGCGGAGCAGTCCGCCGGTGACTTCCCCCTCAAAAAAGTATTCCTGCCCAATCTCCAGTTTCTGGATGGTGTAGGGATTGTTGAACCAGGTCAGCTCCAGGGTGGCCACGTCGTCCCCGGCGGTGGCCTTCTCCACCCGGCGGCCGCCGGTCACATACCGGCCGCCCTGCTTGGACAGCAGCTCGGCCCGGACCACGCACTCCACGCCGGCCGGCGCTTCGGAAGGGGGATAGGGATGGGTAAAGTCCAGATACCGCCGCGGATAGTGTTCCAGCAGGTCGGCCAGGGTGCGGATGCCCAGCTTCTCAAACCGCTGGGCCAGTTTGGGACCCACCCCCTTGAGGTACTGCACCGGGGTGTCAGGGGTCAGGGTGGTGCGGTTCTCGGGCAAAGACGCCGGACCCATGGACCGTCCCTCCTTTCATCGAATACGTTTATTGTAGCACCGAACCCAGGCCGGTGCAAGAAAAACAAAAACCGCTGTCTCTCCTGCGAGAAACAGCGGTTTTCTGGAGGTGGCGACCAGATTTGAACTGGTGAATGAAGGTTTTGCAGACCTTTGCCTTACCACTTGGCCACGCCAC
>CALWZL010000024.1 GCA_944385995.1 uncultured Faecalibacterium sp.
TTGAAGGGCGCCGGCGCTGTGGGCGCTGCCGGCCTGCTGGCCGCATGCGGCAGCTCCAGCTCTACCTCTGGCGCCGCTTCCGGTGCTACTTCCGGTGCCGCTTCCGGCAGCACCGCTGCAGCCGGCGGCCTGTCCGAGATCTACAGCTACGAGACCAACGTCCGTGAGCTGGAGAAATGGAACGTCCTGTACAGCCAGAACGCTTCCGACTTCAACGTCCTGACCAACTGCGTCGACGGTCTGCTGAGCGCTGACTGCTACGGCAAGCCCGTTGCAGCCATCGCTGAGAGCTGGGAGCACAACGAGGATGCTTCGGTCTGGACCTTCCACCTGCGTGACGATGTTGACTGGTGCGATGTCAACGGCGAGGTCAAGGGCCACATCACCGCCAAGGACTTCCTGGTGGGTGCCGAGTGGGTTCTGAACCAGTACAAGAATGAGGCCAGCAATACCTCCATGCCCACCACCACCCTGCTGGGCGCACAGGAGTACTATGACTACACCGTGGAGCAGGGCGAAGCTGCCGCCAACCTGACCTACCAGGATATGCTGGATCACGGCGTCGGCATCGAGGCTCCCGACGATTACACCTTGGTCTTCACCTGCAAGAACCCCTGCCCCTACTTCGACACCGTCGCAGGTTATGTCTGCTTCTACCCCGCTTCCGAGGATCTGATCAACGAGCTGGGCATCGAGGGCTTCCGCGCCGCTACCTACGCTGAGATGTGGTACTGCGGTCCGTACCTGATCGAGGAGTTCGTTCAGAGCAACACCAAGAGCTTCATCCCCAACCCCAACTGGTACGGTGCTGACGATCACGCCCGCTTCGAGCGCGTTGTGGTCACCATGCTGACCGACCTGGTCACCGGCTATCAGCTGTACCAGAACCGTGAGCTGGATGAGATCGAGCTGACCGAGTCCACCGTGACCCAGATCCAGAATGATCCCAGCAACGAGTACAACCACCAGATGTGCGAGCGTCAGCCCAAGAAGTACAGCTATCAGTTCCACTTCAACTATCAGCGCTTCAACGATGACGGCACTCCCGACGACAACTGGAACAAGGCCATCGCCAACACCGCTTTCCGTCAGTGCTTCATGAAGGGCCTGGATCTGACCCGTTACTACGCCCGCACCAACCCCATCAACCCCCTGAAGTGCGAGAACGACTACTACACCATGCGCGGTGTCTGCTACAACACCCAGGGTGTTGAGTACACCAGCCTGGTCGGCCAGAAGATGGGCTACGGCGCATACGACGGCGAGACCATGATCCGTCTGCGCGACAACGGCGGCGATATCTCCGACCTGAAGAAGCAGGCCATGGAGGAGCTGAGTGCCATCGGTGTTACCTTCCCTGTTCACTGCTGGAACTATATCCTGTCCGGCAACGCCACCGCCCAGGACAGCGCCGCTGTTCTGAAGCAGGCCTTCACTGACAGCTTCGGCGATGACTTCATCGTTCTGGAGACCGGCGAGTATGTTTCTTCCGTCACCCAGGAAGTCGTCAATGCACACCGTCACTGCTATATCTCCAACGGCTGGGGCGCTGACTTCGGCGATCCCATCAACTTCCTGGGCCAGGAGACCCTGACCGACGCCAACGCTTACTACAGCTGGAACTACAGCTATATCGCCAAGGTCTACGAGGAAGGCCCCGCTGACTGGCAGGCTGACCTGATCGCCACCTACCAGGAGTTCGAGCGCCTGGTTCACGAGGCTGACGCCATCGTCGACGATGTTGACGCACGTTACGACGCCTTCGCTACCGCCGAGGCTTATATGCTGGAGAACTGCCTGACCATGCCTGCTCAGTACGAGGTTCTGCTGGCTCTGACCCACATCAACGACTACACCAAGATCAACGCCATGTACGGCATCTGCAACTACAAGTATGTCGACTGGCAGACCTCCGAGGACGCCTATACCACGGAGCAGTATGAAGAGTTTGCAGCTGCATACGAGGCAGCTACCCAGGCTTAACTGAATGCTCAAATACACCGCTAAGCGGCTGTTTCAGTCGCTTATCACCATCCTGATCGCCGTTACCGTCGTCTTCCTGCTGCTGCGCATGCTGCCCACGGACTACTACTTCACTGAAGACCAGTTGATGAAGTTTACCCCGGAGCAGAAACAGGCAGCGCTGGAAGCCGCCGGCCTTCTGGACCCCATGGGCAAACAGCTGGTCCGCTTTTATGGGCAGTTGCTCCACCTGGACTTCGGTACCTCGCGGAGAATTCAAAGCGGCCTGTCTGTTGTCCGGGTCATCGGTGACCGGATGGGTGTCTCCCTGCGTCTGGGCGCGATTGCGTTCTGCATTTCCTGGGTCTGCGGCATCATTCTGGGTGTTGCGCAGGCCGCCTTCAAGGGCAAGTTCATCGACTGGCTGGGCACCATCTACACCGTCCTGGTGAACGCCGTGCCGGCTCTGGTCATGTACTCCCTGGTCCTGGTCATCGGCTCCACCGTCTTTGGTATGCCGACCCTGTACTCGACCCGAAACGTTGGACCTTCCAGCGTGCTGCCGGTCATCTGTCTATCCATGGCCTCCACCGCCAGCTATGCGCTGTGGATGCGCCGCTATATGGTGGACGAGCTGACCAGAGACTATATCAAGCTGGCCAAGGTCAAGGGTCTGAGCTACAGCCAGATCATGTTCCGCCATGTGCTGCGCAATGCACTGGTCCCCATGGTCCAGTTCATGCCGCAGTCCCTGCTGCTGACCATCAGCGGCTCGCTGCTGATGGAGCGGTTCTTCTCGGTGCCCGGCATGGGCCCCCTGCTGACCGACGCCATTCAGCGGTATGACACCAGCGTGGTGCAGACTCTGGTTATGTTCTACGCCGCGCTGAGCATCGTGGGTATCTTCCTCGGCGACCTCCTGATGATGCTCGTCGACCCGCGCATCACCATCGCAGAGAAAGGGGGCAGCCGCTGATGGCAAAAGCATCGGATTTTGCGGGCAAGACCGACGACGAACTCTTTTACGTCGTGGACTACTCGCCTGAAGAGGCCGAGCGCATCGGTTACTCCAACTATTCCTACTGGGGCTCGGTGCTCCGCAGCTTCCTCAAGAACAAGGTCGCGGTCTTTTTCCTGATCCTGTTCCTGGTGCTGGTGGTCTTTTCCTTCATCGCACTGGCCATCGGCAAGTACGACTACGCCACCCTGGTGCCCGACACGGCGCCGGCCTTTACCCGCCCCAACAGTGAGTTCTGGTTCGGCACCGACAACCTGGGCCGTGACTACTGGTGCCAGGTGTGGTACGCCACCCAGATTTCCATTCGTCTGGCCCTGATCGTGGCTGTGGGCGAGTGCGTCGTGGGCGTCATCTTCGGTCTGATTTGGGGTTATGTGCGCAAGCTGGACCGGCTGTTCACCGAAATTTACAACCTGTTCGACAGCATTCCCTATATCATCTATATGACCCTGATCGCCTTGATGGTGGGCCAGAGCTTCACCATTATGGCGGTGTCGATGATCTTCATCGGCTGGTTCCAGACGGCACGCCGGGTCCGCAACATGGTGTTCATGTATCGTGACCGGGAGTACAATCTGGCTTCCCGCTGCCTGGGCACCCCGCTGTGGCGTGTTCTGACCAAGAACATCCTGCCCTACCTGGTGTCGGTCATCATCCTGCAGACGGCATTGAACATCCCCTATACCATCAACATGGAGTCCACCCTGTCTTATCTGGGTCTGGGCCTGGGCATTGAAACGCCGTCTCTGGGTCTGCTGCTGGCCAAGGTGCGCACCTTCTTCCTGGATTACCCCTACCTGCTGATCTTCCCCGCATCCATCGTGTCCATTATCTCGGTTTCCTTCTATATCATGGGCAACGCTTTCTCGGATGCGGCCGACCCGCGCAATCACGTTTGATAGATGGGAGAGATAAACAATGGATAAAAAAGCGATTATCTCTGCCCGCGACGTGGAGATTGCATTCAGCCTGCGCGGCCGGACACTGAAGGCCATCCGCAAGTGCTCTCTGGACCTGTACGAAGGCGAGACCCTCGCCATCGTGGGCGAGAGCGGCTCGGGCAAATCGGTCTTTACCAAGACCTTTGTGGGCATGCTGGATGCCAACGGCAAGATCACCGGCGGCAGCATCATGTTTGAAGGCCGCGACATGGCCAAGTTCACCGAAAAGGACTGGCTGACCGTCCGCGGCAAGAAGATCTCGATGGTGATGCAGGACCCGATGACCAGCCTGAACCCGCTGAAGAAAATCGGCAAGCAGATTCAGGAGAGCATCGAACATCACCAGGGCCTGAAGGGCGAAGCCGCCAAGAAGGCCGCCATCGAGATGCTGGCCAAGGTCGGCATCCCCGACCCTGAGCGGCGGTACAACCAGTACCCCCATGAGTTCTCGGGCGGTATGCGGCAGCGCGTGGTCATCGCCATCGCCGCCGCCTGCAAACCCCAGGTTCTGATCTGTGACGAGCCCACCACCGCCCTGGACGTGACGATCCAGGCCCAGATCCTCCAGCTGATCCGTGATCTGCAAAAGGAACTGGGTATGTCGGTCATCTACATCACCCATGACCTGGGCGTTGTGGCAAACGTGGCCGACCGTGTGGCCGTCATGTACGCAGGCCAGATCGTGGAGTATGGCACCGTCGAGGAGATTTTCTACGACGCATGGCATCCCTACACCTGGGCTCTGCTGCAGGCTCTGCCGCAGCTGGGTACCAAGGGTGAGTCTCTGCCCACCATCGACGGCACCCCGCCCAACCTCTTCAACGAGATTCACGGCGATGCCTTTGCACCCCGCAACAAGAAGGCCCTGGCCATCGACTTTGTCAAAGAGCCGCCCTTCTTCCAGGTGTCGCCGACCCACGCCGCCAAGACCTGGTATCTGGACCCCCGGGCCCCCAAGGTGGAGCGCCCCCACTCGATCCAGAACCTGCGCAAGAAAATGATGGAGGACCACACCAATGGCTGAGAGAGAAAAGCTCATTGAAATCAAGGACCTCCAGATCTCCTTCGGCTCGGGGCGCAAGAAGTTTGTGGCCGTAGACCACGTCAACTTCGACATCTACAAGGGCGAGACCTTCTCCCTGGTGGGTGAGAGCGGTTCGGGCAAGACCACCATCGGCCGTGCCATCACCCGCATCAATCCCACTTCGGCCGGCGAAATCCTCTTCAAGGGCCGCAAGATCAACGGCAAGATTCCCAAGGAGCTGGACCAGGAAGTCATCCGCAAATGCCAGATGATCTTCCAGGACCCCATGGCCTCCCTGAACGAGCGCGCCAAGGTCGAGTATATCATCGCCGAGGGCCTGCTGAACTTCCACCTGTACAAGGACCAGAATGACCTCCACGAAAAGGTCATGGCGGCCCTGCACGAGGTGGGTCTGCTGCCCGAGTTTGCATCCCGGTTCCCCCATGAGTTCTCGGGCGGTCAGCGTCAGCGCATCGGCATCGCCCGCGCCCTGATTATGGAGCCGGAATTCATCGTGGCTGACGAGCCCATCTCGGCGCTGGATGTCTCGATCCGTGCCCAGGTGCTCAACCTGCTGAACAACCTCAAGGCGTCCCGCGGGCTGACCTACCTGTTCATTGCGCACGACCTGTCGGTGGTCCGGTTCATTTCCGACCGCATCGCCGTCATCAGCAAGGGCCGCATCGTGGAGCTGGCCGAGACGGAAGAGCTCTTCCGTCATCCGCTGCACCCCTATACCAAAGCCCTGCTTTCGGCCGTGCCCATCCCCGACCCCAGCCTGGAGAAGAAGAAAAAGCTGTTGGTGTATGACCCGTCGGTTCACGACTACAGCACCGACAAGCCCATCTGGCAGGAAATTGCCAATGGCCACTTCGTCTACGGCAACCAGAAGGAGCTGGAGGGCTACCGCAAGGAATACGAAGCCACCCGCTGAGTTCCCTGCCCACCTGAAAGCCTCATAAGCACAACAAAGCCCCGCAGCCTCCGGTAGATCCCGGGAGCCGCGGGGCTTTTTGCTGTCCCTCTTCTTTCCTTCAAAAAGAGCCCCGCGGGCTGTGTTCTCTGACACCGGCCTGCGGGGCTCTGTATGCTTGTTTCAGCAATGAGCTGATTGGTGTTTTACTTGCGGACGATCAGGCTCTTGCCGGTCATTTCCTTGGGCTGGGGAATGCCCATCAGATCGAACATGGTGGGGACCAGATCGCTCAGGACACCGCCCTCACGGAGGGTGAAGTCATTGCCGGCGCCGATCACCACACAGGGCACCGGGTTGGTGGTGTGGGCGGTGAAGGGGGTGCCGTCGGGGTTCTTCATCTTGTCGGCGTTGCCGTGGTCAGCGGTCAGGATGACCTTGCCGCCGGCAGCCAGGACAGCGTCGATGACCTTGCCTGCGCACTGGTCCACGGCCTCCACAGCCTTGACGGCGGCGTCAAAGACGCCGGTGTGGCCCACCATATCGCAGTTGGCGAAGTTCAGAATGATGACATCGTACTTGCCGCTCTCAATCCGCTTGACGCACTCCTCGGCAACCTCGGGGGCGCTCATCTCAGGCTTGAGGTCGTAGGTGGCCACCTTGGGGCTGGGAATCACGCAGCGATCCTCGCCCACAAAGGGCTCCTCGCGGCCGCCGTTGAAGAAGAAGGTGACGTGGGCGTACTTCTCAGTCTCAGCAATCCGCAGCTGGGTCATGCCCAGGTTGGAGATATACTCGCCCATGACGTTGTTCAGGTCCACCGGCGGATAAGCCACTTCGCAGTTGGGCATGGTGGCGTCGTACTCGGTCATGCAGACATAGTGGACCGGGAACCGGCCATAGCGGCGCTCAAAGCCGTTGAAGTCGTCGTCCACAAAGATGCGGGTCATCTGGCGGGCACGGTCGGGGCGGAAGTTGATGAAGACGACGGTGTCGCCCTCGCTCACACGGCCGCCCTCGCAGGTCACGCAGGGCACCACAAACTCGTCGGTGACGCCGTTGGCATAACTGCGCTCGATGCACTCTTTCCAGCCGTTGGCCTTCTCCCCTTCGCCGTAGACGAAGGCGGCATAGGCCTTCTCCTCGCGGTCCCAGTTCTTGTCGCGGTCCATGGCGTAATAGCGGCCGGTGACGGTGGCAATCTTGCCGATGCCCAGCTTGTCCAGCTCGTTCTGAACGTTCTGGAGGAAGCCCTCGCCGTCGTGGGGGTCGGTATCACGGCCATCCATGATGGCGTGGACATAGACGTCCTTGGCGCCCATGGCCTTGGCCATCTCCAGCAGGCCGAACAGGTGCTCCTCGTGGCTGTGAACGCCGCCGGTGCCCATCAGGCCCATGAAGTGAATGGCCTTGCCTGCGTCAATGGCGGCCTTCATGTTGCGGACCAGAACGTCGTTTTTCTTCATCTCGCCGTCCCGGATGGACTTGGTAATCAGGGTCAGCTGCTGGTAGACGATCCGGCCTGCGCCGATGTTGGTGTGGCCCACCTCAGAGTTGCCCATCTGGCCGTCGGGCAGGCCGACGCTCATCCCCGAAGCGCCGATGGTGACGTTGGGGCAGGTGGCAAACAGGTGGTCGATATAGGGAGTCTTGGCGGCGACGATGGCGTTGCCATCGACTTCATCCGGCACCCAGCCGAAGCCGTCAAGGATGCAGAGCATCATGGGTTTCTTTGCCATAGTTTTTTCTTCCTCGGTTTCTATTGATTTGCCAAAGGCTCAGCCCTTGGAAGCAGCGTTGACAATCACTGCAAAGTCGGGAGCCTTCAGGGAGGCGCCGCCGATCAGGCCGCCGTCCACGTCCTTCTTGCTCACCAGCTCCTCGCAGTTCTTGGCGTTCATGCTGCCGCCGTACTGGACGGTGGTGGCCTCAGCAATGGCCTCGCCGTACAGTTCGCCGATCACCTTGCGGATCTGGGCGCAGACCTCCTCGGCCTGGTCAGCGGTAGCGGTCTTGCCGGTGCCGATGGCCCAGACAGGCTCATAGGCGATGACCACGTTGGCCATCTGCTCGGGGGTAACGTCCCGCAGAGCGATCTTGGTCTGCATCCGAACCAGCTCCTCGGTGACGCCCTCCTCGCGCTGCTGCAGGCTCTCGCCCACGCAGATGATGGTCTTGAGGCCGGCATTCAGAGCGGCCAGAGCCCGCTTGTTGACGGTCTGGTCGGTCTCTGCGAAGTACTGACGGCGCTCGCTGTGGCCCACGATGACGTACTCCACGCCCAGGTCCACCAGCATGTCGGCGCTGATCTCGCCGGTGAAGGCGCCGGACTTCTCGAAGTGGACATTCTCGGCGCCCACATGGATGTTGGTACCCT
This sequence comes from uncultured Faecalibacterium sp., assembly GCA_944385995.1. Classification (GTDB taxonomy): domain Bacteria; phylum Bacillota; class Clostridia; order Oscillospirales; family Ruminococcaceae; genus Faecalibacterium. The sequence continues at coordinate 8,236 of CALWZL010000024.1, forward strand.
TGGTCTTGGCCACGGCGGTCACCAGGTCGGTGTAGGGAGTGCAGATGACCACCTCGCAGGTGGCGTCCTTGACGGCGGGGATCAGCTCATCGATCAGCTGGGCTGCTTCGGTGGCGTTCTTGTTCATCTTCCAGTTGCCGGCAATGATTGCCTTGCGCTTTGCCTTATCCATAATCGTTTCTCCTTATCTTTTCCGGGGATCGGCTGCAACAGCCGCCCAAAAACAAAAGGGTGCGGCGGCGATGCGCCGCCGCACCCAATCACATCCTGTGAAAAGCGACTGCCTTATGCGTTCTGAATGACCGCGATGCCGGGCAGCTCCTTGCCCTCGAGGTACTCGAGAGAAGCGCCGCCGCCGGTGGAGATGTGGGTCATCTTGTCGCCCAGGCCCATCTGCTGGACAGCTGCTGCGCTGTCGCCGCCGCCGATGACGGTGGTAGCCTCGCTCTCAGCCATGGCCTTGGCCACAGCCAGGGTGCCGGCGGCCAGGGTCGGGTTCTCGAACACGCCCATGGGGCCGTTCCAGACAACGGTCTTGGAAGCCTTGACAGCGTCTGCAAACAGCTTCATGGTCTCGGGGCCGATGTCGCAGCCCTCCATGTCAGCGGGCATCTTGTCGATGGGATAAACCGTGGTCTCGACCGGTGCGTCGATGGGATCGGGGAATGCCTTGACGCAGACGGTGTCGATGGGCAGCAGGAGCTTGACGCCCTTGGCCTTGGCCTTCTCCATCATCTCCTTGCAGTAGTCGATCTTGGAGTCGTCGCACAGGCTCTGGCCGATCTCGTAGCCCTGGGCCTTGACGAAGGTGTAAGCCATGCCGCCGCCGATGATCAGGGTGTCGACCTTCTCCAGCAGGTTGGAGATGACGTTCAGCTTGTCGGCCACCTTGGCGCCGCCCAGAATGGCGGTGAAGGGACGGACAGGATCGTTCACGGCGTTGCCCAGGTAGCGGATTTCCTTCTCCATCAGGTAGCCCACAGCGGTATCCTTGATGTAATCGGTGACACCGGCGGTGGAGCAGTGTGCACGATGGCAGCTGCCGAATGCGTCGTCCACGTAAGCGTCAGCCAGGCTGGCCAGCTCTTCCGAGAAGGCGGGGACGTTCTTGGTCTCCTCCTTGCGGAAACGGGTGTTCTGCAGCAGGACCACGTCGCCGTTGTTCATGGCAGCGACAGCGGCCTTGGCATTGTCGCCCACGACGTTGTCATCGTCAGCAAAGACAACTTCCTTGCCCAGCTTTGCGCTCAGAGCCTTGGCAACGGGAGCCAGGCTGAACTTGGCCTCGGGGCCATTCTTGGGTTTGCCCAGGTGGCTGCACAGGATGACCTTTGCGCCATCATTGACCAGCTTCTGAATGGTGGGCATAGCCGCATTGATGCGGTTTTCGTTGGTGATTACGCCGTCTTTCATCGGGACGTTGAAATCGCAGCGGACCAGAACCTTCTTGCCGCAGTAATTCTCGTCGTCGATCGTCTTCTTACCTAAACCCATTGTTCTAAACTCCTCTCAAATCTTTTTATTTGCCTGAAGTGAGTTTTGTCATCATCGGGTCTCCCCGTGGATAGTTCTATTATATACAATTCAGCGGCCCAAAGCAAGCAGTTCTTTGATAATTCATTGGCAAAGAGGCCCCGCCGGACCAAAAAAATTGCTCCGGGCTGCTTTTCCAAAAATCAGGCTTGTCAAGGGCTGCACACCGGGGCTATAATAGAGTCAGAAGCAGTCAGTCCCGCATCCAGCGTGTCGGATGAACGACACACGCACTGCAAAACCGCGCGCTCAGCCTTACGGTCCCACCTCCTTCCGGGAGAACCCTGTCGGTGGCCGGCCTGTATGCGGATGCTGTTCGGGCTGAATGCTGCACCCGCATTGACAGACAGGCTGGCATACAAAGGAGGACATTTGTATGGATAAACCCGTTTTGGTCGTACTGGCTGCCGGCATGGGCAGCCGCTACGGCGGCATGAAACAGCTGGACCCGGTGGGACCTTCCGGACAGCTCATCATTGACTATTCGATTTTTGACGCCCGCCGGGCCGGCTTTGAGAAAGTCGTCTTTATCATCCGGCAGGAGTTCGAGGCCGATTTCCGCAAGGCCATCGGCGACCGTCTGTCCCGGCTGATGGATGTGGCATACGCCTACCAGTCCCTGGACGACCTGCCCGCCCCCTACACCGCCCCGGAAGGCCGGACCAAACCCTTCGGCACCGGTCAGGCAGTGCTCAGCGCCCGGGACCTGATTCACGGCCCCTTCGCCGTCATCAACTCGGATGACTACTACGGCCCCGAGGCCTTCAAGGTCATGTATGATTACCTGTCCACCCATGCCGACGGCGACAAATACCAGTACTGCATGGTGGGCTACCAGGTCAAGAACACCGTCACCGAAAACGGCAGCGTCTCCCGCGGCGTCTGTGTGGTGGGCGATGACGGCATGTTGGAGAGCGTCACCGAGCGGACCAAGATTGTCCAGGACAAGGACGGCGTCATCCGCTACGCCGACGGGGACGGCTGGGTGGACCTGCCCGGCGATACCCTGGTGAGCATGGGCATCTGGGGCCTGACCGCCAGCTTTATGAAGGAGGCCCAGGACCGGTTCTCCGGCTTCCTGGCCGAGAGCCTGCCCAAGGACCCCATGAAGTGCGAGTACTTCCTGCCCACCATCATCTCGGACCTGATCGGTGAGGGCAAGGCCCAGGTGCGGATGCTTCACAGCACCGACAAGTGGTACGGCGTTACTTACCGGGAGGACAAGCCCGGCGTGGTGGCCGCTCTGGCCCGCCTCACCGAGGAAGGCCTCTATCCCAGGGAATTCTAACATCTCTTTTGGATACAGCAAACGCCCTGCGGGAAGTCCCGCAGGGCGTTTTGTTCTGTATGAGAGGGCGCGGCTGGTTTTATGAGACGGATGCTTGCGGCCGGCCATCGTGGTCCGCCAAAATCTCTTCACAGCTCAGCCCGTATTTTTGGGCGATGTCCCTGGCATAGCTCAGGCCGTCCGGGGTGGCACGAATCACCCGGTAACTGCGGGTGCCGTCGGCTACATTCTCCATCTGGGCCACCAGATTGTCAATGCAGCCGGTTCGGCCGGGATGGGCATTGAAGCGGTCTATCTTCTGGGTCAGCTCGTGGATATGGGTCACATAAATCCCGCCGCAGCCGATCACCGCAATGGCCGACAGGACTTCTCCCGCAATGTATCCGCCTTCCAACAGGCTGGTGGAGCTGAAGCTCTCATCCATCAGCAAAAGATCTCTGCCGTCCAGAAGATGGAGGATCTGGCTCATCCGGGCACACTCACTCTCCAGGCGTCCTTTGCCGTAGTTGTCCTCATCCGAGGTGGGAAAATGGGTGAAGATGCACCGCACCGGGCTCATGACTGCCTCCCGGGCCGGGACCAAAAGCCCCAGCTGAAAGAGCGCCTGTGCCATCCCCACCGAATAGCAGAAGATGGACTTGCCGCCGTGGTTGGGACCGGTGACCAGGTAAAACCGGCCCTTGGCGTCATAGCCGAAATCATTGGCCACCACCGGCCCTTGTCCCTCGCTGCGGAGGACCAGCATGGGATTGTAGACATCCTTGAGATGGAGGGCTTTCTCCTCCATGGGGCGGATGGCAGGGCGGCAGAGAGGGCAGCCGTGGCCTTTCAGCTCCAGCAAAAAGCTGACCGCTGCCGACAAAAACCGGAAGTCATCCAGCAGCCCGATGAAGAAGGACGTTTCATCCCGGAAATACTGGTCGATGACCGGCTCCCAGCTGCGGATGGTCTTGGCAAAGGCATTGTCCAGCGCCCGGCAGACCGCCTGGTCCAGGGCGTGCTTTTCCTCTTCCCGGGCCGTCCTGGCCAGGTTGGCAAAGCCCGAAATGCAGACCATGGGATCGGTTTTATCCTTTCCCAGCAGCTTGTCCAAAACGCTGCCCTGGCGGTATTTATCGGTGTTCAGGGCCAGCAGGCCCACATCGGTCACCCGCAGGGTGCCATCCAGATTGACCCCCAGCGCAATGCTCTTGACGTGGCCGATCTGGTATTCGGTCCGCTCCAGCTGCCGGGTCAGGGCCTGGTAATCCCCGCTGGTCCGTCGGGATTCGATTTCCTGCCGCAGAGCCAAAAAGCCGGCGCTGTGGATCTCGGTACCTTCCAGGCGGCTGTGGAACAGTTCCACCAGTTCCAGATAAATCTCCAGATACCGGACCGAGGCCAGACTGCTCTCCACTGAGGAAGAGGAATTGTTCAGAACTTTCCGCATCTCGGCGGCGTCCCGCAGCATGGGCAGGGCATCCCGAATCAGTTCCCGCAGGGTCTCGGATTCCACCAGGTCCGCCACCACGTCCAGCCGCCAGGCCAGAATCTCGGTGTCAGTGGTGTAAAATTGTTCCAGGCGCAGATCGGGCAGCCCCCGCCAGCTCTCCCGCCGCACCGAGACCATCTGGTCAATCTGGAGGGTGTGGAAAAAGCTGGAATCCGGCAATGCGGTCCCCTTGGCTGGTTTGTGCGGCGGATACAACAGGCGGAAACTCTCCCGCCCGGCCGTCTGCGGTCTGTCTGGCATACGATCGCCCCTTTTCTGCTCACTGCTGGACATAGCCCTATTAAACTCCTTTCCTGTTCAAATGTCCAGTGAACCGGCGGAAAAAATACAAAAATTTGAGCTTTTGGTTTTATGCGCAAAAAAGGCCGCCGGCTTTCGCCGGCGGCCTTCGTTAGCCCTTTGGAGTACCCTCCGTACTTAGCAGTTCTCAGCGAAGTACTTGATGGTGCGGACCATCTGAGAGGTGTAGGAGTTCTCGTTGTCGTACCAAGACACGACCTGAACCTGGTAGGTGTCGTCGTCGATCTTAGCGACCATGGTCTGGGTAGCATCGAACAGCGAGCCGTAGCGCATGCCGATGACATCGGAAGAAACGATCTGATCCTCGTTGTAGCCGAAGGACTCAGAAGCAGCAGCCTTCATAGCAGCGTTGATGGCGTCCTTGGTGACATCCTTGCCCTTGACAACGGCAACCAGGATGGTGGTGGAGCCGGTGGGAACAGGCACACGCTGAGCAGAGCCGATCAGCTTGCCGTTCAGCTCGGGGATGACCAGGCCGATGGCCTTGGCAGCGCCGGTGCTGTTGGGAACGATGTTCTGAGCGCCAGCACGTGCACGGCGCAGGTCGCCCTTGCGCTGAGGACCATCCAGGATCATCTGGTCACCGGTGTAAGCATGAACGGTGGTCATGATACCGGAAACGATGGGGAAGGCCTTGTTCAGGGTGTCAGCCATGGGAGCCAGGCAGTTGGTGGTGCAGGAAGCAGCAGAAATGACCTGATCCTCAGCGGTCAGGGTCTTCTCGTTGACGGAGAAGACGATGGTCTTCAGATCGTTGCCGGCGGGAGCAGAGATGACGACCTTCTTGGCGCCAGCCTGGATGTGAGCCATGCTCTTCTCCTTGCTGGTGTAGAAGCCGGTGCACTCCAGCACGACATCAACGTTCAGCTCGCCCCAGGGGCAATCCTTGGCGTCCTTAATGGCGTAGATCTTGATCTCCTTGCCGTCGACCACGATGGAGTCCTCGGTGGAAGAAACGGTGTGCTTGTTCTCGCCGATCTTGCCGCAGAAGGAACCCTGAGCGGTGTCGTACTTCAGCAGGTGAGCCAGCATCTTGGGGCTGGTCAGATCGTTGATAGCGACGACCTCGTAACCCTCAGCGTCGAACATCTGACGGAAAGCCAGGCGGCCAATGCGGCCAAAACCATTGATAGCAACTCTTACAGCCATTGTATATACCTCCTAAAATTTTTACCCTTTGAAATAGGATAAATCTCACGGTGCCTCTATTATAGACCAAAAACGCAAAACCTTCAAGTGTCCGACAAAGAAATAACGAGCGGTTTTTCGTTTTTATAGATTTTACATGATTTCATTCAAATCTTTTTAGCACTTTTGGCAAATCGGTGGGAGGCCCGCAGCCGCCCTTCGGGAGACCGCCGAACCCTCCGGCAAAGAGCCTTCCGACCTGCCAGGTCCCGCTTTTTGCCCGTCAGCGGGCAGCGTGGGTACCCCTGATCCGGCGCTTTTCCGCGGCGCTGAGGAAGGCGCAGACACCTCCCAAAAGTCCGATGGCCGCCATGGCCCAGTCTCCCGCGCCGGCGGGCAGAAGGACGCACCGGGGCAGCTGCCAGCACAGGCACAGACAGAAGGCCAGCAGGCCATAGCCGCCCAGCGCCCGGCCGTCCGCCTCCTCCGGGAGACAGAGAACCCGCATCAAAGCCGCCAGGAACAGCAGGGCCGCCAGCTGCTGCCAGACCGCAGAAGTTGGAATGGTGCGGTGCCAGCTGGAACCGTTGGTCATGAAGCTTTCCAGGATATCCCAGACAAAGACCAGGCTGCCCGCCACCCCAAACCAGGCGGAAGGAGGCCTTTTGGAGGCAGGCGCCAGCCAGCGGCCTCCCAGAAATCCCAGCCAGGCCCCGCAGGCCAGCGCCAAAACACTGTTCACCGCCGAGGCAATGCCGGCAACCGACAGCAGACCGGTGATGCCCTGGACCATGCAGAGAACGGCTCCCAGCAGGGCAGGCACCGCGGCCGCCGGCTGACGGCTGCGCAGCGGCGCCGGGGACCCGGCCGCCGTCCGGCCCACCACAAGGGCGGCAATCACAAAGACAGCCAGCAGCAGATACCGCTGCCACACGGCCCCGGCCGTCACCAGGCCGGTCTCCCGGTCGGTCCAGAGGGCGAGATCCGCCCACCGGGCTCCACAGAATACCGCACCTGCGGCCAGGTATCCGATGATTCTACCTTTCATTTTCGATCAACGCTCCTCGAGAGGCTTATAGCGCTGACGCACGCCCAGATACTTGTAAGCCGGACGGATGATCCGGTTGGCAAAGACCACTTCTTCGATCCGGTGTGCGCACCAGCCCGGCAGACGGGCGATGGCGAACAGCGGGGTATACAGGTCCTCCGAGATGCCCAGCATCTGGTAGATCAGGCCGCTGAACAGGTCCACGTTGGCGCAGACCGGCTTGGAGCTGCCCTTTTCCTCGGCAAAGATGGCCGGGGCCAGCCGCTCGATGCTGCACAGCATGTTGTATTCGGCCTCAAAGCCCTTCTCATAGGCCAGGTGGCGGGCCCGCTCCTTCAGGATCACCTCACGGGGATCGCTGATGGTATAGACCGCGTGGCCCATGCCGTAAATCAGGCCGCTGCCGTCGCCGGCCTGCTTGCGCAGGATGCGGCGGAGATACTCCCGCACCTCGTCGTCATCGTCGTAGTTGTCCACGTGGGCCAGGATGTCCTTGAGCTGGCGGTTGACTGCCAGGTTGGCGCCGCCGTGCTTGGGGCCCTTCAGGGCGCCGATGCCGGCCGCAATCGCCGAATAGGTATCCGAACCCGAGGAGGAAACCACACGGGTGGCAAAGGTGGAGCAGTTGCCGCCGCCGTGGTCCGCATGCAGCAGCAGGCAGGTGTCCAGCAGCTTGGCTTCCTCGTGGGTGAACTTCTGGTCCGGCCGGTAGGTGCTCAGGATGTGCTCGGCGGTGCAGTGGCCCGGCTGGGGCAGATGGAAGAACATGCTCTGCTTGTCATAGAAGCGGCGCTTCATCTGGTAGGCGTTGACCATCATGGTGGGCATGCCGCCGATCAGGACGATGCTCTGGTGCAGCAGGTTCTCCAGGCTCAGATCCTCAGGGTTGTCATCGTAGGAGTACATGCCCAGCACACACCGCTGCATCTTGTTCATGATGTTGGGCGAAGGGGCGTTCATGGTGTCCATGAAGCCCTCGGGCAGATCCCGGTGTTCGGCCAAAATCTCCCGGAAGTTTTCCAGCCGCTTTTTGTTGGGCAGGCTGCCGAACAGCAGCAGCCATATCACTTCCTCAAAGACAAAGCGGTCGTTGCGGTAGGCTTCCTCCACAATCTCGTTGATGTTGACGCCGCGGTAGATCAGGCGGCCGGGAATCGGGATGATATGGCCTTCCTGGTCCTTCCGGTAGCCCACAACGTCACAGACGTTGGTCAGGCCCGCCAGGACGCCGGTACCGTCCGGGTTTCGCAGGCCGCGCTTGACCCCCAGACGCTCGCTGGTCTCGGGGTCGATATAGTTATTGGCCAGATACTCTTCGCAGAGGGTCTTCATGGCCTCATTCTCTTTGGCTCCCAAATTGGTCATCATGACAAATCCCCTTCCCTTTTCCTTGCAGCTGCAGAGAGAACCTGCAGCCGGTGTTCTTCGGTTTGCCTTATTCTGGGTTCGGGCAATCCCCTTTCCTATAAATTACAACGGATGTGCTTATGATATCGCTTTTGTTAAATAAATTCAAGTCAAAACTGTCAAACCCCGGCCCGAAATACGAAATGTTTTGAGAATATTAGGATTTTATTCACATTTCGTCGCTCGGGCGCGTACACATCCAGGCGTGTTTCGGCCTTTCCCGCGCCGGCTTCATGCTATCCTGATCCAGAAAGGAGGCTGTTCCGGCGTGAAAAAAGCGATTCTTCTCCTGTCCGCCCTTTTGTTGGTGCTGGGCGCCGTCCTGCCCCTGGCGGGCTATCTGTTGGCGGGAAAGCTGTTGGGCACCGCCGCCCCCGGCCCGGCCGGCAGCGCCCCCTCTTCTTCCATGCTGTCCCAGGAGCCGGGCGGCCTGGCCGGTCTGACCAGCGCCGCCGGAGACGACACCCAGGTCCTGCTCTGCGACCAGGACAGCGGCCAGACCTTCACCCTGTCCATGCAGGAATACCTGATCGGGGCGGTGGCGGCCGAGATGCCGGTGAGCTGGCCGGACGAGGCTTTAAAGGCCCAGGCCGTGGCCTGTCACAGTTACATTCTCTACTGCCGGGACCACCGCGCCGACCAGGACGGCGCCTGGCTGACGGTGGACCCTGCCCGGCGGCAGGGCTGCCTGACCGATACCGTCCTGCGGAGTTACTGGGGCACTGCCTATCAGTCCAACTATGAACGGCTGTCCGCCGTCCTGGCCCCGGTGCTAGGCGAGGTGCTGTACTACGACGGCGCGCCGGCGGGAACCAGCTACTTTGCCATCTCCAACGGCCAGACCGAGGCCAGCGAGAATGTCTGGGACACCGCCCTGCCCTACCTGTCCGCTGTGGACAGCAGCACCGACCGCTCCGCCCAGGACTACGAGGTCACCGTCACCCTCTCGGACGAGCAGGTCAGCGCGGCGCTGGCCGCGGCCCTGGGGATTTCCACCGGCGAAATGGCTCCATCGGCCTGGTTCGGCACCCCCAGCTACACCCCCTCCGGCTATGTGGACGCCCTGCCGGTCTGCGGGCAGATGGTGAGCGGGACCGCACTGCGGGCCGCGCTGGGCCTGCGGAGCGCCTGTTTTTCCATCCAGCAGCAGGACGGCGAATTTTCCATCACCACCCGGGGCTATGGTCACGGCGTCGGCCTCAGCCAATGGGGCGCCAAAGCCATGGCCGAACAGGGAAAAAGCTGGATCGAGATTCTGGCCCACTACTTTCCCGGCACCACCCTTCAACCCTGAGGAACAAAACGGCCCCGGCGTTTCAAGACAGCGCCGGGGCCGTGTCTTATAACCAAGAAACAATCAGAACAGCTGATCGAGGAAGCCGAACAGGCCATCCAGGGCGCTGCCGGTGTCAGAAGCAGGTGCCTCTTCCAGGCCAGCGGGTTCTTCCTGGAGCATGGTGCCCTCGGGGTCCTGGGAGGACCAGTAGCTCCCGCTGCTGGTGGCGGCATCCGACACCGTAAAGCTGTTGCCAAAGCAGAGGCTTTCACCGATGCTGTCCTCTGCAATCACCAGGAAGGTGTAGCTGCCGGCGGGCAGGGTGCCGAACAGGATCTGGTTGTCCACTTCCTGCATGGACCAGCTGGTCTCGGTGCCGGTGAGGTTGGCGGCGGCGCTCATAACGGTATTGCCGGCGGCATCCTCTACCAGGACCGCCACTTCCGCCAGGGTGCTTCCGCTGGTGGCGGTGACATTGCCGTTCAGGCTCAGACCGGAACCGGCGTGGATATTGACCGGGTAGGTCACTCCCAACAGCTGCAGTTCACCGCTCTGGGCGGCGCCGGCTGCGGCATTCTGGTCCTCGGCGATGTACCAGTAGCAGGAAGAATCTGCAATGGAGACGCTTGCCTCCGAGATGGGCACCCGGCCGGCGGTGATGTTGCCGGCAGGATCGGAACAATAGAAGGTTCCGTTGGTATAGTCAGTCAAAAGAATTGCGTGGGGCTGAGTCCGGTCATAAAGGACGATTCCCTCGGGATGGGTCGCCAACAGGTTAATCAGAGTCTGGGTCTTGACGGTGTTGTCCGAAGGCAGGGTGGCGTACCGCACCTTCATGGCCTTGTATGTAAAACTGTGGGCCAGACCATTGGACCAGGCCGCCGAGCGAACACTGTTTTCCGTCACGTCCACCCAGTCGGACAGCCCGTCCAGGTAAGCGCGGCGGCGCAGCATCATGGCTGCCGCTGTCAGGGTACAGGTTCCGCTCCGGCTCTGCTTGAGGTAGAACCCAGCGTCTACATTCAGATCCGCTGCCCATGCACCCGGCATGCAGGTGACCAGCAGCACAACGCTCAAGATCAGCGCCGCAACACGGCGGCGCCAGTTGCTCTGTGTTTCCAAGTTTGCCTCTTCCCTTCTGATGAACTTTATGACTATAGTTTAGCGCAGCTGTTACTGATTTGTAAATAGTTTGAGGACAAACTTTCACGCGATTTTCGCATTTGTCGAATCCTGGCGGTGCAATTTTTGGGCATTCTGTACAATTTATGTCATGTTTTCTGGAGAGAAGGAAGATGAGGAACACTTTTCCAGCTCACACATCCCGCTTATACCGGCAGGCGGGATAGTTGGAACAGCCATAAAATTGCTGCCCGGCATACTTTCCCCGGCGGGCCGTCCGCACCACCAGCGCCCCGCCGCACCAGGGGCACAGCTGGGTCCGGGCCCGGGCCTGGGTCCGCTCCTTTTCCTGCACCTGACGGACATGGGCCCACTTCTCCGCCCAGGTGGCCCGGGTGTAGGGCTCCAGCCGGTCATGCAAGTCCTGTACTTCCCGCCGGGACAAAGCCCCGCTCTGCCCCATCTTCCGCAGCACCCGGGGCAGTTCCTCAATCCGGCAGACCGCGGTGTCCTCCCTGTCCCAGCTGATCTCTGCCAGCCGGCACCGCCCCGAAAACACAATCACCGACCACAGGGGAACATCCTCCCCCACCAGCGCCCGCAAAGCCCGGATATGGCCGGCATTCTGCCAGATGGGATTGTACAGGGTGTGCTTTTCGGTCCGGGGCTGGCCCAGCCAGTTCCGGCCGACTGTAACCGTTGCCGTCCATTCGGGCCAATCCTCCGCCCCGGCAATCCGGCCGGTGTAGTTTTTGCTTTCCAGGACATAGATTCCCCGCCGGGTCAGGTAGATCAAATCCACTTCCGTCGTGCCGCTGTCTCCGGCGGGCAGGTAGAGATTCCGCAGGCAAAGGCCTTTGACCCGCCGCCATCCCGGCTCGGCCAGCTTGGCCGCCACCAGTTCCTCTCCCTTCATTCCCTTGGTACGGGCAGGGCCCAGCCCCAGCAGGGCCCAGAGTGCAGAAAACCATTGAAACATCCTTTTTTACCTTCCTTGCAAAATCCTGCAAACAAAAAAGTCCGGGCTGCATCTCCTGCGAGATACAGCCCGGACTCTGGTCCGAGTGGCGAGAATCGAACTCACGGCCTCTTGAACCCCATTCAAGCGCGCTACCAAAACTGCGCTACACCCGGATATCGGCCCCCGATCCTACCAGAGCGGGGCGACATGGGGTATTATACTCACTTTGGGTCTGGTTGTCAACCCATTTTTTTATTTTTCGGCAAATTTTTCCTCCCGGGCCTGCCGGTCCCGCTCCAACAGGGGCTTCAAATACTGGCCTGTGAAGCTGCCCGGCACCGTGGCCACCTGTTCCGGGGTGCCGGTGGCGATCACTTCGCCGCCGGCGCTGCCTCCCTCGGGGCCCAGGTCAATGATATAGTCGGCGCACTTGATGAGGTCTAAATTGTGCTCGATGACAATCACGGTATTGCCGGCATCCACCAGTTTTTGCAGCACCTCGATGAGCCGGTGAACGTCTGCAATGTGGAGGCCGGTGGTGGGCTCGTCCAGGATATACACCGTCTTGCCAGTGGAGCGGCGGGCCAGCTCATTGGCCAGCTTGACCCGCTGGGCCTCGCCGCCCGACAGGGTGGTGGCGCTCTGGCCCAGCGTCACATAGCCCAGGCCCACATCCAGCAGGGTCTGGAGCTTCCGGGCAATCTTGGGCTGATTGGCGAAAAAGACACAGGCTTCCTCCACCGTCATGTTCAGCACGTCGGCAATGGTCTTTTCCTTGTACTTGACCTCCAGGGTCTCCCGGTTGTAGCGGGCGCCCTTGCAGACCTCGCAGGGGACGTAGACATCGGGCAGAAAGTGCATCTCGATCTGCAGGATGCCGTTGCCCTCGCAGGCCTCACAGCGTCCGCCCTTGACGTTGAAGCTGAACCGCCCCGGCCCATAACCCCGCATCTTGGCGTCCTGGGTCTGAGCAAAAACATTGCGGATGTCGTTGAACACCCCGGTGTAGGTGGCGGGGTTGGAACGGGGAGTCCGGCCGATGGGCTGCTGGTCGATGCCAATGACCTTGTCCACATATTCCAGGCCCGAAATCCCGTCGTTTTTGCCGGGGCGGGTGCGGGCGCCGTTCAGCTCTCCCGCCAGGGTCTTGTACAAAATCTCATTCACCAGGCTGGACTTGCCCGACCCCGAAATGCCGGTGACACAGGTGAAGGTGCCCAGGGGGAAATCCACCGTCAGGTTGCGGAGGTTGTTTTCCCGGGCCCCCATCACCCGCAGGCAGTGGCCGTTGCCGGGGCGGCGGGTCTCGGGAACCGCGATCCGCTTGCGGCCGGACAGATAATCCCCCGTAATGCTGCGCCTGGCCTTGCAGATGTCCTTCACCTTGCCGGCGGCCACGATTTCGCCGCCGTGAACCCCGGCCCCGGGGCCCACGTCCACGATATAATCCGCCGCCCGGATGGTGTCCTCGTCGTGTTCCACCACGATGACGGTATTGCCCAAGTCCCGCAGGTGCTTGAGGGTGGCAATCAACTTGTCATTGTCCCGCTGGTGCAGGCCGATGCTGGGCTCGTCCAGAACATACAGCACCCCGGACAGGGCGCTTCCGATCTGGGTGGTCAGGCGAATCCGCTGGCTCTCGCCGCCCGACAGGGTCCCCGCCGACCGGGCCAGGGTCAAATAATCCAGGCCCACGCTCTGGAGGAACTCCAGACGGGTGCGAATTTCCTTCAGAATCTGACCGCCGATCTGACGCTGTTTTTCAGTGAGTTTGTCCTCATTTTCCCGGATGAAGGCCAGCTCGTCCCGGATGGACATCTCACAGAACTGGCTGATATTGACATCCCCCACCGTCACCGCCAGCACCACCGGCTTGAGCCGCTGGCCATGGCAGGCGGGGCACTCCACCCCCGACATCACCCCGGCAATTTCTTCCTTGACCCACTCGCTGCTGGTCTCCCGGAACCGGCGCTCCAGGTTTTCCACAATGCCCTCGAATTCGGCGTAATACTGGCCGCTGCCAAACTCATTGGTCCGGTGAAGCTCCAGTTTTTCCCCGTTGGTGCCGTAGAGCAGGGCATTGAGGGCGGGGCGGCTGAACTCCTTGATGGGGGTGTCCAGGTCGAAGCCGTACTTTTTGCCCAGGGCGATATAATACATCTCGCTGACCGAGCCCTCGGCGTAATACCAGCCGCTGGCCTTGATGGCCCCCTGCCGGATGGACAGGCTGCGGTTGGGGATGATCCGGTCCTCGTCCACCTTCATGAAGATGCCCAGGCCGGTGCATTTTTCACAGGCGCCCTGGGGATTGTTGAAGGAGAACAGCCGCGGCGTCAGCTCACTGATGGAGATGCCGTGCTCGGGGCAGGCAAAATTCTGGCTGAAGGTCATGGTCTCGCCGCCGATGACCTCCACCTCGGCCACCCCGCCGGTGAGTCCCAGGGCCGTCTCCAGACTGTCAGCCAACCGGCTGCGGACCCCTTTGCGGATCACCAGGCGGTCCACCACGATTTCCACTGTGTGCTTGATGTTTTTCTCCAGGGTGATCTCTTCGTCCAGATCGTACATGCTGCCGTCGATTTTCACCCGGGTGTAGCCGCCCCGGCGGGCGGCGTCCAGCTCTTTCTGCTGGGTGCCCTTGCGCTGGCGGACCACCGGTGCCAAAACCTGAAACTTGGTCCCCTCCTCCAGCTTGAGGACGGCGTCCACCATCTCGTCCACGCTCTGCTGGCTGATGACGCGCCCACACACCGGGCAGTGGGGCACGCCAATCCGGGCGTAGAGTAGACGGAGGTAGTCGTAAATCTCGGTGACGGTGCCCACCGTGGACCGGGGGTTGTGGCTGGTGGTCTTCTGGTCGATGGAGATGGCCGGCGACAGGCCGGTGATCTCGTCCACGTCCGGCTTGTCCATCCGGCCCAGGAACATCCGGGCATAGCTGGACAGGCTCTCCACATAGCGGCGCTGGCCGTCTGCGTAGATGGTGTCAAAGGCCAGGCTGGACTTGCCCGACCCCGACAGGCCGGTCATGACAATGAATTTTTCCCGGGGCAGGGTCAAACTGACGTTTTTCAGGTTGTGCTCCCGGGCCCCTTTGATGACAATTTTATCGTTTGCCAAAATATTTTCTTCCTTTTCTCTGTGTCTGTGCGTGGTTTTGGCGGCGCTCGGTCTCGGCGTCCGAGTCGGTGGTGGGGTTTTCGCCCCGGCGCAGCCGGTCGATCTGGTCCCGCAGGAAGGCCGCGTGCTCGAAGTTCAGCAGCTTGGCCGCCTCCTTCATCTCCCGGGTCAGCCGGTCGATGGCGGCTTCCCGCTCCTTCTTCCCCATCCTCCGGGTGCCGGCTTTGGCGTTTTCAGCCTTGTCGCTGATCTCGATGGTGTCCCGGATCTCCTTGACGATGGTCTTGGGCACGATGCCGTGGGCCTCGTTGTAGGCCATCTGGATGGCACGGCGGCGCTCGGTCTCGGTGATGGCCCGCTCCATGCTGTCGGTGACCTCGTCGGCGTACATGATGACCAGACCGTCGGCGTTCCGGGCCGCCCGGCCGATGGTCTGAATCAGGCTGGTTTCACTGCGCAGGAAGCCCTCTTTGTCGGCGTCCAGGATGGCCACCAGGCTCACCTCGGGCAGGTCCAGGCCCTCCCGCAGCAGGTTGATGCCCACAATCACGTCGATGGTGCCCAGGCGCAGATCCTTAATCAGCTCCATCCGCTCAAAGGTGTCCACCTCGTGGTGCATATATTTGACCTTGACCCCCTGCTCGGTCAGGTAGTCGGTCAGGTCCTCGGCCATCTTTTTGGTCAGGGTGGTGACCAGCACCCGCTCATTCCGGGCGGTCCGGGCGTTGATCTCTCCCAGCAGGTCGGTGACCTGGCCTTCCACCGGCCGCACCGAAATCACCGGGTCCAGCAATCCGGTGGGCCGGATCACCTGCTGGGCCACCTGAGTGCTGTGTTCCCGCTCATAGGGGCCGGGGGTGGCTGAGACGAAGATCATCTGGTTCAGCTTGGACTCCACCTCCTCAAACTTGAGGGGGCGGTTGTCAAAGGCCGAAGGCAGCCGGAAGCCGTACTCCACCAGGGTCTTTTTGCGGGCGTAGTCGCCGCCGTACATGGCCCGCACCTGGGGCAGGGTGACGTGGCTCTCGTCCACAAACAAAAGAAAATCCTCCGGGAAATAATCCAGCAGAGTGGTGGGCATGCTGCCGGGGGCCCGCCCCGACAGCACCGCCGAATAGTTTTCGATGCCCTTGCAGATTCCCACCTCGTTGAGCATCTCGATGTCGTAGTTGGTGCGCTGGGCGATGCGCTGGGCCTCGATGAGCTTGCCCTCGGCGGTGAACTGTTTGACTTGCTGGTCGCACTCGGCTCGGATTTTCTCGATGGCGGCGGCCTTTTTCTCGGCGCTGACAATGTAGTGGCTGGCCGGGAAGATGGCCACATGCTTCACCACATTCTGCCGGGTGCCGGTGACAGGATTGAACTCGGTGATCCGGTCGATCTCGTCCCCGAAAAACTCCACCTTGATGGCCAGCTCGCTCATATAGGCCAGGTAGATGTCCACCGTATCCCCCCGGACCCGGAACTTATTGCGGACAAAGTTGACGTCGTTGCGCTCGTACTGCAGGTTCACCAGCCGGCGGCACAGCTCGTCCCGGGGCATCTCCATGCCGGGGCGCAGGCTGATGACCATGCTCCGGTAGTCGATGGGGTCGCCCAGGGAGTAGATGCAGGACACCGACGCCACAATGATGACATCCCGCCGCTCGGACAAAGCCGCCGTCGCCGAATGGCGCAGGCGGTCGATCTCGTCGTTGATGGCGCTGTCCTTCTCAATGTAGGTGTCGGTGCTGGGGATATAGGCCTCGGGCTGGTAGTAGTCGTAGTAGGAGACAAAGTACTCCACCGCGTTCTCGGGGAAAAAGGCCCGGAACTCGGTACACAGCTGGGCGGCCAGGGTCTTGTTGTGGGCCAGCACCAGGGTGGGCCGGTTGCACCGGGCAATCACATTGGCCATGGTGAAGGTCTTGCCGCTGCCGGTGACCCCCAGCAGGGTTTGACAGCGGTCCCCCCGCTCCACCCCTTCCACCAGCTTCTCGATGGCCTCGGGCTGGTCGCCGGTGGGCTGGTAGGGCGACACCAGTTTGAATGCTTGTTCTGCCATAGATGGCCTCCTCCCCCGCAGGTTTTACAATCAATAGTTGTATTGATATCCAAGATTATACCACATTTGATTTATTATGTACAGACCATCCTGCAAATCTTCCTGCCCGGGGACAAGATTCAGCCGGGGTCCTCCTCCGGTTTTTCGGGGGCGTCCGAATCTTCCCGCAGCTGCATCAGCCGGACCCCGCCTGCCGCCAGAACGGGCAGCTCGCAGCGCTGGCGCAAAGAGGTATATTCGGTGTCGGTGACGATGATATGATCCAGCAGCTCAATCCCCACCGTGGCCATCCCGCGGGCCAGCTCGGCGGTGGCCTCCAGATCCTGCCGGGAAGGCAGGGCATTGCCGCCAGGATGGTTGTGGCAGAGAACAGCGCTCTCGGCCCGCACCCGCAGCGCCTGACCAATGGCTTCCCGGACCGGAAGTTCCACCCGGTCCTCCCCGCCCCGGTTGATCCAGGCGGTATAAGTGATCCGGCGCTGCCGGTTCATGCAGATCAGCAGGACCTGCTCTTTCTGGGCGCCCCGGTAGCGGGCCATCACATATTCTCCCAGCTGCTCCACCGTTTTGAGGCGGCGGCGGTCCTTGGTGCGGCTGCGATGGTAACAGGCGGCCACCTGGGGCAGCAGATGCAGCAGACGGGCCGATGCGGGACCGATGCCGTCCACCGTGCACAGGTCCTCTTCGCTGGCCTCCAGCACCCCCGCAAAGTCTCCGAACTTTTCCAGCAGGGCGTGGGCAATGGGATTGGTGTTCTTCTGGGCGTTGGTGAAGTAGAGCAGATACTCCAGGGCCTCGTGCTCTGCCAGGCTTTCCAGGCCGTACTTCTGGACCCGCTCGTGCATCCGCTGGCGGTGCCCCGCATGGATTCCTTTTTCGTTGGCCATAGCTTTTCCTTTCCCCGGATTTCTGCCGGTCTGTTTTGCGTTGCTCTGTCCTTTAAAGGATACTTTCCTTTGGGAGAAAAGACAAGTCCTCCGGGCAAATTTTCTCCCGCGATTGACTTGCACCCCGAAATCGTTTATCATGGGTTTAAAGTGAGGAATTTGCCATGAAACAATTTACCGCAACCGCCAACGACGAAGGGGTGCGCCTGTCGCGTTTTGTCCAGAGCGTCACCCGCGGCCTCCCCACCAGCCTGCTCTACAAGAGTTTCCGCAACAAGCGGATCAAGGTCAACGGCAAAAAGGCTGCCCCCGACACCCGGCTTGCCGCCGGGGATCTGATCGAACTGTACATCAACGACGAGTTTTTCCCGCCTGAAGCGGCGCCCGCCCGGCCCGCCAAACCGGCCCGGCCCCGGCAGCCCAGGGTGCAGGTGATTTATGAGGACCAGAACATCGCCGTTTTGTACAAGCCCGCCCACCTGCTCTGTCACAGCGACCGGACCGGCGACGCCAACCTGGTGGGCGCCTTTACCCAGTACCTGACCGACAAGGGGGAATACCAGGCCGGCGGAGAAAACCGCTTTGCCCCCGCCCTCTGCAACCGTCTGGACCGGGGCACCGAGGGCCTGGTGATTGCCGCCAAGAACTATGCTGCCCTCCGGGACATGAACGAAATCATCCGCACCGACCGGCTGAAAAAGGAATACTACACCATCACGGTGGGCATCCCGCCCCGGGGCCGGTTCACAGCCTGGTGGGAGCACGACGAAAAGAACAACAAAGTCAGCATCCACGCCCACGAGGACCAGGCAGGCCGCCGCAAGCAGATCGTCACCGATGTGGACGTTCTGCGGACCGCCGGGCCCTATGCCCTGTGCAAAATCGGCCTCATCACCGGACGGACCCACCAGATCCGGGCCCATCTGGCCTATCTGGGCCGGCCGGTGCTGGGGGACATCAAGTACGGCAACCGGAAGGCCAACGAGCGGGCCGGCGCCAAAACCCAGGCTCTGTGTGCGGTGCGGATCAGCTTTTTGGAGATTCCCCCGGAAAACACCCTGCACTATCTCACCGGCAAAGTCATCAAGCTGAAAGACCCCCAGATTGTCCGGCAGTTCGACGCCCTGGACAAATCCAAACCGGCGGTCTGAGCAAGGCACAGGGGAGGAGGGTTCCCATTCATGTACGCTGTATTGAAAAGTTTCGGGCTGAGCGGCCTGCGGGGCTTCGGCGTCGCCGTCGAGGCCGACGTGTCGGGCGGGATGGATGCTTTTTCCATTGTGGGACTGCCCGATTCCGCCGTGCGGGAAAGTGCCGACCGGGTTCGGGCGGCGGTCCGCAATCTCCATCGCCGGTGGCCCAGCGGCCGGGTGACGGTGAATCTGGCCCCCGCCGATGTCCGCAAAACCGGTCCGGTCTACGACCTGCCCCTTCTGCTGGCGGTACTGGCCGCCTCGGGCCAGATCGACCCGCCGGGAGCGGATGCTGCCTTTCTGGGAGAGGTGGCCTTGGACGGCTCTCTGCGGCCGGTGACGGGCGTCCTTCCCATGGCCCTGGCCGCCGCCGAGCAGGGCATCCAGGCCCTCTTTGTTCCCGCCGACAACGCCGCTGAGGCCGCCGAAGCCTGTGGAGACAGCGGCATGCAGGTCTACCCCGCCGCCTCGGTCTCCGAGGTCATCGGCGCGCTGGATGGCAGCGCCCCCTTGCAGCCGGCACGGCCCCTCCCCTTCAACCCGGATGAAAGCTGGTCCGCCTACCCCGACTTTGCCGATGTGCTGGGTCAGACGGTGGCCCGGCGGGCCATGGTGGTGGCGGCGGCCGGCGGCCACAACATTCTGTTGATCGGTGCGCCCGGCACCGGCAAATCCATGCTGGCCAAGCGCCTGCCCGGCATTCTGCCCCCCATAACCCGGGAAGAATCGGTGGAGACTGCCAAGATCTATTCGGTGGCAGGGCTTCTGCCCCGGGGCGGCGGCCTGATGACCGCCCGGCCATTCCGCAGCCCCCATCACTCGGCCAGTCCCGCGGCCCTGGCGGGGGGCGGCACCCAGTTCCGGCCCGGCGAATGCAGCCTGGCCAACGCAGGGGTTCTGTTTCTGGATGAATTGCCCGAATTCTCCCGGGAAAGTCTGGAGGTGCTCCGCCAGCCCCTGGAGGACGGCCAGATCACCATCAGCCGGGCCGCCGGCAGCGCCACCTATCCCAGCCGGTTCCAGCTGGTGGCCGCCATGAATCCCTGCAAGTGCGGCTATTACGGGCATCCTTCCCGGGCCTGTACCTGTTCTCCCAATGCGATCCGTCAGTACCGCAGCCGGATTTCCGGGCCGCTGCTGGACCGGATTGACCTGTGCGTCGAGATGGACCCCATCTCCTTCAACGAACTCCATGGCGCCGGACAGGGCGAGAGCAGCGCTGTGCTCCGCCGGCAGGTCCTGGCAGCCCGGGCCCTTCAGACCAGACGGTTTGCAGCCCGGGGCTATGCCGGCATCCACTGCAATGCCCAGCTGACCGCCGGACAGGTCCGCCAGGTCTGCCGCCTGACCCCCGCCGCCCAGCAGGTGCTCCGGGCCGCCTACAACCGTCTGGGCCTGTCCGCCCGGTCCCACGACCGGGTTCTGCGGGTGGCCCGAACCATCTCCGATCTGGCCGGCACCGAGCTGATCGAACAGGAGGCCCTGCTGGAGGCTCTCCAGTACCGGATGCAGGACAAGCTGGAAGTCCGGTGATTTCAATCCATCAAACCATCAAAAGGCCCCGGCCAGGGTGCGTCTGCATCCCGGCCGGGGCCTTTGTTTTATGCTGGATTATTTCTCCTCAAAATCTCCGGGGAACATCTCTTTGAAGAAGGGGGAGAAGTCCAGGGTGGCAAAGTAGTCGTGGGGAGTCTCGGCCCGGCGGATCAGCCGGTGTTCCCCGTCCTCGCACAGCAGCACTTCGGCGCTGCGGAGTTTGCCGTTGTAGTTGTAGCCCATGGACGAGCCGTGGGCGCCGGTGTCATGGATATAAACCAGGTCACCGATGTCGATCTTGGGCAGCATCCGGTCGATGGCGAACTTGTCGTTGTTCTCGCACAGGCCGCCCACCACATCGTACTTGTGATCGCAGGGGGCATCCTCTTTGCCCAGCACCGTGATGTGGTGATACGCGCCGTACATGGCGGGCCGCATCAGGTTGGCGGCGCAGGCGTCCAGACCGATGTACTCCTTGTAAATGTGCTTCTCGTGGATGGCAGTGGCCACCAGGGCGCCATAGGGACCCGTCATGAAGCGGCCCAGCTCGGTGAAGATGGCCACATCCCCCATCCCGGCAGGGACCAGGATCTCCTCGAACTTCTTGCGGACCCCCTCGCCGATGGCGAAAATGTCATTTTCCCGCTGTTCGGGGCGGTAAGGGATGCCGACACCGCCCGACAGATTGATATACCCGATGTGGACCCCGGCCGCCTGGGACACCCGCACCGCCAGGCTGAACAGAATCCCGGCCAGCTCGGGATAATAGTCATCCGAAATGGTGTTGGAGGCCAGGAAGGCATGGATGCCGAAATTCTTGGCCCCTTTGGCCTTGAGCTGCTTGAAGCTCTCCACCATCTGTTCTTCGGTCATGCCATATTTGGCATCGCCGGGCTTGTCCATCACCTGGAAGCCCTCTTCGCTCTCCCCCAGGCTGAAGGTTCCGCCGGGGTTGTAGCGGCAGAACACCGTCTCGGGCACCCCGGCCACCCGCTCCAAAAAGCCCACCATGGTGGCGTCATCCAGATTGATATAGGCGTCCAGCTCATAGGCCTTCTTCATGTCCTCGCTGGGGGTCTGGTTGGAGGAGAACATAATCTCACTGCCCGAAAAGCCCACCGCCTCGCTGAGCATCAGCTCGGTCAGGGAAGAACAGTCCACGCCGCAGCCCTCTTCCCGCAGAATTTGCAGGATATAGGGATTGGGCAGGGCCTTGACGGCAAAGTATTCCTTAAACCCCTTGTTCCAACTGAACGCCTTGTTGATCCGGCGGGCGTTCTCCCGGATGCCCTTCTCATCGTAAATGTGGAAGGGGGTGGGCAC
>CALWZL010000025.1 GCA_944385995.1 uncultured Faecalibacterium sp.
AAAGATAAGGGAGGCTTTGGAATGTCCTATAAACCCAAAATGACCTATAAAGGCAAGCCCCTCGTCCGCAAGGACAACGAGCTCTACTACGGCTGGATGACCGACCCCTATGTGTTATACCTCCAGGTCCTTTCCACCGCCACAGTGGACGGCAATGAGATGCCCGACAAGGTACAGGTCACCCTGTTGTCCACCGATCTGTCCAAGCCCATGAAGGAGCGGACCGCCCGCCAGTCGGTGCGCCACGGACTGTACAACGCCCTGGACATCGGCTCCATCTGGCTGGAAAAAGCCCTGGCCGCCACCCGCTGATCCCAAAGCACCATGCAACCAAAAATCCCCCGTCCCGGATTGCCGCCGGGCGGGGGATTTTCTTGTTGTGATGGGATCAGTCCTCGTCGGGCAGATCAATGTCCAGGGGCTTGCCGCAGCCGGCACAGCGGGCCTGACCCGACAGCAGGGTCTCCTCGTCCAGCACCGTCACAGCGCCGCACAGAGGACAGGTCACTTCGTAGCTGGCATCTTCGGCCTGTTCGTCCGCCTCGCCGGCAGCTTCGCTGCCCTCTTCCGAGTCGTCCAGGGCCACTTCAAAGGTGCAGCCGCAGTTGGCGCAGAAGGCCTCGCCGGCGTCCAGGTCCTCTTCGGTGACATAGACCGTCTCGCCGCAGTTGGGGCACTCCACCTCGTAGCAGGGGGCCTCGGAATCATCTTCCTCGTCCTCCTCATAGACATCGGCCTGCAGCTCTTCAACATCCCCGCGCAGGGCTTCCAGATGGTCCTCCGCCTGGGTGATATCCTGCTCCAGGGTCTTGATGGTGGCGGCCATCTCGACCAGCAGATCGCTCATTGCGTGAAAAACTTTGCCTTCCTTGGTGGACTCGTCCACTTCCAGGCCTTCCAGCAGACCCTGCAGATAGGCAGCTTTTTCGATCAGTTCCATACTCTATCCCTCCAGCCAGGGAACCGGTTGTCCCGGCCCCTCTGTAATCAAAAGGCCGGACCGGCGGTCAGCCCGCGAGTCCGGCTCAGTGTCTGATTAGACGCGCTCCATATACTCGCCGGTGCGGGTATCGATGCGGATCACATCGCCCTCGTTGATGAACAGGGGGACGCGGATGGTGGCGCCCGTCTCCAAGGTGGCGGGCTTCAGGGTGTTGGTGGCAGTGTTGCCGCGGATGCCCGGCTCGGTCTCGGTGACGGTCAGCTCGATGAAGTTGGGGATCTCAACGCTGAAGACCTTGCCCTTGTAGGACAGCAGCTTGCAGATCTCGTTCTCCTTGCAGAACTTGAAGTTATCGGGCACGTCGCTGGCGTTGACGGGGATGTCATCGTAGGTCTCGTTGTCCATGAAGTGGTACAGGTCGCCGTCCTGGTAGCTGTAGGTCACCTCGCGGCGCTCGATGAACGCCTGGGGGAACTTGGCGGTGGGGTTGTAGCTGGTCTCGATGACCGCGCCGGTGATGACGTTCTTGGTCTTGGTGCGGACAAAGGCCGCGCCCTTGCCGGGCTTGACGTGCTGGAACTCAACGACCTGGAGAACCTGGCCGTCCTGCTCAAAGGTCACGCCATTGCGAAATTCGCCTGCAGAAATCATAAGGAATTCCTCCATCAATTTAGTATCTCATGCTCACGCATATCTAAGAATATTGTACCCAATTGCGCATTGTTTGGCAAGGGGTTTCGGCAAAAAAGGGGCAAAAAGGGGTCTCAAACCCCTCCCTGTGCAGCAGCTTTCCAGATCTGCTGCATGGTGCGGGCGTCCTCGGCCTGGGTGCCGGCGCTCTCGCAGATGATGACCGGGGTCAGGTTCCGCTGGGCCACCAATTCCAGCAGCGGGGCCGGCTCGGGGCCGTACTGGGTCTCGGCAAAGGTCCAATGGCGCTTTTCTCCGCCGGCCGAAAACTCGATCCGGGAGAAATGGACATGGAACTGCCGGGCCCGGTCATCGGCCAGAACTTCCTCCATCCGGTCGAGGATGGCGGCGTAGTCCTTTCCGCTCTGAATTCCGCCCAGGGTCCGGGCGTTCAGGTGGCCGAAGTCGATGCAGGGCACCAGCCGTTTGTCCACCTGACAGAGGGCCAGGACTTCTTCCAGGTCTCCCAGCTGGCCGATTTTGCCCATGGTTTCGGGGCAAAGGGTCATGTCGCCGTAGCCGGCCTCGTCCAGGGCCTCCATGGCCCGGCGCAGGGTGTCCAGGGCTTTTTCCAGGGCGGCGGCGCGGCTCTGTTTGCCGCAGCTGCCGGGATGGAAGATCACCCGCCGCCCGCCCAGCGCCCGGCAGAGGGCGCAGCTCTGGAGCAGATAGCGGATGCTGCCCAGGCGCTTTTCCTCCTCCAGGCTGGACATGCTGATATAGTAGGGGGCGTGGACGCTGAACACAATCCCCTTCTCCGCCGCCAGAGCGGCCATCTGGCGGGCTTTGTCCTCTCCCAGGCGGACGCCGTGGCCGCACTGGTATTCAAAGGCATTCAGGCCCATACCGGCGGTATAGGCGGGGATATCCAGGCTGGTCTTGTAGCCCTGGGCGGAGAAGCTGTCCCCCATGCCGGCAGGACCAAAACGGATGACAGGCTGGGTCACAGCAGTTTCCCTCCCCGGTCATAGTAGGCCTGCCAGTGGCTGCGCTCCCACTTGCGCTTCATCTTGACCTGGGCGCCCCGGTCAGGGCCCCGGGGCACCACCATGAAGGCAGGAATGCCATAGAGAGCTGCGGCCATCCGGTCGGCGTAGAGCTGATCCCCCACCATGGCCATCTGACGCCGGGGCACCCCCAGCCGGTGGCGGGCCACCGCAAGGCCGATGGTCAGGGGTTTGGCCGCCCAGCAGACGTAGTCCAGACCCACCTTTTGGGCGAAGGGCCGGACCCGCCGGGGGGTGCCGTTGGAGACGATGGTCAGCCCGATGCCGGCTTTGCGCATGGCGTCCAGCCAGGCGGCGACATCGCCGCTCAGCTCCTGGCTGCCGTCGCCGGTGAGGGTGTTGTCGATATCCAGCACCAGGGCGGTGACTCCCTTGCTGGCCAGAAAGGCCGGGGTGATGTGGGTCACGTCCTGAAAGACATATTCCGGGGTGATGAGCATATGGGCAGACTCCTTTGCAGGGCGGCAGGTCAACAAAAATGGGAGAACCCCAAACAGGGTTCTCCCACATCGGCGTTAGCAACGCAGCGGTCATCAGGACCGTGGGCAAGGCTCAATTACTTGTACTTGCGCTTGCGGGCCGCTTCAGACTTCTTCTTGCGGCGCACAGAGGGCTTCTCGTAAGCCTCGCGCTTACGAACCTCTGCGAGCACGCCGCTGCGGGCAGTGCTCCGCTTAAAGCGACGCAGTGCGCTTTCCAGCGACTCGCCCTCTTTAACACGAATTTCCGACATCTTATCCCTCCCTTGGACCGTGAGGCGGGAATTTCGTTGTTACATGGTAACTAACAGAGACAGTATAACGCATTTTTGCGTTTCAGTCAACCTTTTTGGCGAAGATTTTCCGCTTCACTTTCTGAACAAATCGTGAAGATGGTCCCGCCGGGGTCTCATCGGCTCAGCCCTTGACGGCCAGATTGACCAGACGGCCCTTGACGTAGATCTCTTTCACAACGGTTTTGCCGGCCAGTGCTTCGGCCACAGCGGGCTCTGCCTTGGCGGCGGCAATGGCCTCCTCCGCGCTGATATCAGCGGGGACGGTGAGGCGGGCGCGGACCTTGCCGTTGACCTGGACGGCGATTTCCACCGTGGCTTCCACGCACTTGGCCTCGTCGTAGCTGGGCCAGGGGTAGTAGGCCAGCTGCTCGGTATGGGGGTGACCCAGCTTTTCCCACAGCTCCTCGGTCATGTGGGGAGCGAAGGGATTCAGCAGCTGCACCAGGGTCTCAAACTCGGCCTTGGTGGCGCCGCCGTTGTCGTACAGGGCGTTCACCAGGGTCATCAGCTGGGCAATGGCGGTGTTCATCTTGAGGCCCTCGATGTCATTGCCCACCTTCTTGATGGTCTGGTGCATCAGGGTCTCGATGGCGGGACGGTAGCCCTCGCCCTCCACCCGCTTGTCAAACAGGCCCCAGACGCGGTCCAGGAACCGGTTGCAGCCGGCAATGGCGGAAGTCTGCCAGGGAGCGGCCTGCTCAAAGTCGCCCATGAACATCTCATACAGACGCATGGTGTCGGCGCCGTAGGCGGCCACCACGTCGTCGGGGTTGACCACGTTGCCCAGGGACTTGGACATCTTGACCACCGGGTGACGGCTCATCTCGCCGTACTTCTCCTCCAGGGCCTTCTCGGCGGCCTTCTGGCTGCCGTACTCCTCCAGCAGCTTCTTCTGCTCGTCGGCGGGCAGGTTGGCGAAGTTGTGGGGATTCAGGCCCAGGATCATGCCGTGGGAAGTGCGCTTCTGGTAGGGCTCAGCGGTGGGCACCACGCCGATGTCGTACAGGAACTTATGCCAGAACCGGCTGTACAGCAGGTGCAGGGTGGTGTGCTCCATGCCGCCGTTGTACCAGTCCACCGGAGACCAGTACTCCAGGGCCTCTTTGGAGGCAATGGCGTCCTTGCAGTGGGGGTCCATATACCGCAGGAAGTACCAGGAGGAACCGGCCCACTGGGGCATGGTGTCGGTCTCGCGGACGGCGGGGCCGCCGCAGCAGGGGCAGGTGGTCTTGACCCAGTCGGTGTGGCGGGCCAGGGGGCTTTCGCCGTCGGGACCCGGCTCAAAGTCCACGATGTCGGGCAGGGTCAGAGGCAGGCTGCTCTCGGGCAGGGGCTGCCAGCCGCACTTCTCACACTTGACCATGGGAATGGGCTCGCCCCAGTACCGCTGACGGCTGAACACCCAGTCGCGGAGCTTGTAGTTGACCTTCTTGCGGCCCTTGTTGTTTTCTTCCAGCCAGGCGGCCATCTTCTCTTTGGCGTCGGTGACCGACAGGCCGTTCAGGAACCCGGAGTTCACCAGGGTGCCGGTGGCCACATCGGTAAAGGCTTCCTTGTCCAGGTTGGACTCGGTCTTGCCCTTGACCACTTCCACAATGGGCAGGCCAAACTTCTTGGCGAACTCCCAGTCGCGGGTATCGTGGGCAGGGACAGCCATGATGGCGCCGGTGCCATAGGTGGCCAGGACGTAGTCCGAGATGAAGATGGGGATCTCCTGGTTGTTCACCGGGTTGATGCCCATGACGCCCTCCAGACGGACGCCGGTCTTTTCCTTGTTGATCTCGGTGCGCTCAAAGTCGCTCTTGCGGGCGGCCTCGGCCTGGTAGACCTTGACGGCCTCCACGTTCTGGATGACGCCCTCCTTGATCCAGCGGGCCAGCAGGGCGTGCTCGGGGGACAGCACCATGTAGGTGGCGCCGAACAGGGTATCGCACCGGGTGGTGTAGACGGTGAGGGTGTCGCCGGTGGTGGTGCCGAAGTCGACCTCGGCGCCGTAGCTGCGGCCGATCCAGTTCTTCTGCTGGGTGACAACCCGGTCGATGTAGTCCAGGCCGTCCAGACCGTCGATCAGCTTGTCGGCATAGTCGGTGATCTTGAGCATCCACTGGCTCTTGACCCGGTGGACCACCTCGCTGCCGCACCGCTCGCAGACGCCGTTGACCACTTCCTCGTTGGCCAAAACGCACTTGCAGCCGGTGCACCAGTTGACGTTCATTTCCTTCTTGTAGGCCAGGCCGTGCTTGTACAGCTGGAGGAAAATCCACTGGGTCCACTTGTAGTACTCGGGATCGGTGGTGTTGATCTCGCGGTCCCAGTCAAACGAGAAGCCCAGGGACTTGAGCTGCGCCCGGAAGCGGTCCACATTCTTCTTGGTCACGATGGCCGGATGGATGTGGTTCTTCATGGCGTAGTTCTCGGTGGGCAGGCCGAAGGCATCCCAGCCCATGGGGTAGAGGACATTATAGCCGCACTGGCGGCGGCGGCGTGCCACCACGTCCAGGGCGGTGTAGCTGCGGGGATGTCCCACATGCAGGCCGGCCGCCGAGGGGTACGGAAACTCCACCAGGGCATAGAACTTGGGTTTGGAATGGTCAACTTCAGCGTGGAAGGTTTTTTCATCCTCCCACACCTTTTGCCATTTGGCCTCCACGGCCTTGTAATCATACTTCATCTCGTATCAGCTCCAGACTTTTCACTTACTTGGTTTTGCCTTATATTGCTTCCCTCACGGGTTGGGCGCGTCACTGAGCGCCGGCCTCGTCCAGCCACTGGGAGACATCCACCGTCTCGGCGTCGGCCCACAGGTGTTCGAGGTCGTAATAGGTGCGGGTATTGGGGACAAAGACGTGGACAATCACCCCGGAGTAATCCAGCAGAATCCAGTTCTTGGAGTCAAAGCCCTCGCTGTGGTAGGGCTCGATCCCCTCCTGGGAGAGCTGGAACTGCACCTCGTCGGCCAGAGCCGCCACCTGGGTGGTGGAGGTGCCGGAGGCGATGACAAAATAGTCGGTCAGGACGGTCAGGTCCTCGACTTTCAGCACCCGAAGCTGCTGCGCCTTCTTACTGTCCAGGATCTTTGCGATGCGGATGGCAAGCGTCTTGCTGTCGTTCAGATTTTCCATAGGAACCCTTTCTCTGTCAGATTTTATTCAGATGTCTGCCCGCCTGCGGGCTGGCCGTCGGTGGTCACTGCGCCCTGTACGTCGGTGTCGCCCTCCAGGATGGCGTCGTCCGACTCCTTGTCCAGCTGACCGACGAACTGAATGTTCGCGCTGGTCGACACCGACCCGTGGGGCCAGTCGTCGGTGGTCAAGTTGAGCTCGTCCTCACTTACCGGGCCAGTGTAATTGCGGAAATAGGTGTTGAGCAGTTCCGCGATGGAGCCGGCGTCCGGCACCACGCAGGAATAACCGGCAAAGCTGTCGGTGGAACCGATATAGGGCACCCCGCCCGAAAAGATGGGGGTCTGGGCCATCATGATGTTGGCGCTGTCGATCCGCATAAAGGAGACCGCCAGTTTGCCCAGGGTAATCAGGTCCATATCGGTCTGGATATAGTTGTTGAAGATGATGGGCATCTGGTTGAGGATATCCTGAATGCCCATGGACCGGGCCCGCTTGAAGAGGGCGGCATAGAAATAGCGCTGCATGTTCAGGCGGTCGATGTCGGCGTTTTCATAGCCGGCGCCGTGGCGGTTGCGGACAAAAAATTCTGCCGAAGCGCCGTCCAGGTTGCGGTAGCCCTTGGCCAGATAACTGCCGTTGTACTCGATATCCTGGGGGATATAGACCTCGATGCCGCCGAAATTGTCCACCACCTCGGTCAGCGCCTGCATGTTGATGGAGACATAGTAGTCCACCGGCAGCTTGTACTGATCGTAGATCACCTCGGCCAGGGCCGCAATGCTGCCGCCGTTGGACAGGGCCACCGAGTTGATCTGGTAGTTGGAGGCCTTGTAGGTCTTGCCGCTGGAGAGGGTGATGGTGCGGTTTTCGGTGGTGACCAGGGTGTTGCGGGGGATTTGCAGCATCCGCAGGGCGCCGTTCTTGATGTCGAACTGACAGTAGAGGATCATGTCGGTCATGCCGTCATTGGTGCCGTCGCTGGAATAGGCGCGGCCCTCCTCGTAGTCGATGCCGCAGACCAGGATGTTGACCACATCCCCCTTGTACTCCTCCAGGGTCTGGATTTCCTCCACGATGGAAGGGGCGTCCGACTCGGGGCGGATGCTCTCCTGGACCCGGTTGACATAGCCCACCGCGTAGACCACGCCGCAGCCGATCAGGGCAATGGCGCCCAGCACAATGGCCAGCGGCAGCCAGATGGGAGAATGCCGGCGTTTTTTCCTGCGGCCCCCATTGCCGCCGTGGCGGGGCGGTTCGCTGCCGCCGTTTCCGCCGCCTGTGTGCGCCTCGTTCCCTTCCGGCTGAACGGCTTCGGGGGAATCTGACCGCAAAAAGTTCTGGCCGTCATCCTCCTGAGGCGCCGGCGACTGGGGCGGGACAGGCGGGCGGGGCGGAACGCCGCCCCCTGTGCCGCCTCCCGCAGAGGGGGTACCCAGTGAACGGTCGGTATTGATGCGGCGAGGCGTTCCACTCATAGTCTGTCTCCTTCAACGGCCTGTCTGGACAGGCGATCACTTTCTTTCAAATTTCATCCGCGCCAAGGCGGACACCGTCCGGGATCTGGCCCCGCCGGTCCGGGCGGACCAAAGGGGCGCGCCGCAGCCCTGGAAAGAAAATTTTCCCGGATGCTGACGGCGCAATCTCTTAGTAGTATAGCATTCTCGGGCAGAATCTGCAATCCGTTTTACCAAACCTTCACTCTTACGGCGGATTTCAGGACCGCCGGGCGAGCAGCTTCCGAAAATCCTCCCAGGCGGCGGCCGACATGGAATCCAGGGGTTTGTTCCCCTTTTTGACAAAAGACATCGAGTCATCCAGGGCCTTGAACATGGCCTCGTCGATGTCCTTCATTTCCAGCTTCCGCAGCTCCTCCACCCCGTCAAAATCCCGCTCGGCGCTGGTCATGTCGGCCAGGAAGAGGATTTTGTCCAGCAGAGTCATGCCGGGCTTGCCGGCGGTATGGCAGGCCACCGCCGAGAGGACCGCCTCGTCGGTGACTCCCCATTCGGTTTTGGCCAGGATGGCCGCACAGACCCCGTGCCAGATGGGGGTGGGGCGGTTCTCGGTGTTCCCCGCCAGCTCGGGATATTTCCGCAGCAGGGCCAGCTGGTCCGCCGTCGGCATTTCCTTGGCCGTGTCGTGGAGCAGGGCCGCCAGGGCGGCCTGGTCACAGTCGGCGCCGTAGCGTTTGGCCAGCTTGACGGCCATCTTTTCCACGTTCAGGGTGTGATGATAGCGCTTGTCCCCCAGGCGCTTGCGGGCAAGATCTTTTGCTTCCTTCAGATCCATAGAGCAGCCTTCCTTTCTTGATGTTTGCGGATTCAGGATTCCGGGTGCTGGCAGGGGTGCGGGATGGCCTCATGGCCGGGGGCCGTATACAGCCCCTCCCGCCGGATCACCTGCCGCACCTCTTCCGGCAGGGCGGCATCACAGTCCTCCCCTGCCGCCAGACGGCGGCGAATGTCCCGGCTGGCCATGGGCAGAGCCTCCACCTGGGCCATCAAAATCCGGCTGCCGGAGGGGTCCAGGGAGCGGGCGGCACTGTGCAGGACACAGTCGTCCCCGATCTCCCGGCTCACCACCACCAGCTGGGCCAGCCGCAGGATATCCTGCCAGCGGTGCCATGCCCGGAAGGATTCCAGCATATCGCTGCCCACAGCCAGATAGAGCCTGGCTTCCGGGTAGGTCCGGGCCAGCATTTCCAGGGTCAGAACGGTATAGTTCCGCTGGCCGGCGGCCGCCTGGCCCATCTCCCAGTCGCTGACGGTGAGTCTGGGGATATCCGGCAATCCCTCCAGGGCATAAAAGCAGCGGCACATTTCCAGGCGGAGGGCCGCCGGGGTGGCGCTGGCCGCCTTGTGGGGCGGCACGCCGGCCGGCATCACCACCACCAGATCCGGCCTCACCCGCTCCGCCGCCGCCCGCAGGTTGTTCAGGTGGCCGTTGTGGGGCGGGTCAAAGGTGCCGCCGTACAGCAGGACCTTCATTTCAAAAGGTCAGCGTAAGCGCTGTCCTTCTTCTTCTGAAGATAAAGAACAAACTTGGAGCCGATGACCTGGACGCAGTCGGCGCCGGTGGCCTCGGCCAGGGCAATGGATGCCTCCCGGGCGTTGTACATGCTGGTCTCCAGGACCTTGAGCTTAATCAGCTCCCGGGCGTCCAGGCAGGCCTTGACGGCGTCGATCAGGGTCTGGTCGATCTCTCCCTTGCCGATCTGAAAGACCGGGTCCATGGTGTTGGCCTTGCCGCGCAGGATGGCGCGCTGTTTACTTGTAAGCATGGCAGTTCTCCTTATTGTTTTTCGCGCAGAAAATCTTCCAGCTGCGCTTCCAGCGCCTCCAGGGCGCGGCCGCGGTGGCTGATGGCGTCTTTTTCGTCGGGGGTGAGCTGGGCGTAGCTGTCCCGCTCGGTGTTGGGGCGCTTGCCGCCGCCGGCGACGCCCCGCTCGTCGGGGATGAACAGGGGATCGTAGCCGAAGCCATAGTCCCCCGGCTGCCGGTCAAAGGCCACCTGGCCCGGGCATTCCCCCATACAGGTCAGGGTGCGGCCGTCCGGCATCCGAAAACAGACCGCCGACACAAACCTGGCGCTCCGCCGGCCGGCCGGGACATCCCGCATGACCTCCAGCAATTTGTCGTTGTTGGCCTCGTCGTCCCCGTGGTGGCCGCAGTAGCGGGCGCTGTAAACCCCCGGCGCGCCGTCCAGGGCGTCGACGCAGAGGCCCGAATCATCGGCGATGGTGGGCAGGCCGCTGGCCGCCGCAAAGGCTGCCGCCTTGATGGCGGCGTTTTCGGCAAAGGTGGTGCCGGTTTCCTCGGGGTCCAGGTCCAGGCCCAGCTCTTTCTGGCTCAGGACCTGATGGCCCTGGGCCTCCAAAATCCGGCGCAGCTCCTTGAGCTTGCCGGGATTGCCGGTTGCTGCACAGATTTTCATGGTCAGCTCCTCCACTTCCGGGGCAGCAGCTCCTCCACAAAGCCCGCCGCGTCAAAGGGCAGCAGGTCGTCGATGGCCTCGCCCACCCCGATGAACCGCACCGGCAGACCCAGCCGCCGCTTGACCGCCACCACGCAGCCGCCCTTGGCGGTGCCGTCCAGCTTGGTCAGGATGATGCCGCTGGCGCCGGCGGCCTTGCAGAACTCCCGGGCCTGGCTGATGGCGTTCTGTCCGGTGATGGCGTCCAGCACCAGCAGGGTTTCCAGGCTGGCGTCGGGGGCGGCCTTGTGGACGCTGCGGCTGATCTTGGACAGCTCGGCCATCAGGTTGGCCTTGTTGTGGAGACGGCCGGCGGTATCGGCAATCACCATGTCATAGCCCCGGGCCTGGGCCGACTTGACGGTGTCAAAGATGACCGCCGCCGGGTCGGCGCCCTCGCCGGCCTTGACGATGGGCACCCCGGCCCGGCCGGCCCAGATGTCCAGCTGTTCGCTGGCGGCAGCCCGGAAGGTGTCGCCGGCGGCCAGCATGACGCGGCGGCCCTGCTCCCGGTAGTAATTGGCCAGCTTGGCGATGCTGGTGGTCTTGCCCACCCCGTTCACCCCGATCACCAGGATGACGGCGGGCTTGCCGTCCAGCTGCATCTCGCTGCCCGGCTCCATCTCCTCCCGGAGAATCTCCCGCAGGGCGTCCATGGCCTGATCGCCGGTCTTAAGGTGCTGGTTTTTCACTTCCTCCCGCAGCCGTTCCACCAGGTGGAGCGCCACTTCGGCGCCCACGTCGGCCAGAATCAGCTGTTCTTCCAGGTCATCGTAGAGATCGTCGGTGATCTCGGCCCCGGTGAGGGTGTTGATGATGTTGCCCCAAAAGCCGGTGCGGGTCTTTTTGAGGCCGGTCTCCATCTTTTCCTTGGTTTTTTCTTTGTCTTTATTCTTTCTTCCGAACAAACCCATAGGGGGAATCCTCCTGTCTGATGTAAGTCTGTCTGGTATGTATTTAAGAGACAAGGGTGGCGTCCACCTGGTCCAGATCCAGCCGGAGCAGTTTGGACACCCCGTCCTCCTGCATGGTGACGCCGTAGAGGACATCGGCGGCCTCCATGGTGCCCCGGCGGTGGGTGATGACAATGAACTGGGTCTTGTCACTGATCCGCCGGAGATACTGGGCGAACCGCACCACGTTGGCGTCATCCAAAGCGGCCTCGATCTCGTCCAGGATGCAGAAGGGCGAGGGATTCACCGCCAGGATGGCGAAATAGATGCTGATGGCCACCAGGGCCTGTTCGCCGCCCGAGAGGGCTTCCAGATTGCGGATCACCTTGCCGGGGGGATTGACCCGGATGTCAATGCCGCTGTTCAAAAGATCTGCGGGGTCCTCCAGCGCCAGGGACGCTTCGCCGCCGCCGAACAGCTCGGCAAAGACCCGGCCGAAATTCTCGTTGATGGCGGCAAAGTTCCGGCCAAAAATGTCCCGCATCTGGCCGTTCAGCTCCCCGATCATCCGAATCAGGCGGCTGCGGCTCTCCTCCACGTCCTCCACCTGGGTTTTCAGGGTCTGGTAGCGGGTGCGGACTTCCTGGTATTCCTCCACCGCCCCCACATTGACGCTGCCCAGGGCGCGGATTTTGCTCCGCACCTCGGCCACCTGGGACCGCAGGGCCACCATAGAGGTGTATTCGATGCAGTACTTGGCCGCGTCGGTGGGGGTCAGCTGGTATTCCTCCCAGAGCTTGGCCGCCAGCTGGTCATACTCCCCTTCCGCGGCGCTCTTGCGCTCGGACAGGCGGGCCATCTCCCGGCCGGCTTCTTCCCGGTCCTCGGCGGCGGCCCGGGCGGCCGCCTGGGCTTTGGTCTCGGCGGCCTGCTGTTCCATCCGGGCATCGGCGGCCCTGCGGATGGCGGTCTCCTTTTCCTGAATGGTGCGCCGGCCCTGTTCGGCCTCGTCCTTCACCTTCTGGATGGCACGGTCGATCTCCTGGTCCTGGGCTTCCAGGGCCCGGATGCTCTCGGCCAGAGATTCCTTTTTGGCGCCGGCGTCCGCCAGGCGCTGCTCCCAGTCGGCAATCCGGCTGCGGCACAGCTCGGCATCCTTCTGCCGGGCCAGCTGTTCCAGCCGTTTCTGGGCTAGTGCGTCGGACAAGCGGCTTTGCCGGGCCGCAAAATCGTCCCCGCCCTCGGTCAAGCGGGTCAGTTCTCCGGTGAGCTGCTCCGCCTCCCCGGCCAGAGCTTCCCGCCGGGCGGCGGCCTCTTGGGCCGCCTGTTCCTGGGCGGCGGCTTCCGCTTCCAGGGTTTCTACTTCGGCGGCCCGATGTCCGGCGTTTTCCCGGGCTTCCTGCACCGCCAGTTCCAGCCGCTTCTGTTCCGCTTCGGCCCGGACCCGGTCCTCTGCCGCGGTCCGCTCCTCGCTCTCGGCGGCGGTCAGATCGGCCGCCACCGCGTCGGCCTGGTTTTTGCACTGGACCGTCTTTTGATGGGCTGCGGTGCAGTCCTGGTCCAGTTTGGCCATTGTTTCCCGCAATTCCTGCATCTCCTGCCGCCGGGTGAACAGGCCCGCCGACCGCTGGATGCTGCCGCCGGTGAAACTGCCGCCGGCATTGACCACCTGGCCGTCCATGGTGACCACCCGGTTGCGGTACTGGAGGGCGCGGGCCACCTTGCCCGCGGCGTTGATGTCCTCCACCACCACAATCCGGCCCAGCAGGTGGGAAACGATGTTTTGATACCGGCTGTCCGCCCGGACCAAACTGCTGGCCAGCCGGGCCGACAGGGGCAGTTCACCCCGGAACAGCCCCGGCTGAACGGTGTTCAGGGGCAGGAAGGTGGCACGACCGGCGTTTTCCCGCCGGAGGAAGGCAATGCCCGCCTTGGCGGCGGCCTCGTTTTCCACCACAATGTTTTGCATGGCGGCGCCCAGGGCGGTTTCCACCGCCAATTCACATCCGGCCTCCACCGTCAGAATCGAGGACACCGGCCCGATGATTCCCCGCAGCCGTCCCCCTGCGGCGGCCTGCATCACGGCCCGGACCGAGTGCTGATAGCCTTCCATGTTCTTTTCCAGCTCCTGCAGGACCGAAAGCCGCTGGGCGGCGGCCTCCCGGCTGCGGGAAAGCTCCCGCTCCGCCTCCTCGGCGGCGGTGAGGGCCTTCCGGCGGCTGTTCAGCTTGAGGGTCAGGCCCGCCCGGACATTGGCCATCTGCTTCTCGCTGGCGGTCAGCAGATCCAGGTATTTGCCGGTGTCGGTCAGGTTCTCCTGGAGCTCGGCCAGACGGTCTGTCTCGGCTTTTGCGGCGGCCTGGGCTTCGGGCAGCCGGCTCCGGGCCGATTCAGCGGCGGCGCGGGCCGCGGCTTCCTCCACCCGGGCCGAAGTCTCCCGGGCCGTCACATCGGCCAGACGGCCCCGCAGTTCTTCCTGCCGGGCGCTGGCCGCATCGGTGCGGCTCTGGAGGGCACTGAGCTGTCCGCCCAGCGTCTCGATCTCCCGGGACAGGGCGGCGGCCTCCTGGTCCAGCCGGGCGGCGGTGTCTTTCTGCCGTTCCAGCTCGGCCGCGGCGGCCTCCTGATCGGTCTGCCCCTGGGCCAGTTCCTGCCGCAGCCCTTCGGCGCTCTGGCTGGCGTGGGCGCGGTCGTTTTCCAGCACCGCAATCCGGCTGTCGCTGCCGCTGATCTGTTCGGTGATACTGCGGATATCCCCATTCAGGCGCTCAATCTCCACCGTGAGACGCTGCGCCTGCATACGGATCTCCTCAGCCTCCTGCTGCAGGGTCTTGTCCTGTTTGTCGTGGCGCTCCCAGGCGGCCTGGGCCGTCTCATAATCCCGCTGCAGCTGCTGGAGCGCCGACCGGGCCGACCGGATGTTCTCTACCCAGAGGGTGACTTCCAGGCTCTTGCGCCGGTCTGCCAGGGCCAGATAGGTTTTGGCCTTTTCGGCCTCCTGGGCCAGGGGGCCGACCCGGCTTTCCAGTTCGGCCAGAATATCCCGCAGCCGCTCCAGATTGGCCTCGGC
This sequence comes from uncultured Faecalibacterium sp., assembly GCA_944385995.1. Taxonomy (GTDB): domain Bacteria; phylum Bacillota; class Clostridia; order Oscillospirales; family Ruminococcaceae; genus Faecalibacterium. The sequence goes on from CALWZL010000025.1 coordinate 14,476, forward strand.
GGCGGTGAGCCGGTGCTCGGCCTCGGTCCTGCGGTAGCGGTATTTGGCGATGCCGCAGGCGTCCTCAAAGATTTCCCGCCGCTCGCTGCCCTTGGCCGCCACAATTTCGGAGATCTGCCCCTGGCCGATGATGGAATAGCCGTCCCGGCCGATGCCGGTATCCAGCAGCAGTTCGTAGACATCCTTCAGCCGGCAGACCTGGCCATTGATGGTGTATTCGCTGTCGCCCGACCGGTCATACCGCCGGCCGATCACCACTTCTTCGGCTTCCAGGTCCAGGGCGTGGTCGGCATTGTCCAGCGTCAGACGGACCGTGGTATAGCCCATGGCCCCCCGCCGCCGGGTCCCGCCGAAGATCACATCTTCCATCTTGCCGGCGCCGCGCAGCTGGCGGCTGCTGGTCTCTCCCAGCACCCACCGGATGGCGTCGGACAGGTTGCTTTTGCCTGAGCCGTTGGGCCCCACCACCCCGGTGACCCCCTTGTCAAAGGTGATTCTGACCTTGTCGGGGAAGCTCTTGAAGCCCTGGATCTCCAGCTGTTTCAATATCATCTGTTACTTTTCCCCAAGGACGCCCAGCAGTTTCAGCGCTTCCCGCGCCGCATGCTGTTCGGCGGCCTTTTTGCTCTTGCCCTCGCCCCGGGCCACACAGTCCGAATTGAACCGCACCGCCACCACAAAGTGCTTGTCGTGGTCGGGGCCGGTCTCCTTTTCCACAATATAGCTGAGGCGTTCCTCCGGGTTCTGCTGGACAATTTCCTGCAGGCGGGTCTTGTAGTCGGCCTCGGCGTGCTTGCCCTCGGTGATGAAAGGCAAAATAAAGTTCCGGGCCACCTCCATGCCGCCGTCCAGATAGAGGGCGGCAATCAGGGCCTCAAAGGCGTCCGACACCACACTGGGCCGCTCCCGGCCGCCGCAGCGCTCCTCGCCCTTGCCCAGCAGGAGATATTCCCCCAGATGGATTTCCTGGGCGAACTGGAACAGGGCCCCCTCGCTGACCAGGCTGGACCGGATGCGGGTCAGATCGCCTTCGGGGCGGTCTGCATAGGCGTGAAACAGGTAGTCGGCCGAGACGATCTGGAGGACGCTGTCCCCCAGAAACTCCAGACGCTCGTTGTGGGCCACCGGGACCCGGCTCTCGTTGGCGTAACTGGTATGGGTCAGAGCCGTGGTGAGAAGGCCGGGGTTTTTGAAGGTGTACCCAATGATTTTTTCAAGCGGATGCGCCATGGGCTGCACCCTCCTTTCGATCAGTTGTTTTCGGCGGCGGCATTGGCGGCGGCCACGTCATCCAGGGCAGCCTGCATGGTGCCGCACAGATTTTCCTCTACGCAGATCTTGGCCTGACGGATGGCGTTCTTGATGCCCCTGGCCTTGGAAGAGCCGTGGGCCTTGATGACCGGCTGCCGTGCGCCCAGGAAGGGTGCGCCGCCGTATTCCTCGCTGTCCATCTGCTTCTTGAGGCCGCCCACCTGGCCGCGGACCAGCAGATAGGCCAGCTTGCCGGCCAGGCCGGACAGGAACATCCCCTTGACCATCCCCATAATCATCTTGGCCACGCCCTCGGTGAGCTTGAGGATCACGTTGCCGGTGAAGCCGTCACAGACCACCACGTCCACATTGCCGGTGGGCACGTCCCGGGGCTCCACGTTGCCCACAAAGCGGATGCCGGGGGTCTTTTTCAGCATCTGGTGCACCTCACGCAGCAGCGGGGTGCCCTTGGACTCCTCGGCGCCGTTGTTAACCAGGGCCACCGACGGGTCCCTGCGGCCCTCCACCCGCTGCATATAGCAGGTGCCCATGACGGCGAAAGCGATGAGCATATCAGCGCGGCACTCCACGTTGGCGCCGCAGTCCAGCAGCAGATAGGCCTTGTTCTGACCGGGAATCATGGTGGCCAGGGCCGGGCGCTTGATGCCCCGCAGAGCCCGGACGATCAGGCTGGTGCCCACATGGAGGGCGCCGGTGCTGCCGGCCGACACAAAGGCGTCGCCCTTGCCATCTTTCAGCATGTTCAGGCCCACCACAATGGAGGAGTCCTTTTTCTGGCGGACGGCCCGGGCCGGCTCGTCGCACATCTCGATGTTCTCGGTGCAGTTGACCAGCTGGATGCCTTCCAGAGAGATGTTGTTCTCCGAAGCAGTCTTGCGGATCAGGGCCTCGTCTCCCAGGCCGATGATCTCCACGCCGTACTCCTTGACGGCCTGGGCCGCTCCATCCAGGGGAGCCAGGGGGGCGTTGTCGCCGCCCATCAGATCCAAAATAATTTTCATGGTGTTTTTTCCTTTCTGCCTGTTCCAAGGCATTCCGGTCCGGCGTCTTTAACAGCCGCCGTCCAGCCAGCTCTGGAGACTGGCTACAGCCCGTTCGGCCTGGGCCATATACCGCAGGCGCTTGTCCCGGGGACGGTCTTCCAGCGGGGGCAGAATTCCCATATTGGCCCCCATGGGCTGAAAATGTTTGTTTTCGGTGGTGAGATACCGCATCAGGGCCCCGCACATGGTGTCGGGGGGAGGCGGCATGTAGGACCCGCCGGTGAGGCGGGCGTAGAGGCTGCGGGCGGCCAGCAGGCCGGAGGCAGCGCTCTCCATATATCCCTCAAAGCCGGTGATCTGGCCGGCAAAGAAGACGTTGGGGTGGTCCTTCAGGTACAGCCCGCCGGTGAGCACCCGGGGGGCATCCAGGAAGGTATTCCGGTGCATGACGCCGTAGCGGACAAACTCGGCGTGTTCCAGCCCCGGAATCATCGAAAAGACCCGCTTCTGTTCCCCCCACTTGAGATTGGTCTGGAAGCCCACAATGTTGTACAGCGTCCGCTCCCGGTTTTCGGCCCGGAGCTGGACATTGGCCCAGGGGCGGTGGCCGGTGCGGGGATCGGTGAGGCCCACCGGGCGCAGGGGGCCATACCGCATGGTATCCGCTCCCCGGGCAGCCATGATCTCGATGGGCATGCAGCCCTCGTAGACGGTGACGGTGTCGGCCTTTTTGCCCACCGCGTCGGGGTCGGGGGCCGCCTGGGCGTTCTGGTCAAAGTCGTGGAGGGGCGCCCGCTCGGCCCCCACCAGGGCGGCATGGAAGGCCTCATATTCGGCCTTGTTGAAGGGGCAGTTGAGGTAATCGGCCTCGCCCCGGCCATACCGGGACGCTGCGAACACCTTGTCATAGTCCAGGCTCTCGGCGGTGACGATAGGCGCCACCGCGTCATAGAAGTGCAGGCGGCTGTCCCCGGTGAGACGGGCGATTTCGGCCGCCAGGGCCCCCTCGGTCAGGGGTCCGGTGGCCACCAGCACCGGCTGACGCTCGTCGATGGCGGTCACTTCCTCCCGCCGGACGGTGATGCGGGGGTTCTGCTCCACCAGTTCGGTAACCCGGGCGCTGAAGGCCTCCCGGTCCACCGCCAGGGCGCCGCCTGCCGCCACCCGCACCGACTCGGCCGCCGGCAGCAGGCTGCTGCCCATCCGGCGCATCTCTTCTTTCAGCAGGCCGGAGGCGGAGTCCAGCCGCTCGGCCTTGAGGCTGTTGGAGCAGATCAGCTCCGCAAAACCGGCGCTCTTGTGGGCCGGGGAAAAATGGGCCGGCTTCTGTTCAAAGAGGGTGACCTCCACCCCCTGCCCGGCCAGCCAGAGGGCGGCCTCGCTTCCGGCCAGGCCCGCCCCCAGAATGGTTGCATGCAGTGTCTCTTTCATTCCTTCATCCGTTTCCGTTGCCTTTGGGGACCGGCATCTCAAAGCCGCAGCCCTCTTTTGCGCAATACAGCTTGGAGCCGTGGCGGAAGAGGGTGGCGCCGCATTTTTCGCACTTGGTGGGCACCGGTACATCCCAGGTCATAAAGTCACAGTCGGGGTAGCGCTCACAGCCGTAATAGATCCGGCCCTTGGCGCTCTTGCGCTCCAGCATCCGGCCTTTGCCGCACTTGGGGCAGATGCCGCCGGTGTCCTTCACCAGCCGCTTGGTGCCCCGGCACTCGGGGAAGCCGCTGCAGGCCAAAAACTTGCCGTACTTGCCCACCTTGATGACCATCGGCTTGCCGCACAGGGGGCATACCTCGCTGGAGGGCTCGTCGGGGACCTTGATCTTCTTCCCCTCCATGTTCCTTTCGGCGGCCTGGAGGCTGGCGTCAAAGCTCTTGTAGAACTCATCCACCGTCTGCGTCCAGTCGGCCTTGCCGCTCTCGATCTTATCCAGATTCTTTTCCATCTGGGCCGAGAAGTCCACGTCCACAATCCGGGGGAACTGTTCCAGCATCAGGCTGTCCACCGTCCGGCCCAGCGGGGTGGGCTTGAGCTTTTTCTGATCCCGCTCCACATAGCCGCGGTCGATGATGGTGGTGATGATGGGGGCATAGGTGGAGGGGCGGCCGATGCCGTTTTCCTCCAGGGCCTTGATGAGGGAGGCCTCGGTATAGCGGGCGGGGGGCTGGGTGAACTTCTGCTCACTCTTGAGCTGGACCAGTTTCAGTTCCTGGCCCTGTTCCAGGGGCGGCAGGGCAGTCTCCTTCTTTTCCTTGTCCTCCACAGCCTCTTCATACAGGGCCGTGAAGCCGTCAAAGGTAACGGTGAAGCCGCTGGCCTTGAACCGGTAGTTGCCGGCGTAGACGGTCACCGAGACGGTGTCCATCTGGCAGTCGGCCATCTGGCTGGCCATAAAGCGGCTCCAGATCATCCGGTACAGCTTGGCGGTGTCCCCCGAGATGCTCTTGTCCACCTCGTCGGGGGTCAGGGACGGCATGGAAGGCCGGATGGCCTCGTGGGCGTCCTGGGCAGCGGTGGCGCTGCGGGTCTTCCAGGTGCGCTTATAGGGACAGATATACTGTTCCCCGTAGGCCCCCGCAATATATTCCTTGGCAGCGGCCACAGCCTCGTCCGAAATCCGCAGACTGTCGGTACGCATGTAGGTAATCAGACCCACGGTGCCGTGACCGGCGATGTCCACGCCTTCGTAGAGGGTTTGGGCGGCCCGCATGGTGCGGGTGGCGGTGAAGCCCAGCCGCCGGGAGGCCTCCTGCTGGAGGGTGCTGGTGATAAAGGCGGGGGTGGGCTGTTTGGTCCGCTTGCCCCGCTTGAGCTCGCCCACGGTATAGCTGGCGCCGTCCAGGCCTTTTTCGATGGCCCGGGCCTCGGCCTCGTTGTGGGGCAGCAGTTTTTTGCCCGATGCGTCCGAGGCCAGCCGGGCGGTGAACTTCTTCCCGCCGGCCGAGAGGGTGGCATCCACGTTCCAGTATTCCTCGGGGACAAAGGCCTCGATTTCCTTTTCCCGGTCGTCGATCAGCCGGACCGCCACGCTCTGGACCCGGCCCGCCGACAGGCCCCGGCGAATCTTTCGCCACAGGAAGGGGCTCAGCTTATAGCCCACCAGACGGTCCAGGACCCGGCGGGCCTGCTGGGCGTTGAACAGATCCTCGTCGATGGGCCGGGGATGGGCCATCCCCTCCTTGACCCCCTTCTTGGTGATCTCGTCAAAGGTGACCCGGTTGGGCTCCTTGGGGTCGATGCCCAGGAGGTTGGCCAGGTGCCAGCTGATGGCCTCGCCCTCCCGGTCCGGGTCGGTGGCCAGGAGGACGCCGTCGGCCTTTTTGGCCTTGGATTTGAGCTCCTTGATGAGTTTCTCCTTGCCCTTGATGTTGATGTACTGGGGCGTATAGCCGTGCTCCACATCAATGCCGAGCTGGGAGGTGGGCAGGTCCCGGATGTGGCCCATGCTGGCCGTCACCTCGTAATCCTTGCCCAGATATTTGCCGATGGTTTTCGCCTTGGCAGGCGATTCCACAATAACCAGTTTCGCCATTCTTTCTCTTACCTCGATCTGCCCCTGTCTTGGGTCGGTGGGACCCGGGGCGTTCTTGCAATACTATATCCAGATGGCTGAAAATCTATTTCAAATCGGCCTCTTTTCAAAGGCCGCGATCTTCTCATTTGAGGGGATGCCTCAGAACAGGCTGTACCGCTGGCCCGGCAGAGACTGGATGCGGCCGGACAGTTCCAGCCCCATCAGCACCGCCGACAGGGCCCCCGCCTCCATGCCGCAGTCGGCCGCCAGCTCTTCCACGCTCCTGGGCTCCCGCCTGACGCAGGCCAGCACCCGGCGTTCTTTTTCTGAGAGGGGCGCCGCCCCGGCGGGAGATGCCGCCGGCCCCGACAGCCCCAACTCCGCCGCAAGATCCGCAGCAGAAAGGATCATTCTGGCCCGTCCGGTCTGGATCAGCCGGTTGGTGCCGCAGGAGTTGTCCCGGTTGGCATCGCCGGGCATGGCGTACACCGGGCGGCCATACCGCTCGGCGTGGGCCACGGTGGACATGGTGCCGCTCTTTTCCCGGGCCTGCACCACCACCAGGGCCTGAACCAGACCCGCAATCAATCGGTTCCGCTGCAAAAAGCTGATTTTGGCCGCATATTCCTCGCCGGGGGCATATTCCCCAATCACGCAGCCGTACTCCTCTATTTTGTCCCGCAAATGGCGGTTGGCGGCGGGATAGGTCCGGTCAATGGCCACCCCCTGGACCCCGATGGTGGGGGCGTTTGTCTCCACGGCGGCCCGGTGGCATTCGCTGTCCAGGCCGTCGGCCAAACCGCTGACAATCACCGCGCCGCTCCGGGCCAGGTCCCGGCCCAGAGCTGAAGCGCCCCAGCGGCCATAGTTGTCGGGGCGGCGGCTGCCCACCATTCCCACCAGGCCCGGCGCATTGAGCCAGGACGGATCGCCGGTACAGTAGAGGACCAGCGGCAGGTCGGGAATCCGGGTCAGGGCCAGCGGATAGTCGGGATGGTCATAGGTCAGAATCTGGATGCCCAGCTTTTCGCAGCGGGCCGCCAGCGGCCGGAAGGACCAGGGGGTGTTGCCGGAGATCACGGCCCGGCGGGCTGCCGACGGGCCTGCCGCCTTCCGAAAGGCCAAGGTGTCCCGCTCCTCCCAGATTTGGACGGGGTCATCGCACCAGTCGATCACCCGTTCCGCGTGGGGATTGGCCGGGCCCATGGTGTGGGCCAGCCAGAGCCAGCACAGCAGGGGCGCGGGCTTTTCTTCCTGCGGGAAAAAGCCCAGCTGTTCCCCCTCGTCCAGGGGAATCACAGGCCGGCCCCCCGGAAATGCCACAGCAAAATGCTGCCGGCAATTCCCGCGTTGAGGCTCTCCACCCGGTCGGTCATGGGAATGCGGACGGTCCGGTCACAGGTGGCGATGGCGGCCTCGGTGAGACCCTGGCCTTCGCTGCCAATCACCACGCAGACCCCGCCGGGCCCCACCGTCTGGGCTTCGCCCAGGGGCTGAGAGTTATAAAGGGCGGCCGCCAGGCACTCAATGCCTTTGGCCCGCAGTTGGGCGATGACTTCGGGCATCTCCCCTGCTTCCACCACCGGCATCCGCACCGCCGCACCCATGGAGGCCCGCAGGGTCTTGGGGGCGTAGGGAGAGGCGCACCCCTCCGACAAAATCACCCCGTCAAACCCAAAGGCCGCCGCACTGCGCAGCAGGGTGCCCACGTTGCCGGGGTCCTGGACGCACTCCAGAGCCAGATACCGGCCCCCGGCCTTCACCTCGTCCAGGGTGTGGACGGGGGTGCGGAACACCCCGAACACCCCCTGATGGGCGGGGACGCCTGCCAGCTTGTCCGCCACATGGTCCTCCACCAGGAAATGCTCTCCCGGCAGGCCGGCCAGCGCGGGACATTTTTCAGCCGCAGCGGCGGTGTAGAACAGGGTTTCCAGCTCTGCGCCCTTGGCCAGCTCGGGGCAGAGCTTCCGCCCTTCGGCGAAAAAGCGGCCCTCGCTGCGGCGGAATGCCGCGCTGGCAGACAGGCGGCAGGCATATTTGATCCTGGCGTTGTCCCGGCTGGTGATCTTTTCGTCCATGGTCATCCTCCTCACGCGGCAGACAGGAAAACAAAAACAGGGCCGTCCCGCCGGGCGGTGGTGCCGCGGCAGGGCTCGGGCCCTGTTCTGTCTGCCTGCCAGGCGTTCAGGGCCTTGCATTCCAACACATACAAAATCGACGCCCGCGTATACGCGCGGGCGTCTGGATAAGCTTTAATCAGGCGTTCTTGACGCTCTCGACCAGAGCGGCGAAGCTGCCCGGATCGTTGATGGCCATCTCGCTGAGCATCTTGCGGTTCAGCTCGATGCCAGCCTTCTTCAGGCCAGCCATGAAGGTGGAGTAGTTCATGCCCAGGGGACGGACAGCGTTGTTGATGCGGCAGATCCACAGGTTGCGGAACTGACGCTTCTTCATGCGGCGGCCAGCCAGAGCGTAGTTGCCGCTCTTCATGACCTGCTGCTTGGCCATCTTGAAATGCTTGCTCTTGGAGCCGTAGAAGCCCTTAGCGAGCTTGAGCATCTTCTTGCGACGTTTGTGAGTCATCGTAGCGCCTTTAATACGTGCCATTTTTTCTATCTCCTTTTAACGATCAAATCTCAGGTCCTGTCACACACAGACGGGACAATCAGCCGTAGGGCAGCATCCGCTTCAGAGTAGCGGCGTTGGTGCTGTCGACGTAGCAGGGCTGACGGTAGCCGCGGGTGAGCTTGGTGGTCTTCTTGGTCAGGATATGGCTGCGGAAGGCGTGGCCGCGCTTGATCTTGCCATTCTTGGTGAGCTTAAAGCGCTTTTTCGCGCCGGAATGGGTCTTCAGTTTCATCTTAGCCATTTTCGGTATCCTCCTAAAAATCAGTCCTTATTGGGTTTTGGGGTCAACAGAATGGACATGGTGCGCCCTTCCAGGACCGGCGGTTTATCCATCGACGCCTGCGGCAGTGCAGCGGCGAAGCGCTTGAGCACGTCTGCGCCCAGAGCGCTGTGCGCCATCTCGCGGCCACGGAAACGAATCGAGGCCTTGACCTTGTGGCCGGCGGCCAGGAACTTGGCAGCCTGGGTCACCTTGGTATTGAAGTCGTTGGTGTCAATATTGAGGGAAAGGCGGGTCTCCTTGACCTCGACCACTTTCTGGTTCTTCTTGGCTTCCTTCTCCTTCTTCTGCTGCTCGAAGCGGTACTTGCCGTAATCCAGCAGCTTGCACACAGGGGGCTTGGCCTGCGGTGCAATCTTGACCAGATCCAGCCCGGCTTCCTCTGCGGCGCGCATGGCCGCCTGGATATTGACGACGCCCATCTGTGCGCCGTCTGCTCCGATCAGGCGAACTTCGCGATCACGGATCTGGCCGTTGATCTCGAGTTCCTTCGATTTTCCAGTGGTAGCGATTGTCGATACACCTCCAAACAATAATCCATCAAGTCAACGTAGAAAACGCGGCCATCCGATTGCTCAGACAGCCGCGCACAAACCCACACAAAAACACAGCCCAAACGAGATGGGCTGGATTCCGGTATAGCCCGGGGCCTGAAAAAGGACCCGCAAGGCGAGCGCGGCATGGCCGTAGCTGCTTTCTTTACCCGATGATTTTACCACAGGCAAAAGCCGGTGTCAAGGGGCAATCTTTCCCCGGAGGCAAACTTTTGCAGGCAGGCCGGTTTTGGACAGCAAACGCTTTTTTGCTGTATTCGCTGTATTCTATGAAGGAGACAATTTTTCCATTCCGTTTGCCATCCCCGGACAACTATGATATACTTTACAGTAACCGCACACACGACTTTTTCAGGAAAGGAGAAACGATTTGATCCGAAAGAACGCACTCTACGAAAAACTGAAGGAAGCAGTGGATTCGGTCCTGCCCATTGCGCTGATCGTCAGCGTCCTCTGCTTTTTCTTCGTGCCGGTGGGTTCCGGCCTGATGCTGGCCTTCCTGGTGGGCACCGCCCTGATTATCGTCGGCATGGCCCTGTTCACCCTGGGGTCCGAGCAGTCCATGAGCCAGATCGGCAGTCTGATCGGCGCACGGCTGACCAAATCCCGCAAGCTCTGGCTGATCCTCATCCTCAGTTTCATCATGGGGGTGGTGATTACGGTGGCGGAACCGGACCTGCAGATCCTGGCCACCAACGTCCCCGGCATCGACCGCACCGCCCTGATTTTTACCGTGTCGGTGGGCGTGGGACTGTTTTTGATGGTCAGCATGATCCGCATCCTGCTGGGCATCCCCCTGCGCTGGCTCCTGCTGGTCTTCTACGGGGCAGTGTTCGCCCTGACGGCCCTGTCCGACCCCGACTTTTTGTCGGTGTCCTTTGATTCGGGCGGCGTCACCACCGGCCCCATGACCGTCCCCTTTGTGATGGCTCTGGGCGTCGGCGTGGCCTCCATCCGCAGCGACGAAAAAGCCAAGGACGACAGCTTTGGTCTGGTGGCACTGTGCTCCATCGGGCCCATCCTGGCCGTCCTGCTGCTGGGTTTCCTCTATCCCGACAGCACCGGCTCTTCCAGCATGGTGATCGCCGAATTTGAGGACTCCATGAGCCTGGGATGGGGCTATCTGGAGGCCCTGCCCGACTACATGCTGGAAGTGGCCTCGGCTCTGGCTCCCATCTTTGTTTTCTTTCTAGTGTTCCAGTTTGCCGCCCTCCATCTGGCCAAACCCCAGCTGGCCCGGATTATGGTGGGCATCGTCTACACCTATGTGGGCCTGGTGCTGTTTTTGACCGGCGTCAACGTGGGCTTTTCCTCGCTGGGCTATGTGCTGGGCGGCCAGATGGTGGCCCAGGGGATGGGCTTCCTGCTGGTGCCCCTGGCCATCCTGATGGGCTGGTTTATCATCAACGCCGAGCCGGCGGTCCACGTCCTGAACAAACAGGTGGAGGACCTGACCAGCGGCGCCATCTCGGCCCGGGCCATGGGCCTGAGCCTCTGCATTGCGGTGGCCACCGCCAACGGCCTGGCCATGCTCCGGGTGCTGACCGGCCTTCCCATCCTCTGGATTCTGATCCCCGGCTACCTGATCGCCCTGGCCCTCACCTTTGTGGTGCCGCCCATCTTTACCGCCATCGCCTTTGACTCGGGCGGCGTGTCCTCCGGTCCCATGACCGCTACCTTTATGCTCCCCTTCGCCATGGGCGCCTGCAATGTGCTGGGGGGCAATATCATGACCGACGCCTTTGGCCTGGTGGCCCTGGTGGCCATGATGCCTCTCATCACCGTCCAGGTGATGGGCGCCATCTACGTCATCAAGCTGCGCCGCTCGGTGGCTCCTGCCGCCCAGCCCCTGCCGGCCTATGGCGACGACGAAATCATCGAACTGTGGGAGGAGGTGGCCTGAATGGAACTGAACTATGTCATCAGCATCACCGACCGGGACCAGATTCAGGAGCTGTCCTCCCTGTTCCAGAGCCTGGAGCTGAATATGGGCCTTGTCATGCTGGGCAAGGGCACCGCCACCAGCGAACAGCTGTCCATTTACGGCCTGTCCAGCACCGAAAAAGCCATCGTCTCGACGGTGGCAGACAGCGAACGCACCCGTCAGCTGATCCGCGCCGCCAAACGGAAATTGTTTATGGACATCCCGGGCAACGGCATTATGCTGACTGTCCCCATCAAAAGCGTAGGAGGAGGGAGAACCTTGGCATATCTCACCGGCAACAAAACCCCCGCCGGGGGCGCGCCCGACATGCACTTTGAGCATGAACTCATCATCGCCGTCCTGAACGAGGGTTACTCGGATGCGGTGATGGACGCCGCCCGGACGGCCGGCGCAGGCGGCGGCACCGTCCTGCACGCCCGCGGCACCGGCACCAAACAGGCCGAAAAATTCTTCGGCGTCTCTCTGGCGGAAGAAAAGGACATTCTGTATATTGTGGCCACCGCCCAGCAGAAAGCCGCCATCATGACCGCCATCAACAAGACCACCGGCGCAGGCACCAAGGCCGGCGCCATCTGCTTCTCGCTGCCCGTCTCCCAGGTCATCGGCCTGCGGAAGATGGACGACAACTGACCCCACTACACAAAGACAGCCCCCGCCTTTCCATGACAGGAAAGGCGGGGGCATTGTTTGTTTTGAGGGTTCAGCATTCCGCCCTGGCAAAGATGCCGCAGGCTACGCGATACATGGCCGCACCCCAGACCAGGGCCAGCAGGGGCGAGGCGCAGAGCAGCACCGTCAGCATCCCCTCACTGACCGGGACGCCCGCAGCCCACAGCAGGCCATACACTGCGGCGCACAGAGCCGCCGGAATCAGGAAGGCCACCAGCAGCAACACCCGGGCCCGCTCTGCGCCGAACCGGTACACCAGCGGGATGGCCACGCTGCCCATGGCAAAGGCCACCGCCCAGCCCGCCAGAGCCAGGACTGCCAGCTCGGCAAAGGCCTGGGGGCCCACGGTGTACTCCCCCATCACAAAGCCGCAGACGCCGCCCGCTGCCAGGCCAAACAGGTCGCCCACGGTGCAGAACACCGCCAGCACCAGATATTTGGCCAGGACGATTTCCCGACGGGTCACCGGCATCACCAGAGCATAGGGGGTCCAGCCGGCCATATCGTCAAAAGTAAAGGTGGTGACCGTCATCATGCTGCACAAAACGGCACACATTATCATGTATCCCCCTGCGCCGGAGGTAGGCACCAGCCCCACAGCCAGTACAACCAGGATAAACAGCATGGATTTTGCATTGTGGCCGATGTTGTACAGGTCTTTCAGCACCAGACTTTTCATTTGGACCGCTCCCCTTTCACATACAGAAGAAGGATATCGTCGATGGTGGCGTCGTCCACCACAGCGTTTTTGTACAGGCGGCGGGCCTTTTCCTTGTCGGGCACCAGGACATCCCACTGGTAGGCCTCTTTCCGCCAGGCCAGGACATCGGCGCTGTCCATCTGTCCAAAAGTAGCCGCGCCGCACCGGACCACGCCGTAGTGGTAGCGCAGCTCGTCTTTTGTCTTGCAGAACAGCATCCGCCCCTGATGGAGCAGGGTGATATAATCCGCCACCTTTTCCAGATCGGTGGTGATGTGGGAGGACATCAAAATGCTGTGTTCCTCGTCCTGGACAAACTCCAGAAAGACATCCAGCATGTCATCCCGCATCACCGGGTCCAGGCCGCTGGTGGCCTCGTCCAGAATCAGGAATTTGGGCCGGTGGCTCAGGGCCGCCGCGATGCAGAGCTTGGCTTTCATTCCCTTGGACATCCCCCTGATTTCCTTGTGGGCCGGCAGGGAAAAGCGCTCCAGATAGCTCTTGTAGAGGCGATCATCCCAACGCCGGTAGGCTGCCCGCAGAATGTTGCCCACCTGGACAGGGGTCAGCGTCTCATAAAAGTTGATCCCGTCAAACACCACCCCGATGTCCTCTTTCCGATCGGGAGCGGCGGCCAGTTCCTGCCCCCAAAAGGTGACGCTGCCCTCGTCCCGGTGAATCAGGTCCAGAACTGCCTTGATGGTGGTGCTCTTGCCAGCGCCGTTCTCGCCGATCAGACCCATGATGCAGCCTCCCGGCACCGTGAAGGAGACATGATCCAGTGTGAAGCCGTCGTAATGCTTGGTCAGATCCTTTACCTCTAAGATCGCATCCATCTCACTCGCCCTCCTGGTAAAATAGTGTCAGGACATTGACCAGTGTTTCCAGCGGAATGCCGCTGGTCCGGGCAATGTCGGCGGCAGCCTGCAAATGTTCTTCGGCCTGCCGCTGCTGTTCTTCCTGGTAAAAATCCTTGTTCTGTGCCGATACAAAACTGCCCCGCCCCACCGTTGTCTCGATGAAGCCGTCCCGCTGCAAATCCTCGTAGGCTTTTTGGACCGTAATGACGCTGACGTGGATGGACCGGGCCAGCGCCCGCATGGACGGGATGGGGTCGCCGGTCTTGAGCTCACCGCTCATAATCATGGCCTTGATCTGAGAAGTGATCTGCTCATAGATCGGCTTGCCTGTATTGGAACTGATGATGATTTCCACAGCGCCCCTCCTTCGTGCTTTAATGTACTTATTGACTAAGTACATTATATTCAATCAGCACAGCATTGTCAAGAGGCACGGACAAAAAATCCCCTTCCGGTCCGAAAACCGGAAGGGGACGCTGCGGCTGGCTGAAATACATCGCTGCAAGTGCATTTTTCATTGTATCTTCAACCTGTTTTTATTATAATAGACTTGAAAGATTTCTTTACTGCCATTTCCTTCAGAAAAGGAGGTCCTTCCCATGCAGGGGTAAACCGACCGCAGATCCCATCTGTATCATCCAGAGGTGACATACCATGTCCAATCCATCCATCTATCAAAGCTGGCGCAAGCGGCTCAATCTCCTGTTGTGCGTCGCTGCCGCCGGAATGATTCTGTCCATTCTCGTCATTGGCCTTGGCGGCTTCACAGCCTGGCAGCCCTTCGGGACCTGGACGGTTTTCGCTTTCGGCGGGCTCAGCACCGCCAAAACCTTTATGGTTCAGGATTTGGTGCGGGCCGAAAAAGAAAACGCCCCTGTTCCCAAAGGCAAATTCCTTCTCTATGCTGTCCTGGGCATTGCCGCGGCCACCCTTTGGGTCTACATCCTGCTCCGGTTTCTGCTTTGAAAGGAGGGAAAAGCGATGACCCATCTGTCCAAAAAACAAAAGTATATTGTGTTCGGCTGGGTCATTCTCACGGCACTCCTGTTCGCCTGCATTTTTATCATCGACTTTTTCCAGTTAACCCCGTGGCAACCCTTCGGCAGCCATATGGTGAATATCTACGGCATCCTGTCGGCCGTGGGTGCCCTCGGCTTTGTGCTGGAACATTACAAAAAGCAAAAGCAATAATATGGATCGGTCGCTCAGCTTTTGCAGACAGACCGAGAAATTTTGCCGCATCATAATCCCGTACAACGAGAAACCCCCTGAGGATTTTCCTCAGGGGGTTTTTAGAGAAGCCGGCATCTACCTATTTTCACAGGCCGTGTCCAGCCAACTATCTTCGGCACAAGTGAGCTTAACTTCTGTGTTCGGAATGGGAACAGGTGGGACCTCACCGTCATTGACACCGGCTGTCTGGATTATTATACAACTTTCGCTGTCTTTTGTCCAGACATCTCTATTCTCTTTTAGAAGGACGTGCCTTCAGAACTGAATAATAATCTGCTTTGCAATCAGAGT